>JACRPY010000002.1:363750-727500 GCA_016222945.1 Methanobacterium sp. | reverse complement strand
GGTGAAGTTTCTGACGGTGCATTAATTAACGCATCAAACCCAAAAGACTTTGAAGCTGCTGTCCCACTTATAAAAGAAGGTGTAGACGCAGCTGGTAAAAGCATGTCTGATGTCGATGTTGCAGCTTACACTTGCTGTTCCATAGATGACGACGCTGGAAAAGCTTTAGGCGCAGCAAAAATAGTTGTTGCATTCATTGCAGCAGGTTCCCCACCACCAGTATTCCAAAGACACGGTCTAGACCCAAACACTGGTGCTAAATTCGGAGAATTCTTAGGTAAAGGTGACTTCGGTGGAGCTATTGGAGCTGTTAGTGACGAATTAATGGATGCATTCTCTGTTGTAGGAACACCTGCAGACTTCGTACCAAAAATCGAAGCTCTCGGAGAAATGGGTGTAACTCAATATGTTGCTGGTTCTCCAATTGGTCCTGACAAAGAAAAATCCATAAAATTATTAGGAGAAGTTATAGACAACTTCTAACCAATAATTTCTTTTTTTTATTTTTGACTCTTTTTTGAATACGTAATTTCTATATTTTCCATACTTTTAAAAAAAACATAAATACATAGTATACATATTCTTAGACTTCTGGTTATAATTAAGATGATTTTATTATTAGTAATAGGTTAAAATTATGGAAATTCAAGATTTAATGTATGATATTAGAGAAAATGCCATTAAGAGAATGGATAAAAAATCACCAGCCGATCTTTCGGCTTCCTGGTCATCAGAAGACCTGCTTTATTCAGGAAAAGGAAATGCTGTTTTTGTTATTTTGCCAACACCAGGATGTGCACATGCTCTTTCTGAGTCTGGCGGATGTACAATGTGTAGTTATATTGCAGATTCACCCCTTGAAAAGGTTTCATCAAGTGAATTAATTGATATATTCAAAAAACTTATGGAAAGACATGATATTCAACCAAAAACTGCTGTAAAAATTTTTGTATCCGGCAGTTTCCTTAATGAAGAGGAATTACCTAAAGAAGCTCGTGATGAAATTCTTAAAATACTAAATAAGAATGATAATATCGAAGAAGTTGTAGTTGAATCTCGTCCAGAGTTTGTAAGTGAAAATGTGCTTAAAGATTGCTGTAACCTCTTGCAAGATAAGATTTTCGAGGTTAGTATTGGGCTTGAAAGCGGCAGTGATTATATCAAAAAATACAAAATAAATAAAGGATTTTTAAATAAAGACTTCGAAATAGCCATTAATATAATCAAAAAGATGAAAAATGATTATAAAATTACATCTAAGGCTTATCTTTTTGTTAAACCTGTTTTAACTTCTGAAAAAGAAGCTATTGATGATGCTGTTGCTTCTGCTAAATATGCTGAAGAAGTTGGTGTAGATCGAATATCTTTCTGTCCTGCAACAATCCATAAAGGAACTCTTATGGAGTTATTATGGCGCAGAGGTTCTTATAAACCTCCTTGGATTTGGAGCATAATTGAAATTATAAAAAAAGTCCGAAGTGAAGTTAAAATTCCCGTAATAATGGACACTTCCGGATTTGGGACAAGAAGAGGTCCTTTCAATTGTAAAAAGTGCAATAAGAAGTTTAAAAACATGATAATTGAATCAAACCTTAATCAGTCTATTCCTGAAGAAATAGAATGTGAATGTAGAAATAGGTGGAGAGGGGATGTTGAGTTCTCTGATTTAACCAGATCAACCACTTGCATAAAATAACATGTTAAACTCTTTCTTTATATTTTAATTCTTCAAATTTAATTAAAAATTCAGTTTCTTTTTCATTTTTAAGCTCTATACTTCCACGAAGTTGATTTACAAGCAAAACAACTAACTGTAATCCAAATGATTCTGGATTTTCAACATTGAAATCATCAGCAAGCCCAATACCATTATCTGTTATCTTAAGAATAAACTTTTTATCCTCTATTTGCAATTCTACATCTATTTTACCTTCTCTTCCATCAGAAAATGCATGTTTAATAGAATTTGTCACAAGTTCTGTGATAATAAGGCCACAAGGAATAGCTGTTTCAATATTTAAGTTTATACTTTCTAGATCAAGATTGTTTTTTATTTTGTTCTGGTCTACTGCATATGTTTGAAGCAGGTTTGTCATTATATTCCGAATATAGTCACTGAATTCAATTTTATCAAGGCTTTTTGATTGATACAGCTTGTTATGCACCATAGCAATTGATCTTACCCTATTTTGACTATCTTTAAATAGTTCAACCGAATTTTCATCTGTTATATATGGAATTTGAAGATTAATAAGGCTTGAAATCATCTGTAGATTATTTTTTACCCTGTGATGGATTTCATTGAGTAAAACTTCTTTTTCTTCAAGTGCCTCTAATAGTTCTTTTGTACGTGCCTGGATTTTAACTTCAAGGTCATCGTGAGCATTTTGTAGATAATTTTCTGCCTTTTTTTGTTCTGTTATATCTGATGTGAGTGTTACATACAGATTTTTTGCAGGTAAAAATGCAGAAATAGAAAAATAACTGTCTAAAAGTGGAGAATAGGTTTCATATTTCTTAATTTGGCCAGAAGCTGAAATTTCATTGACTTCTTCTATTAAACGTGCTACTGCTTCCCGTCCATAAAGATTAGTCACACTTCTACCCATAAATTTCTTATTAAGGAACACCCTACTTGTTGTAGATGCAGGATTAGCGTATTTAATTATTAAATCCGTAACTTTCATATTTTTATCGTATAAAACTCGATAGACGGTAACGCCCTCTTGCATATTTTCAAATATAGTATAAAAGTCTTCACTGACCAACGAAAATATGTCAAAGCTATTATTCATTGTACCTTTTATGCCCCATTAATCTATATTATTAGTTTATATTATCATTACTTATATAAAAAAAGTTCGTAGAATAAGCAGTTATAATATAAAAAAATAGAATAATATCATAATTTAAAATGACATTATTGATTTACTTAGAAATTTAGAAATAAATAAATTATTAAAAATAGAAAAATTTAATAATTACAAGCTTAATGGCTTCAAAATCCACCATGTCTTTTATTATTAAGATTGAATTCCAAATACCGTCGGAAAATCATTTATTAGTCTGTAACTGGAATTTTCCAGAGATAACCAACCTTTTTGGCGGCTCCTCCACTAACCTTTCCTTTCTTTTTCCGTTTTTTCACGTTGGCTTCACTACCTTCCCAAGTTCCTACAGTTTCATCTAAGAATTTAGCTATTTTTTCACTATATTTTCTTGTTCCAATAGTATAAGTTTCCTTTTCATTTCGAATATAACTAATTCCTTCTCCTTCCTTTTCCATCACTCTAGATATTTTCATTAATTTTTCATAAAATTTTGCAGAAACCATGTGAACTTTCTCCTATCTCTTTTTTGATTATATAACATTATTTCAAAACTATATATTTATATGTTATTTCTACAAACATACAACAATCTATAGTATTTTATTTTTAATGATATTAAAATGTTTCATTTAATCCACTATAAAATAACTAAAAAAATAGGTTATATTTTGACATCCCAGTGCATTTTTTATAATTTAGATTCTTAAAACAAAGAATTGTAATCACAAAATCACAATCATATGATTTTTATATTAATATATAATCCATAAATGAGGGTAGTGAAAAACATTGCTAAAGCAATTGCAAAACCACCCACTTTAACAGGAAAAATGATGCAGAGCGTTTCACTCAAAATCTGGACAAGCCAGCAAACCCTAAAAAAAGAAATTCTTAAGAATCCCTTAAAATTTACGGAAATATTAAAGCTAATAGCGAATTCTAGGCAATCTGCAGAACTAATGAAGAAGGCTACTTTGACAAATTTATTCAAAAAAATCTTTGACCTCCTTCAATTCCTGAATTATATTGATACCTTGTGGACAGTGTTCTTCACAAATACCACACTCACTACATACTGCGGCGTGTTCATGTTCTGGTATAAAAGAATGGTAATTAAACTTGTAAAAATCCTTCATTTCCGAGCTGCCAAACAGGAAGTAGTCATTATATTTTGCAAAGTTTTCAGGGATATTTACACCAGTAGGGCATGGTAAACAGTAGCCACAATTAGTACAATTTATTTTAACCTTTTTTTCGAAAATAGACTTGGCTTGTTCAGTAATATTTAATTCATGGTCGGTCAGCATATGAGAATGGGCTTCCTTGGCAATTTCTAAATTCTCCTCAACCTGTTCAGGAGTATTCATACCACTTAAGACCACCGAAACTTCCGGATGGTTCCATACCCACCTTAAAGCCCACTCGGCAGGGGATCTTTTCGCTTCTGCTCCGTTAAATAATTCCTTAACTTCTGCTGGGACATTATTAGCTAATTGACCGCCTTTTAAAGGTTCCATTACTGCCACACCTAACCCCCTGGCAGATGCATATTCCATACCTTCTTCTCCGGCCTGATATTCATCATCCAAATAATTTAACTGGATGGTACAGAAAGACCAGTCATAGTGATCCACTACCTCTTTAAAGAGTTCTATCCTGTCATGGAATGAGAAACCAGCGTGTTTTATTCTCCCATCAGCAATTGCTTCGTCCAGAAATTCTTCAAATTCCAATTCTTTCAGGTTTCCCCAGTTGTTTTTATTAATACCATGCATCATGTAAAAATCAATGCAATCTGTTTCCAGACGTTTCAGCTGTTCATTCAGGAATTTTTCCATGTCTTCCCTGGTTTCTACAGCCCAGCTGGGGAGTTTGGTGGCTATTTTCACCTTCTCCCGATAGCCATCCTTTAGTGCCTTTGCTAAAAAGGGCTCGCTGGCACCTCCCTGATCCATACTAATGCCATGGTAAGGGTAAGCCGTGTCAATATAGTTCACACCCTGATCAATGGCACTGTGCAGCAAATTTATAGCAGTTTTCTCGTCGATATCCTGAGGATTATCTCCCTTTAGGGGAAGCCGCATGCAGCCAAATCCCAATGCTGAAACTTTTTCTTTGGTTTTTCCAAAATCTCGATATAACATAAAATTACTCCTTTAATAAAAAAACATTTTTATAGATCTCTAATTAAATCATTAAACTCATAAATATTCGATAAATCGATTGAAACGTATTTTTAACTTGAAAAACATTTTGAACAATTTTTCCAAATACAAAAGATTCAAAAAAAATAAAGTGAAAGTTTTATTTGGGCATTTTCTTCCAGGAATCAGGATCCATGTCCTTAAATTTTTCAGTACAGGGTACTCCACCTAATCCCCAATGAGATTGTGGAATTTCATGTATTATGACCTCCACAGCTTCGGCTGAAATTCCAACATCCGAGAAGACTTTGGTTAAGTTCTCAATTAAGTAGTCGATTTTTTCTTGTTCAAAACCTTTCCATATATTCACATGAAGTACTGGCATTTTTATCACCATTTCATTTTTTCAAGGATTCATTTATTAATAAAAATAAATATATTAAAAATAAACAAATCACAATGTAATTGTTTTAAACTAACTTAAAGTAGTTTTTCTAACCATTGGGTAATTACCAATTGGTAAGTGAGGAATTAGAATGGGCAACGATTATCTACAAGAACTTTACCAAACCGTTGATGTTACTTTTAGTTACCTCCGGAAGAAATGGACTATACCTATAATTAAAGGATTATTCTGTGGCTGTAAAAATTTTAAGGGTTTTCTAGAACTTAATCCAGGGTTAAGCAGTAAGGTCCTATCTGAGAGACTTAAAGAATTAGAAGAAAACAGTGTCATTGAAAAAATAGTGTTAAACTCATCTGCAGGTCAGACGGAGTACTATTTAACTGAAAAAGGACGAAGATTAAATAAGATTATCTTTGAGATGTTTAATTTTGCCTTAGATGAAGTTTTAAAGAACGAAGAAGACATCAAATTAAGAGAAGAATCCAAAGATTATCTGAAAGTAACTTTAAAGATGAATTGATAGATCATTTCACTACAAGCTGAATGAGCCCAAGAACATTACCTTAGATTATCCATAAAATCACATGCAATTTATTAAATTATAGGAGATTGAATCAAATTATAATTTAATTTCCGTAGACCTGTTATATTAAAGTAATCTGAAAAGTTTAATCTGAAATTTGGAACATTTTATGTGTTTTTTGTTTATACATAACTTTTTGGTAAAGAATATTCAATTAAAAAAGTGCAAATATCACATTAATTGGAGAAACATCATATTTTAAACTTTATTTAGAAAAAAGGAGAATATTAATTGATTGGAATTAGCGCTGATTTTGACCCAGTACACAATGGACATGTTAAACTAATAGAAAAAGGAAGAGAAATAGCCAGTGAAACTGGTGGCCAAGTAATAATCTATTTAAATAAAGATTATAGTGCTAATCATGCCCCTTTTTTTGCTAATTATGACGTGCGGCGTGAAATGGCCCTAAAAGCTGGTGCAGATAAAGTTGTACCTATAGAAGGATTACATCATCGCCTCACTCTTGCATACACTGTTCCTATAAGAATTGCAATGATGATAGAAGATGGGGTTGTTGATTATGTTGATGCAGCAGATGTTTCAACCAATAAAATCCAAAAATACGCGTCTTCATTTGCAAAAAAAGGAATATTCAGCGGAATTCCCCGAAATCTTCCAAATCGTAATGTAATACGCTGGTTTGCAGTAAATGAATTTCTTTATAAAAAATACAAACGTAAAATGAAGTTTCACATAATTCCCGAGCTAAAAATGGAAGGTAAAATTTCTGGGCGTGAAATAAGGGCAAAAATAATTGAAAATAATTTTAAAATACCTGAAGAAGTTAAAGAAGTTCTTCCAACGTCCACAGTTAAAATACTGGAAAAAGAGATTAAAAAGGGAAATATACCTGGTAAAAGAGATGTAGAAACTCTCACTAAACGTTTAAATACATATTCTCGACCTAAATTGTTGAATATTGCCCATATTACTGCGGATGCAACAGATGCCATAATCGAAGGCAGAAGGTACAGAAATGAAGACCAGATTTGGGCTTCTTTAAGAATGGCAGGATATGGTCCTGTCCTTACAAGACTTGCAATTAGTTCAGTTGAACAGGATGTGACCCGTAAAGAGGTTTTTGAGCTTATCAAGTCTTACCAGGCCGATGGGATAATCCCTCCAGATCAGACTGTTGAAAGTGTGATTGAAAGAGCATGGTTTGTTGCTTCAAGCGTGTGCGAAGGAATTAAATCTTCAGACGCGCATGAAATGTTTAGGAACGGGAAAAGAGGCAAAAAACCTATTTATACTATTGATGCGGGAATGCATTTAAGAAGCTTTGAAGCTGAAGA
The DNA here is from genome assembly GCA_016222945.1 of Methanobacterium sp. Classification (NCBI taxonomy): domain Archaea; kingdom Methanobacteriati; phylum Methanobacteriota; class Methanobacteria; order Methanobacteriales; family Methanobacteriaceae; genus Methanobacterium; species Methanobacterium sp. The sequence goes on along the minus strand of JACRPY010000002.1, from coordinate 720,238 downwards.
TTTAAAAGATGGAATAGATGCATTGCTTTATGTAGATAAAAACAGCAAGTTACGTTGCCAAATACGTACTGAAACCCGTAAAATTAAAAGTCCACTTAAATTACCTGCTAAACATGCCACATATCTACGATTACTTATAGATTCACAGTTTATTCCTATAAGGGCACAAATTGTTGAAAAAAAGGAAGGTATAAGAGTTAGAATATTTATTGGAGAATAGTTACCATTCTATTTAAATTATAATTTATTTGAGTATCAATCCATTCTATCAAATTAATAAATTTTTACAATTAAATCATGTTTTTTATTTAGTTGTATACAAAAAAGTCAGTGAAATGGCATATTTTTTCAATTAATTATATATATTATAAAAATAATTCATTATTAAGTCAAAATATTATCATTTGCTTTGTTAGAGCATTGGAGGCAGCATGAACCCAATAACTGATAAGAATAAGGATGATATTTCTTTGGAAACTATTTTTAACAACACAGATTTTTTAATAGCGTATCTGGATAATAATTTTAATTTTATTCAAGTTAACAGGGCTTACGCAGAAAAACATAATAAAGATCCTGATTTTTTTGTTGGAAAGAACCATTTTGAGTTATATCCCCATAAAGGGAATGAAAAAATTTTTAAAGAAGTTTTAGAGACAGGAGATCCATATTTTAGTTATTCAAAGCCACTTGATCATCCTGTTTTAGGTATTAGTTATTGGGACTGGGTCATCAAGCCTTTGAGGAATGAAAGTAATGATATCATTGGAATATTACTTAGTTTGACCGATGTCACAGATTATAAACGGAATGAAAAGGAATTTGAAAAAATTCAGGAAGATTTCATTGATGAACTTGTTGAAAAACGTGCAGATGAACTTATAAATGAACAGGCTGCAAATGAGATGAAATTAGCTGAATCTACTGCTGGTGAAATTGAAGAATTAAACAAGAAAATTGAGAAATTGGAAAATGCCAATAATGAGTTCCAAGAATCTATTATGGCCAAATCACTGGAAATTGAAGAATTAGACCATGAAATATCTAAATTAAAGAAGGCCCCTGTTGAATTTAAAGATGATTTAGTTAGTGAAAGGATAGAAACTGAAAAATTTAATCAGCAGATTAATGAATTAGAAAAAAGTAGAGATGAGCTTAAAGAGAAACTTACGTCCAAAAATTCCATGATTGAAGAGTTAAATCATCAAATTAATCAGTTAACAATGGATAATGCTGAATTTAAAGAGTATATTACAGTTAAAAATACTGAAATAGAAAATCTAAATCAAGTGATTACAGAACTTGAAACATCACAAAATACATTTAAAGAGAATATCTCAGCTAAAGAATCCGAACTTGAAGATTTAAATCAGGAAATAGCTAAATTAAAAGAATCAAACAATACTTCTAAAGAATTTTTCTCAAATAAATTGTTAGAAATCGAAGATTTAAATAACAAGTTTATTGATGTTCAAAATAAATTGGATATTTCAAAGGGAGTTATTTCGGCAAAAAATAGGGAAATAGAAGAATCTAAGGAAATTATTTCAGCTAAACTACTGGAAATTAACGAATTAGACGAAAATATTAATGATCAGGAGAAAATTATACAGGATCTCATTAATACTAATAAAAATCTGGAAATTGAAATAGAAAAAGGCAGTGTAAATGAAGAATTGCTCAAACAATTAGATGATTTAATAAAAACAAATGAAGAATTAGAGAACTTTGCCGATGCCATTACACAGCAACTACAAGAGCCTTTAAGAACAACTTCAAGCTTTATACAAATTTTAGCGAAACGTCATAAAGGTAAAATTGATAAGGATACAGATGAATTTATTGATTACATCCTAGATGCCATAAATCGTATGCAAATATTGATTAATGATTTAAGAGAGTATTCAAGAGTAGAATCAAGAGGAAAAGAATTTAAATTGACAAATACTCAAGAAATAGTTGATTATGCTATATCCAATTTTAAGGATGAAATATATAGAACTAATGCTGAAATTACGTGTGATAACCTCCCTAAAGTAGTGGCTGATTCTGGCCAGCTTTTACTGTTGTTCCAGAATATTTTAGACAATGCTTTGAAATTCAAAAAACAGAGTGAAAATCCCGAAATTCGTATTGCAGCCACTAAAGATATAATAAAAAATGAATATGTTTTTTCTGTACAAGATAATGGTATTGGAATAGATGAACAATATTTAGAAGATATTTTTTATATATTCCGACAATTACACCCAAAACAAGCATATGAAGGTACTGGAACTGGTCTTACCGTATGTAAAAAAATAATTGAACGTCATGATGGACGCATATGGGTTGAATCAGAGCCTGGAACTGGTTCTACTTTCTTTTTCACCGTTCCTTCAAAACTTATTGAAAAAAGGCTTTAAATAAGTTATTTATTTTTTATTTAAATCTTCCATAATCTTAAAAAGGTCTATGTAACTATCTGGCCTTTTTTCCAGTTTATTTATATTTTCATATAGTGATTTAAAGAAATCCTGTGTTGCATTACTCATTTTAGGGTCTAAATTTTCAGAAATTAGTTCTGTTACCTCATCCATTTCTTCATAACGCCTTTTTGCATGAACTGCACTGCTTATTATCCTGGAGGTTGCAGAATCTTTAAATCCTTCACATTCAGTTTTTGCAATATACTTAATAACTTCTTCATCAATTCCCATTTTATAGGCAGAATAAATTGTTTCAAACAGTAACGCTGAAATTCCCTTGGTAAATGAGCTTCTCAACATTTTTATTGCAGAAGCCTGCCCTAATTCCATTCCAACTATCGTTATATTCATTCCATATTGGTTTAATTCCATAAATTCTTTGGCATATTTGCCGGAAGCTATAATCTGAACATCCAAACCTTGCCTGACACTGCCTATAATTGCCGCATCCACTGTCTTATTATTTTGGATAAATGACATTGTTTTTTTAATTGTTTTAGGTGAAATGTTATTTATATCAACATAAACTCCTTTAGAGTGTTTTCCAACTTCTTGAGCAATTTTTATGGCCTGAACTGGAGTAACCGATGAAATTAAAATATCAGACGTTTTTGCAAGTTCTTTATTCGATTTACACAAAGTAACGCCGGTTTCTTTGGCAATTTGTTTTGTTTTTATGCTCCTTCCTTCAACACACGTGTAAACATCTGCTCCTTGATTTAAAAGTCCATTTGTTAAGGTTGATGCAACTTCTCCAAATCCTAAAAATCCTATTTTCATTAAAACCGCCTTTAAACTTTTTAAATCCCTAAAAGTTGCAGGAGCATGTATATCCCTGCAAAAGTAATTATGGTCCCTGAAATAAATCTTATATGAGTTGAATATTTAATTAGTTTGTCCATATTAATTTTTGATGTTAAAAATGCTATAATAAATATTGTTAAAGAAAATCCAATTGTAAATAGTGCTAAATTTAAAGAACTGTACATAAAATTACCTGAAGATGCACTATATGCTATAAGTGCTATTAAATATGACCCATAACATGGTGACCATGCCAAAGATGTTAAAAATCCCAATAAAAAAGATTCAATGAATTTATTTCCATGTTTTATCGGTTTATAAGAAAAACTAAAAAAATTTTTATTTAAAATAAAGAAAATACCAATTATTATTATGATTAAAGCAGCTATCAGTCTAAAATAGTAGAGATAATAATTAATGGCTACTGTAAAAATGGCTGTAAGTATAATAATAATTGCAAATACCAAGGAAAATCCAATTACAAATGATAATATTTCTGTTGTTTTTTTCTCTAAAAGAGAATATCCAATAACAATAGGAATTAAAGGCAATACACATGGCGATAATACTGAAGCAATACCTGCTAAAAATGAAAATAGAAAGCTTATATCCATTTTATCCCTTATATTTAATCTATTTTTGATAATTTTGTTTTATATCATCTGTAAAAATTCTTCTGGAGGAATATACCCTTCTTGTCTTTTTATTTCATTGCCACTTGAATCCATGAATATTATTGTTGGAACAGCATATACTTTATATTTTGATGCCAGATCAGGATTTCTATCAATGTCAATTTTAGCAATAATATAATTTTTATTTAATTTTTCTTGAACCTGAGGGTCTTGGAATGTATCTTCGTCAAGATAAGTACAGGCAGAACACCATGGTGCATAAAAATCTACAATTACGTTTTTACCTGTTTTTTTAGCTTCATCAATAGCAGAATTCAAATCTGTATGCCAGTTTAAATTATTAGACAGATTTTGTGTGTTTTTTTGATTTTGAGAGCCTAAAGCAGCATATGCTGCAATTGCTAAAATTACAATAATTCCAATAACAATTATTGATTTTTGCATGTTCTATTATTTTTTTGATTTATTTAATATAAATTTTGTATATAAATAAGAACCATTTAAAGTTTTAAAACAACATTATCTCCTAAATTAACGCCAATGTCCTTTGCAATAGGAGTACATTTAACATTGAGCATACAAAACACAGGTTTATCCCCTAATTCCATTTCAGTTAATCCTTCATAATTTCCCAGTCCTTTGGAAATTAAAATATCTGCATTACTAAAAATCTCCTTGAATTCATCTGACATATCACCATATATAACACCTATAGAATCAGTTCCTGTAGATACAAGATTTGCAACCTCATCAAGTCCTATTTGAACTGCATCTTCAATACATGCATCGTTAAGTATTGGTTTTTCTTTTAATGCAACAGTAACATCGGTATTGTACTCATTCAGTTTTTCTATGAGTAATTTATCAAATACAATTTCTCCATTGTTATCTGCTAAATAAAGGACATCTTTTGCAGATTTAAGTTCTTTTTCAAGCTCCGGCACGTGGTTTAATGCTATATCCTTTTCCATATTTTGAATTATTCCCTTTTCAATGTCAAAATCCACTCCAAGAGCTCCAAAATCAATTATATTACCTATAATAGCAGCTTTTACATAAGTTTCAAGCTGATCATCCTTTTTTATAATTTCTTTAATTTTGGGAAGGTATTTTAAAGCTATTTCATTACCTTTTTTCTTCTCTAAAATATAAGGATCTTCATTTTCAGTTTTATTTTTAATAATTCTGTGTATTTTAGTTCCAATGACATTAGAAACTGCATCTCTTCTAAAAGAACTGTAAACTACTTCTACAAGTTCTTCCATAACTTTCATTTTAAGTGATTCATCATTTGTCGCCAGATCAAGTGCTTCTTTGGCCTGTCTTAGAAAACATGGTGCACATTCATAATAAACTTTCATATATTTCCTCTTTAAGTTTTTAGTGTTAATTTCCATTATTTTTTATCTAAATCTGATTTATAATGTTTTAAAATTTATTTATAATCTTAATTTAAAATATTTGGGGCGCTGGAGATAAGCAAAGAATAAAGATAATAAACACTAAAATCGCTGCTATTTTTCTAGTTTTAGTAATTTTTGAAACATTATCCAGTGCTCCAGGATGCCTTTTTGATACCAACAAAAAGAATACTGCCATTAAAATCGCCATAAAATACCATCCAAGGACAACTGTTACAATTATGCCTGCTATTGATACATACTGGTGAATTTTCTCGTTAAACAGGGCCCTTGAAATATGTCCTCCGTCTAAAAATGCAACAGGCATAAGATTGAGCATTGTAATGATTATTCCAACCCATCCTGCAAATGCAACCGGATGTACGTATAATTCATACCCTGCAGGTATTTGTGGGGTTGTAAACAACATAAGAACTTGCATTATAAGTGGAGGGTAAAAATTCATGGAACCTGTCTGAAATGGAGCTACATGAGATAAATAAAATCCAACTATGAGAACAGGAATAGCTACTAAAAACCCTGCAATTGGTCCACTAACTCCCAAGTCAAAAAGGGCATTTTTAGTAGGTATTGCTGATTTTACATTTATTACTGCGCCAAAAGTACCGATTAAAGTTGGCGCCGGTATAAAATAAGGTAAAGTAGCTTTAATCCCATGTTTTCTTGCAGCAAAAAAGTGTGCAGATTCATGAGTCCCAATTATAGCCATTATTGCTATTGAAAATGCTATTCCATCTATGATACTCCCTTGAAATAAATATCCTGCAGATATTGTAGTTACAATTGTTACTAAAAAAAGAATAATGTTAAAATGTATCTTAGATTCGCCTGGTTCTGGTTTATTAACAATATTAATCTTGTAATCACCTTCATATTCATCTACAAAAGGTAAATATCCCATTTTATCCAGATCACTAACTAAATGGATAAATTTATCCTTATTATAATCCCAAACTATAAAATAAAAAGTCTTTTCTTCAATATGAACGCTTTTTATGTTAAAATAGTTTGAAACATAGTTTTCAATAAAATTAGTAGATTCCACCTGTTCACATCCGGAATTTAAGTTATAATAATAATTTCCATTTCAATTATTATAATTCATTCTATAAAATTTGCTCTAAAATAAAATTATTTTTAGCCTCCGTATATTACACGGATAACTTCAATTACATCCCCATTTTCAACATTTTCTTCTTCCATCACGATTTCATTGTTTCTTTTAACCACAACTGTTTCAGAGGACATATCCATTGCATTTAATACCTCTTTAATGGTCATTTTTTCATTAATTTCCCTAATTTCTTCCTTTTTGCCCATGATTACTGTTATTTCCATGATTACTCCTCATTGTTAATTTTTTTATAAAAAAGGCAAGCTCTACATAACTCATGAGATGATGGCTCACCACATCTAATGCATTGACCCATATCAACTTTTTTACCTGAAAATTCCTTTTTTAGGACGGGTTTAATCTTATCAAACCCTCTAAGTGTTGAATACATTATTGTGGGATGGTCTACTGAAAGTTCTTTTATGAATCTCCCAACTTCACCTCTAAATGATTCCTTTGAATATGGGCATTCGTCAAAATGAACATCAAGCTCACGGGCAACCACATACAATCCAATTTCCTTTTCTGGAATCTCTCGAAGAGGTTTTATTTTAACGGTGAATTTATCGCTTTTTGGTTCTGATTTCATCCCAATACGTGTTAAATTATCTATATTTCCTTCAAGGTAATTCATGAGTATTGCCTGGGTTTCATCGTCAAGATTATGTCCTGTTGCAATTTTTGTGGCTCCTTCTTCCCTTGCAATTTTATTAATAATCCATCTTCTAAATACTCCACAATATGTGCATGCACCATGTTCCCTTGCATCGTCAAGCATGATTTCATCGAGATTTTTCCCAAAATAATCCTTAATAGGTACAATTTTATGATCTACACCTAATTTCTTTGCATTTCGAGCTGCAATTTCCACACCATGCTTTCTGTATCCTTCTATTCCTTCATCTATAGTTATTGCAACGATATCAATTATATTCCGCTTATAAAGTGAATTAAGAATATCAAGTAGCATTACACTATCTTTTCCGCCAGATAACGCAACTGCAACTTTATCTCCTTTTTCTATGAGCTTATTTTTCCGTATGCTTTTTAAAACTTTATCTGTAGTTGATTCAATAAAGCATTCTTTACAAAGCATCTGTCCTGAAGCTTTTCTGTGTATGATTACAGGTTTAGCGCCGCATTTTGTGCATGTTTTCATGATAATACCTTAAATTAGCCTAAATATTTATTATATTGTATTTCTGTACTTAATTAATAATTTAACTTTTTAAATAATGGAAAATCCTGAACATAGTTTTTATTAAGTTTTATTGCTATTTCTGCCTTTTGAAGTTCTGATCCAAGATATGTAGCATGTTCCAGTCGTGAAATAAGATTTCTTTTAATAATTTCATCATAAACCGCCTTTGCAGTCTCTCCTTCAATAATTACATCAGGCTTCATTTTAATATAATGAACTGCTTTTATAGCACCATCTTTAGCTATTATTTTAAAGCTTCCTTGAGGGTCTTGACTAAATTTATAATCTTCTAAACCTTTCAAAACTGGAACTTCAATTTCTTCGTTGATTAAATCTCCTTTACGCTTATCTTTTAATATTATTAAATTAATTCCAAGATCTTTAGGTATAGATCCCCTGTTTTTTGCAAGAAACATCATTTTTGATGAAACAGCAAGCTCATGAACACTTCCAATTGTTTTACCACTTTCTTCAGGAGTAAATAATATACTGGCTCCTAATTCCATTGCAATTCCAGAAAGCAGAGAATTTACACCTACTGAATCAGTATCAAGAAGTTCTGTAACGTTTCCAACCCCAAAAAATAATGGTTTTTTATTTCGCTTTTTAAACTCGTGGCAAGCAATTATAGATTCAACCATGCTCTGACTGTTTATAGGATCAAGAATTAAATCTGCAATCACATTAATTCCCTTGCATTTGGTCATTAATTCCTCAAGAGCATTTACACGTTCTTCAACTGTTTTTGGTGTCCAGTTCTTAGCGAAATTTGTTGGCAAAATAACTGCAGGAACCTTTTTTTCTTCCATCAATGGCAAAATTTCATCACAATTTCCAAGATCAAGACTTAAAACCATGTCCACACCCGATTCAACTGCTGCTTTAATTTCAACAGGATTGATAGTGTCAATACTTACTGGAACACCATTAAGGTTCTCTTTAAGTGTTTTTACCATTTCTGGAATTTTATGGTCAAGGGTTTCCCCTGCAATCATTCCAATATCAATCATTTGCGCGCCGGATTTTACAAAATATTGTGCACGTTTTAAAAGTTCTTCCTTGCTTAATAAAGGTGCGTTTGCCATTTCTGCAAGAACCCTCATTGGAAAATCTTCACCAACAGGTAAATTTCCTACAAGAATATTTTCAGATTTTTTTAGAAGCTTTTTAGTGTTTTTTTCGTCTTTTTCAAAGTCTTCTATAAATTTAAGGGCACGTTTCCTTAATTCCTCTTCAATCAGCCTGTCAGCAGGTTTTTTAGATGAAAGTTCCAGTTTATCTACCATATCTAAAACTATATTTAAATCTGCAGCACTGGTTGAGCCCTTATATGTTGGAATCCCTGTTTCATCCTCTATTTCACTTACATCTTTACGTATAAGTCCTGGCGTTATAATCATGTCAAAGGAATTTATATCAGGATTTTCAAGATTTTTAATCTCTTTAATTATTCGTTTAGGAGTTAAAAATGCAGCAATTGGTGTGTCTACGACATATACATGTGTATCTTGCTTTGAGTTATCTGATACTTTCCTAACAGCACTACTTGCAAGTTTTCCAGTTACTATGAGAACTTTCATAATACTCTCCCTAAATAAGATTTTAGGCATTTTAATTAATCATATACCTTTTAAAGGTGTTATTATTCTATTTAAACTTAAATATTCGATTTAATGGTATTTTGTATATTGCAATATTTTTCATATATTATTGTATAAGTTCATGTGCAACATTTATATATATAATAATTTATAATGATTATACATGAGGAATGGAGGTACCGTATGATCGAAATTCGATTTCATGGACGTGGTGGACAGGGTGCAGTAACCGCTGCTGAGATTTTAGCAAAAGCAGCCTTTGAAGATGGAAAATATTGTCAAGCATTCCCATTCTTCGGTGCTGAGCGAAAAGGCGCACCCGTCATGGCGTTTACAAGAATTAATGATAAACCAATAAGAAGAAGATATCAAGTTTACAATCCAGATTATGTTATTGTATTAGATGAAACCCTTTTAGAAGCTGTAGATGTATTATCTGGGCTTAATGAAGGTGGAAAGGTAGTAATAAACACTGCAAATGATGTAAATCTCGGAGAAAATGTAGATTCTTATAATATTGATGCTACAGGAATTGCATTGGATGTTTTAGGAATTCCTATAGTAAATACAGTTATGTTAGGAGCATTCGCCGGTGCAACAGGTATAGTTTCACTGGATTCCATTGTAAAAGTAACCAAAGAAACTTTCCCTGGGAAAATAGGCGAAAAGAATGCTGAAGCCTCCACAATAGCATACGAAAAAATTAAAAAATAAGGTGATTTCATGACAGCCAAAGGAGCTACTGTTAAAGAACCTGGAAGCAGCGTAAAAAACAAAACAGGTAGCTGGAGAACCTTTAAACCTACTCTGGATCAAGAAAAATGTATAAATTGCGAAAATTGTTACCTATTTTGTCCAGAAGGGTGCATAAATAAAGATAATGAAATAGATTACGATTACTGTAAAGGATGCGGCATATGTGCCGAAGAATGTCCTGTTAAAGCCATTAAAATGGAGAGAGAATAAATGCTTAAAGTAATTTCTGCAAATAGAGCAATTGCTGAAGCTGTTAAACTTGCAAAACCAAATGTTGTCCCTGTTTACCCCATAACTCCTCAGACATCAATATCAGAATACTTAGCAAAATTTGTTGCTGATGGAGATCTTCCTGCAGAGTATATACGGGTTGAATCAGAACACAGTGCAATAAGTGCAGCCGTAGGGGCATCAGGAACTGGTGTTAGAGTATTCACTGCAACATCATCACAGGGTTTAGCATTAATGCACGAAATTTTATTTGCAGCCGCAGGACTTAGAAACCCCATAGTAATGGGGAACGCAAACAGGGCACTATCAGCCCCATTAAGTATATGGAACGACCAACAAGACTCAATTTCCCAAAGAGACACTGGATGGTTACAATTTTATGCTGAAAATGCTCAAGAAGCACTTGACTTTATAATACAAGCTTATAAAATTTCAGAAAATGAAAACGTCCTACTTCCAAGTATGGTTTGTGTAGATGGTTTTATACTTACCCATACAGTTGAACCTGTAGATATTCCAACACAGGAAGAAGTTGACGATTTCCTTCCAAAATACAAACCAAAACACGCCTATCTTGACCCAAAAGACCCTATGTCCTTAGGAACATTTACAGATCCAAATTACTACATGGATGCAAGATATGACATGGAAATAGCTATGGAAGGATCAAAAGAAGTTATAAGAAATGTCAATAAAGAATTTGGGGAAAAATTCGGACGTGAATATGGTTTTGTTGAAAAGTACATGTGTGACGATGCTGAAATAATTATTGTAGCTATGGGATCAATCTGCGGTACAATAAAAGCAGTTATAGATCATTTAAGGGAAGAAGGGCAAAAAGTTGGACTCCTTAAAGTAATGATTTTCAGGCCATTCCCTAAAGATGAAATCTATGAAGCAGTTAAAAATGCAGATAAAATCGCAGTACTGGATAAAAACATATCCTTTGGTATTGGAGGAGTCTTGTTCAACGAAATAAAAGCTAAAATGGATGTAAATGCAAGAGGATTCATTTTAGGCCTTGGGGGACGTGATGTAGCTCCTGATGACATTAAAAATATAGTAAATATAACTAAAACTTCAACTGATAGCAATAAAATTAACTGGATTGGACTTAACGAGGAGGAAGTTTAAAATGGAAATACCTGAACAAGAGTTTCTTGCTCCCGGACACAGAGCATGCGCAGGATGTGGTGCAACCATAGGTGCAAGACTCGCATTAAAAATGCTGGGCGAAAACACCGTAGCAGTATCAGCAACAGGATGTTTAGAAGTTATCACAACCCCATACCCTGAAACTTCATGGAAAGTTCCATGGATTCATGTAGCATTTGAAAATGCCGCAGCTGTAGCCTCCGGAGTTGAAAGAGCACTTAAATCCCAAGGAAAAGATGATGTTAATGTAGTTGTCTTTGCTGGAGATGGTGGAACAGCAGACATAGGACTTCAAGCATTATCTGGAGCAATGGAAAGAGGACATAACCTAATTTACATATGTTATGATAACGAAGCTTACATGAACACAGGAGTCCAAAGAAGCGGTGCAACACCTTACGGTGCTTCAACAACCACATCACCCCATGGAAAAGAAAGTTTTGGTGAAGATAAGCCAAAGAAAAACGTTCCAATGATAATGGCAGCCCATGGAGTGCCTTATGTTGCAACAGCATCAATTTCATATCCTGAAGATTTCATGAAAAAGGTTAAAAAAGCAAGTGAAATGGATGGACCTGCCTATATCCACTTACATCAACCATGTACAACTGGATGGGGTTATGATTCATCAAAAACCATAGAACTCGGAAGATTAGCTGTTGATACTGGCGCATGGATTTTATATGAAATTGTTGACGGTGAATTTAAAGTAACATACAGACCAATTCAAAGAAAACCTGTAAACGAATATTTAAATGCTCAAAAACGGTTTAAACACCTTGCTGACGAAGAAAAAGAGAAAATTCAATCTTATGTTGACAGTGTCTGTGCTGAACTTAAAATATAGGGGGAAATCATCTTGGAAAAGATACTAATTCAACCAGAGATTTGCGATGGATGCATGGATTGTGAAGAAGCCTGTGCAAAGCTTCACGGCACCTCACGAATCATGGTAAGAGAAGTGGAAGGTTCTTATTACCCCATTATTTGCCAACAATGCGAAGATGCTCCATGTAAATTAATATGCCCAACAGAAGCCATGGACAATAAATCAGTTGAAAGTGAAAAGTGTATTGGCTGTTCACTCTGTATGCTTATCTGTCCTTTTGGATCAATTGTAATGCATGAGCGAAAAGCACAAAAATGCAGTCAGTGCCCTGATCTTGACACACCAGCATGTATAAAGGCATGTTCTAAGCGAGCAATTACTATTGTTGATGCTGAAAAGATGAAGCTTGAAAAACAAGCTAAACACATTGAAAAGATTGCAGGCATCGGTAAAAAGCCTAAAAAGAAGGGAATTGTGGACATGTTAACACACGGTTCAAGGGCAAAGGATGCTCTTAAATAGGAGGCATAATATGAAAGAGTTAATTTCACGGCCAGAACTTTGCGAGGAATGCTCAAAATGTGAAAGAGAATGCCCTCAAAACGCAATAAGAGTTATCAGCGGCGTTTCAATTCACTGCTTACACTGTGCTCCAGATAGAGCTCCATGTTTAACTATTTGCCCAGAAGAAGCTATTGAAGAATTTGACGGTGCAATCATAATCAATGAAGACCAGTGCATAGGTTGTGGCCTTTGTAGAGATGCATGCCCAATTGGCGCTATTCACATGGACGAAAATGGTGTTGCCAAGAAATGTAATCTGTGTATTGACCAAGAAAAACCTCTTTGTGTTCTTACATGCCCTACAGGTGGTTTATGTGTAGATTCAGAGGAAATGGTTTCTGGTAAGCGTGAAAAGATGGCTAAAGAACTAGAAAGGCTTAAAATGATCATGAAATACTGATTAAGCCTCATTTTTTATTCTTTTTATTTTTAAAAATTAAATCATACGGTTTTATATTCTACTTATTTTAATAATAAATACAGAATTCTGTTTATTTTAAAAATAAATGCAGAATATATGGTTATTACTTATGGCAATGATAATATGGCGAATATAAACAATTATGTGATTGATCTTAAAGAAAAAGATATTCCTATAGAAAAGATTGGGGGAAAAGCCCTTAATTTAGGTAAAATGTCCAGTGCAGGTTTTAATATTCCTCCTGCAGTTATTGTTTCAGTAGATGCCTATGATTTTTTTATTAAAAAAGAATTAGAATGTAAAATATCTAAAATACTTGATTCTATTGATTTTAAAGATGAAAATTCTATCTCTAATGGGTGTTCTTCCATTCGAAGCATGATAAAATCAGAAGAACTACCTGAAAATCTGTTTTTAGAGATTACGAATAAAATAAGTAATCTCCCTGATGGATATTATGCAGTAAGATCATCGGCCGTAGCTGAAGATCTGGCAGATGCCAGTTTTGCAGGGCAGCTGGATAGTTTCCTAAATATAAAAAAGGAAGATATTTTAGAAAAAATCATTGATTGCTGGGCATCTTACTGGACTGATCGCGCCGTAAAATACCGTCATGATTCTCCCATTGGACATTTAGACACCGAAATGTCCGCTGCAAGAATAGCTGTGGTCGTGCAAAAAATGGTCAACGCAAATATCAGTGGAGTGACATTCACAGCTAATCCAGTTAATGGAAGTGAAGATATTGTTATTGAGTCCACTTGGGGCTTGGGTGAAGCTATTGCCTCAGGAATAGTCACCCCAGATATTTTTGTCCTACAGAGAGATGGAAATATACTTGAAAAAAATATTAAAACAAAAAAGCAAGGATATTTCCTTAAAGACGGTGCAAACACTTTAATTGATATAGATGGAGAAAATAGGGAAAAATCAAGCCTCAATGAAAAAATCCTTCCAAAATTACTAAAAATGGGAATTGAACTGGAAGAATTTTTTGGTGGACCTCAGGATATTGAATGGGCCATAGAATGCGAAAATAACAATGAATCAAACTTCCCCACAATTTATATCCTACAATCACGACCAGTAACCACTCTCACCGATAGTTCAGATAAAGATGATATTTTATGGACCCGAGCTTATGGAGATGAGTACTGGGCTGATGCCACCACCCCTCTGTTTTATGATGTTATGGGTAAAATGCTTACTGATTATGTGAATCATGAAGGTGCTAGGATAATGGGATATAAAGAAATAACAGACTCTAAGCTCTTAAAACTCCATAAATCAAGGGTTTATTTCAATAGTTGGGTTTTAGAAAAAGCTTTTTCATATTATCCCAAATTTGCTCGGTCTAAAGAGTTATTGAATTATTTCCCCTTAGAAGACCAGGAGCGAATTTCCCAATATCCTACATTATTACACAAAACTTTACTCTCACAGATGTTAGTAGCTATTCGGGATCCTGACGGGATGATGAACAAGACCGATAAGGCCTATCGAAAATGGGCCAAAGGTTTTATGAAAAAATGCAAATCCTTTGATAAAACAGATTTAACTGTGATAAGTGACGTGGAACTGGCAGCCCTTTATGATGATATTGAAAAATCAGGTATTAAACATTACCAGCTAATCAGATACGGCATGGTATCCCATTCCATAGCCACTAATTTAATGATTAAAAACTGGCTGGTAAAATGGCTGGATGATAAGAATGGTTCTCTTTATGCTGGTTTAATCTCAGGGTTAGATGATAATAAAACTGTGGAAATGAATATTAGATTTTCTGATTTAGCTAAAATTTTAAGAGAAGACTCAAAATTACTTGCAAAAATAAATTTCACCGATGATTTAAGCACGCTAAATGAAACAGAGCTTGATGAACTCATCTATTTTAATTCAAAATTTAAAAAGGAATTTAATTCGTTTATAAACAATTATGGGCATCGATCCAACACCCGTGAAATATTATATCCTCGTTGGAGAGAAGATAGAGTCTATGTTCTGGAAGTAATTAAATTATTGTCCTCTTCTGATTTAGATTTAAGGAAAAAAGAAAAAGAAAGTCGTAAACATAGATTTAAAACCGAAAAAAAAGTTTTGAATAAAATTAAAAAACAAAATGGCGGCTTTTTTAAGGCAAAAATATTTTCCATTGTGCTTAATTTAGCTCAAACCTATTTAACATTCAGGGAAAATCAGAGATTTTATTTAGATCACCTTCTATTCCGTCAAAGAGTGATGTTGCTGGAAATGGGAAGGAGATTGATGGTAAGAAACATTATTGATGAAATTGATGATGTTTTCTTCCTTTATGAAAAAGAGTTATTCATTTTTTTTAATATAAACCCTTCGAAGACAGAATTTAACGAAAACAACGTTTTAGGATTAATGGATAAAATTCTAAAAAGAAAAAAGGAGTTTTATAGATATAAATCGTCGCTTCCACCAAAATTCTTAAAAAACGGGATTGAGTTTGATGATACAGTTATGGAATATGGCAAAAATGCAGTTTACGGTGCAGCAGCCAGTCCTGGAACATTTAATGGTGTAGCCAGAGTTGTAGAATCTATTGGAGAATTATCAAAGCTTGAAGATAATGAAATTCTTATAACCAGTAACACTGACCCTGCATGGACTGCAGTATTTTCAAAGATCGGAGGTCTTATTACAGAAACCGGAGGAATATTATCCCACGGTGCTGTAATTTCTCGCGAATATAGAATACCTGCTGTAACTGCTGTTAAAGGAGCTACAAGTATTTTTAAAACTGGTGAAAAGTTATTTATAGATGGTAACGAAGGAATTGTTTATAAAAAAGAATAAGGAGTCATATACATGGACATTGATTTAGAAAGTCTAAAAAAACATGAAGAATGGAATGAAAGCTATTATTTTAATTTTCATGATAAAAATAATGATTTAACGGCCTTTATGCGTGTAGGAAACAAGGTTAATAAAAATGAAAAATCAATGTTCTTCTATTTAATGTCGTCAAACATGACCGCAGGTATTAAATTAGAAACTCCCTGCGACGATAAACCATTAAATATTGCCGGTTTAGATTACCAGGAGATAGAAACCGGGAAATGGAAACTTAAATATAATGGTTCAATTTTTAATCCATTAAATAAAACTGAATTTAAAGTTAAAATGGATATGACCTGGGAAGCTTTAAATCCAATTATGGATTATGTTGATTGTGTTGATGAAAAACAGACTGAAATGTCATCTAATGTAGCATCTGAACATTATGAACAGTTTGGAAAAGCTCGGGGAAAAATTGAAATCAATAATGAAGTATTTGAAATTGAAGCATTGGGTGAGAGAGATTTAAGCCGCGGGATTAGGGCCTGGGGATCTCCTAAAATGTGGATGTGGATTAATTCAGAGTTTTCAGATGCGGAAGCTTTTAATATAACTAAACTTTCCGTTGAAGAAGGAGATGTAGATGCTGGATATTTCTATACAGGTTCAGTTAATGAAACACTCGTAAAATCAGATATAGATGTAGAATTTAATAATGGAATTCCTTCCACGTTTTCCATGAATTTATTTGACAAAAAAGGTTCCAAATATTCAGTTAAAGGCGTTGTTATTAGATTTGGAATGATTCCTGTTGATGAGAAGATGATTCTAATAGAAACCATTTCCAAATATAATTGGGATGGTAAAGAAGGATATGGAATCGCTGAGTTTTTAGTTCCTAAACCATTGTGACTTTTTAGCATCATAAATTTTTAAAATACAAAAACTATGGTTTTTGATGTACCAAATACCTTGTGTTTGAGAGTATTGTAAGCAATCATCAATTAATACAGCTATAAATTCATTCATTTTTATTAACTTTAAATTTGGAAAAGAACAATTTATTAATATTTATCCATTAAATTAGTTTAAGGATGAATTATCATGATTACAACAAATCAAATAGAAAACACTATTTTCAATTTATTTAAGGAAGCTGTAATCCAACTTCCAGATGATGTAAAGAATTCACTTCAAGATGCTTATAAACATGAAGATGATAAGATTGCCCGGCTAAATCTTAAAGCTATACTTGATAATATTGAAGCTGCCCAAAAAATGGGTGTTCCCATGTGTCAAGATACAGGTCTCCCTATTGTTTTTGTAAAACTTGGTCCTATAAAAATTGAAAATCTCTATGAAGGAATAACAAAAGGAGTGGAAAAGGCCACAAAAGAAGTTCCACTTAGACCAAACGTGGTAAATCCAATAACAAGGAAAAATACAGGGACAAATACTGGAAATATGATTCCTCAAATTGATATTGAACTCATTGAAGAAGAAAAAGTTGAATTTACTGTTTTTCCAAAGGGTATCGGCTCAGAAAACAACAATGCACTTAAAATGGCCCTGCCTGGCGAAGGCATTGAAGGCATTAAAAAGTTCGTTTTAGATACTGTGATTGCTGCTGGTGGAAAACCATGTCCTCCTATCATTGTCGGTGTTGGAATTGGTGGATCATCTGATTTAGCCATGAAAATTGCGAAAAAATCATTGCTTGGAAAAGTTGGGAAACGAAATCCTGATAAACAGATTGCAGAGCTTGAAGAAGATATTTTAAAGCAGATAAACAAAACTGGCATTGGCCCAATGGGTCTTGGTGGTAAAATCACTGCTTTAGACGTTAAAATCCTTACAGCAGATACTCACACTGCAGGATTGCCTATTGGAGTTTGTATTCAGTGCTGGGCTGGAAGACATGCGACAGCCATTTTAAAACCATAAATTTTGTTCATTATTCTTTGAATTTTCAAAATAATCTATTTATTTTTTTAAAAAAGAAAAAATATGTTTTTAAAACTTGAATCAAATTTAAAGCTCATTTAAGGTTTTTCGCATGTCATCATGAATATTGTTCTATCCCCAATACTCACTGCACGGTCTGCAGTTCTCTCCAGGAATCTTGCAACAAACAACAGATATATCATGTAGGATATTGAATCCTTGTTTTCAAACATACTTTTTGTAATATTTGATAATGCCTGATCAAATAAATCGTCTACCTTGTCATCATCCTGCCTTAACTCCCTTGCCATGTTCATGTTCTGATCTAAAAATGCATAAAGGCCTTTACTTACCATCATCTGCACAATATTAGACATATGTGTTAAATCTTCTATTGGCCTTTTAGGCACCTCTTCCTTCCTTAAATGCTCAGCAACTTCTGCAATATTTACAGCAATCCCCATCATCCTTTTTAAATGACTGCCTACTTTAATACATGCTTCAATAAACCTTAAATCCTTAGCGACAGGCTGTTCAGATGCTATTATCCCCATACACATTCTTTCTAATTCAAAATTCAGTTCATCTATCTTTTCTTTGGAATTTTTTACTTTCTTCAGCTTTTCTTCATCAAAATCAATTAATATTTCAAATGCATTTTTCTGGGCATTGAGGGTAACTTGCCCCATTTCCTCTACTTCTTCTTTTAATTCCCTCAATCTTTTTCTAAATTGCACTCTTGGGTATCTTTTCATTTTATCCACCTTTGGTTACAAACCACAATTATATATTTTGTTCTTTTATCCAATTGAATCTTTTGAATCTTAAACTATCCAAATCTACCGGTAATATAATCTTCAGTACGTTTATCTTCAGGCCCTATGAATAATTTGTCAGTGAGACCACTTTCTACAATTTCACCGTTTAAAAAGAACGCTGTGTACTTAGAAACCCTTGTAGCTTGCTGCATGTTGTGTGTAACAATTATTATGGTGTAATCTTTCTTTAGTTTATGAACTAAATCCTCTATTTTTGTTGTGGAGATTGGATCAAGTGCTGATGCAGGTTCATCCATTAAAATAACCTCAGGGTTGACAGCTATTGTTCTTGCAATACATAATCGTTGCTGCTGACCTCCAGAAAGCCCCATTGCTGACATATCCATTTTATCTTTAACTTCATCCCATAATGCTGCTGCTTTCAGGCTTTCTTCAACCCTCTCAGTTAAAACATCCTTATCTGAAATTCCATGTACTCTTAAACCATAAGCTACATTGTCAAAAATTGATTTTGGAAAGGGATTTGGCTTTTGAAATACCATTCCAATTTTTTTTCTTAAATCCACCACATCAACTTTGGGATCATAAATATCTTTACCATCTAAAAGAACTGTACCATCATGCTTAAATGTGTCAATTAAATCATTCATACGGTTTAAAGTTCGTATAAATGTTGATTTTCCACAACCTGAAGGTCCAATAAGTGAAGTAACCGTATTTTTACGGATATTAAGGTTAAGATCCTTTAAAATGTGTGCTTCGCCAAAGTAAACGTTTAAATCTTCAACTTCAATTCTGTAATCCATTCTATCTCCCCATCATCTTTTTTGAGTATCGTTCTACTAATGTGTTTGTAACAACGGTTATTGTAAGCACTAAAAGCACCAGAACTGCTGCTGTACCATATGCATTATCCAGAGATATACCTTCTGTTGCCATAATATAAAGGTGCAGTGGAAGAGGTCTTGCAGGGTCAAAAATTGACACTGGAACTGATAATGCAGCACCTACAGCAAATAATATTGCTGCTGCCTCTGAAATAGCTCTTGCAAGTCCTAAAATTACACCAGTTGTAATTCCAGGGATTCCTGCGGGTAAAACCACCCTATAAATTGTTTGCCATTTTGTAGCACCTATTGCAAGGCTCCCTTCCCTGTAAGATTTAGGTACCGCTTCCAGTGAAACCTCAGACACCTGTAAAATTGTTGGAAGTGCCATAAGAGCTAATATCAATCCTCCAGAGAGTACACACCATCCAAGTCCCAGGTAAATGACAAAAAACGCCAGTCCAAACAATCCAAATACAATAGATGGAATGGATGCCAGTGTTTCTGCTCCAAATCTAATTAATTTAACTATTGTACCTTCTCCCGCATATTCTGCCAGATAAACCGCTGCCCCAACACCAAGAGGAGTAGCAACCAGAATTGCTATGAAAGTAACATATATGCTGGATACAATCATAGGAAATATTCCGCCAGATCTACCAGAATCAATAGGATCAGTGAAGATGAAACTTAAACTAACTACAGGTAACCCTTTATAGAGAATGTAACCTATAATTACAACCAATATAAGGACTGTTATTATTCCAGATGCCCAAAATAAACCTTTCATAATAGTTTGAGCAGTTTTAGGAGATATTATCTTATTCAAATTATTCTCCCCCTATAATTGGTTTAAATTGATATTTAGACATTATAAGTACCCTCCACCTATAACAACTTTCTTTTTGTAGTGGAAGTAGTTGGCTATTATTAGAAGGACCATTATCATTATAAACAGCACTATTCCTGTTGCAAATAATGCATTATAATGAATTCCTGTCGCATACCCCATTTCTAACGCTATATTTGATGTTAATGCCCTTACAGGGTCAAATATGGAGTTTGGAATTTGTGCAACGTTTCCTGCAACCATTATAACTGCTAAAGTTTCTCCTACAGCCCTACCCATTCCCAGGATTATTGCAGTTATAATTCCAGGAATAGCTGCAGGGAATATAACGTTTTTTATGGTCTGCCAGTGTGTTGCTCCAAGTGCAAGGGATGCTTCTTTGTATTCATGAGGAACAGACTTTAAAGCATCCTCTGATATACTAATAATTGTTGGAAGGATCATTACAGTTAGAATTATAGATGCTGTAAGCATGCTGAAACCGGTTCCTCCGAAATGTACTCTCATAAATGGAACGAGAATTATAAGCCCAAAAAATCCGTATACAACAGATGGAATACCTGCAAGGGTCTCAATAACTGGTTTTAAAATTCTTCTCATTACCTTAGGCGCAATTTCTGCCAAAAATATGGCACAGAGTAAAGATAATGGCACTGCAAAAAGCAATGAGAGAAGTGTTATACCTATTGAACCAATTATCATGGTGAAAACACCATACTGGTCATCTGAAGGTGACCAGTCCATTCCAAATATGAAATGTAAGAATCCGTAGCTGTCCATTGCTGGAAGGCCTTCTTTAAATATGAACCCTATAATTAACAAAATCACTATGATTGACAAAATGGCCGTTACAAAAAGCCCCTTTTCTACTATAAATTCTTCATACTTCGTCATTTTGCACCTCTATTTTAGTCTGAAATAAATTTGTTAGCGTGAAAGAGGCAAATAGCCTCCCATAATCTCTATTTTACTGGTACAACTTTTTCTCCTTTAACAATAGCCTGACCTTCAGGACTTAAAGTGAAATCGATAAATTCCTTTACAACACCCTTTGGTTCACCTTTTACTATAAAAAGAAAGGGTGTTTGTAGGCTATAAGATCCATCTGAAACTGTTTGTTCTGAAGGAGTAATACCTCCTATTTTCAGGGCTTTAACATCATTGGTCATACGTGCAAGTGAAACAAATCCTATTGCACCAGGATCTTGCTTTACTGCCTGCTTAACAGATTCTGTTGAGCTTTGAACTATGGCATCATTCTTTATTTTGATACCTTTACCCATTATCAGATTTTCAAATGCAGATCTTGTACCTGATCCTGATTCTCTGGTTATAACATGAATTTCTAAATCCGGACCTCCAACATCTTTCCAGTTCTTAACCTTACCACTGAAAATGTCCTTGATCTGAGTTTTGTTTAGATAAGTAATGTTATTTTGATTATTCACAGCAATTACAATTCCTTCTTTTCCAATAACATATTCATTAAGTCCGATTTTTTCTTTTTGCGTTAATTCTCTTGAGCTTGTACCTATTTGGGTTATACCTTGTGATACACTACTTATACCCAGGCTTGATCCTCCGCCCTGGACATTTATACGGACATTAGGATGAGTTTCTCCAAATTTTTTAGCTAATTTTTCTGCTACAGGCTGCACAGACGTAGAACCTGCAATTTGTATTCTTTCATACTGTGTTGATGGTATAAATATTAAATAAGAGCAAATTATGATAATGGCAATTATTATTCCCAGTTTATATTTCAAATCCATTTTTTATTCACCTTGGAATATTCTTCTCCTTTAGAGTATTTAAATTTAGAGTGATTAACCAAATGGATTGTGAAATTTAATTTTTAAATTCTTCAATTTTTTAGCAAATAAATAAAAAATAGTGGTTTTAAACCACTTATTGAGTAGGTCCTACTGGAACTGCTCCAGTTTGCTTAACTATTGCTTGTCCTTCAGGGCCCATTACCCAGTCAATGAAATCTTTAACTGTGCCTGTTGGATTCCCTTTGGTTAAGAAAATGAATGGTCTTGTTATTTTGTAAGTTCCATCGCTAACAGTCTGTTCTGAAGGAGCCACACCGTTTATTTTAACTGCTTTAACATCACCATTTACACTAGCTAATGATATGTATCCTATAGCGTTTG
The DNA here is from genome assembly GCA_016222945.1 of Methanobacterium sp. Taxonomy (NCBI): domain Archaea; kingdom Methanobacteriati; phylum Methanobacteriota; class Methanobacteria; order Methanobacteriales; family Methanobacteriaceae; genus Methanobacterium; species Methanobacterium sp. Next base: position 697,674 of record JACRPY010000002.1, on the reverse strand, counting down.
GGTCTCCTTTAACTGCTTGAGCTATAGCTTCAGTTGAACTTTGTACAACTGCTGTCTTTAATATTGGAGTTCCATTTTTACCGCCCATTACAATGCTCTGGAATCCGTCTCTTGTACCAGAACCGTCTTCTCTTGTAATAACGTTAACTTTACCACCGGATGCACCAGTTACTTTGGTCCATTCAGTTACATTTCCAGAGAATAAATCTTTTGTCTGGTTTAGTGTAAGATCACTTATTGAATTAGCTTTGTTTACAACAACTACAATACCATCTTTAGCGATTTGAGTTTGCACTAAGCCTTGTGCATCACTATCTTTAGGTTTTGAAGATGCAGTACCAATTTGTGCTGTACCTTGTTGAACACTCTTAATACCTACAGATGTTCCTCCACCTTGTACATTAATCTTAACATCAGGGTGTTTTTGCATGTAAGCTTGAGCTAATTTTTCTGCTACAGGTTGCACAGATGTTGAACCAGCAATATTTATTGTATTCTGGTTTGAACCTCCTGTAAGAACCATGTAAGCACCAACTATTACTATTAGGGCTATTATTGTTCCAATTATATATCTCGAGTCCATTTCATTTCACCTCACCTATACTAATCAAAAACATATATTTAAATGTTACTATTTGTGTATCAATTAACACAATAAGTGAACTTATTGAAAAAAGAAATAGTATAATAATTCACCAAATAAGAACATTACTTTACTAAAAGCGAAAAGTTCGTATATTCAAAGTATTTTACAAAATAAGTAATTATAACTCTATTTTAAGCAAAAAACCCAATATTCAAAACATAAAAAGCTAATAAACCTAAAATTTATATAATACTTAAACTAAATTGTATAAATAAGAAATAAGGAGTTATAAAATGGATGAAAAATATGAAAGAGCCAAAAAAAAGGTTGGAGAAATAAAAGGTTTTTATTGCCATTTAATCTCTTTTATTGTGGTAAATGTGTTCCTTGCAGTTCTTAACTTCTTTACTACTCCCGGATTTTGGTGGTTCCTGTTTGTAACATTCTTCTGGGGAATTGGACTTTTTGTACACGGCTTATCTGTTTTCATGACCCATGGAATTTTCTCCAAAGAATGGGAAGAAAAAAAAATCAAAGAATACATGGAAAAAGAAAAAGACTAAACAAAAACTTTTCCTTTTTTTAAACATGTATTAAATATTTTATTCATTATTTTAACGAATTTCTTGATTTTCGCCTGAAACGTTCTGGAGTTGTGGTTCTGGGAATATTGTCATAAAATTCCCTTGAAGCATCAATTATTTCAATAGATATATCACCAATTCTCTCAAAAGCTTTAACTACTCTTGAAAGGGAAAGGTAATATGTTGAACGCTCAGTATCATCAAAAGAAGCTTCTGCCATTTGAGTTGCAATACAATTTAAAGCTTTCTTTTGTAAAACATGGATCCTCTCCTCAGAATCCATTACTTTATTTTTTAAATCAGTTCTTTCATTTAAAAAAGCTTCCATTGAGTAATCAACCATGTCTTTAGCAGTTTCAAACATTTCCTGTATGTATTTAAGCATTTCAGGGTCTATTTCATATGATTCTTTTAATGTAAAATTTGCAAACTGACATGAATGGTCACCAATACGTTCTAAATCAGACGCAACTTCGCTAAAGGCCATTGTTTTACTGAATTCTGATGAAGGATTCATTGATAATGCCATGTCCACTGAGGATCTTACCTTTTCATGCATATTATTTGTAATAAAATCCATCTGAAGCGCTTTATTGGCTAATTCTGTGTCAAAACTAGAAAGAGCTTCAAATGATCTATCAAGCTGTTTTAAAACATGATTTGACATGTTTTTTATCATATCCTTGATATATACAGTTCCTGCATGTTCTCTTGATGTTTTTTCTTCTTCAAACATTTCTGAAAATTCTTCAAATTTCTTTAAATCAATAGTATAAGCTCTTTTTACAACACCTTTCTCTATAAGGGGTTTTAATAATTTTGTGACATATCTTCTGGTTATTCCCAATCGTTCGGCAATTTCATCCTGTGTAGATGGATGTTCATAGAGTATAATATCTATTATTGCTTTTAATGTAATGTTTTTGGTTTTTTTTGTCATATTACCCCTTTAACTTTTATTGTCCTCTGGTTCACGGTTAATTACTATTGATTCTTGAATTATGGATATAATAACGTAGGAAAGTACTGCCACCACCACAAGCGAAATGATAAAGCCAAATTCTACAAAATAGGGCTTATATAATGTTACAAATGGCGAATTTACATCTACAAATCCATTTAAAAGTTTTATTACACCCACGGATAAAAGCATGTATCCATAGGATCTTTTTATATTCTCCGGTTGTAAAATAGGATAAATCCCCATAAAGATAAGTCCAATTCCAATTGATTTAAAAAGGGCCCAATTTGTGGCGTTTTCCAGTAAATAAAATATTTGTTCTGGTTTTCCGTATATGGCAGAAAATATATAGATTATTTCAATACCTACAATAATCATGAGAGGAATAGTATAAACTATCCTGGTTTCGATTTTTTTGGTTTTTACGCTTTCAAGAGGTTCCTTTATGTAATGCGACATCACTTGATAAAGCATCGCCCCTATAACTGCCCCTAAAATCGTTCCTGCGATTCCTATTTTTGAGGTAGTAAAAGCAACAATTCCTGAAATTACACCCGCCATTACTACATCTAACATTTTTGACATTTTATCACTATTTACAGTACATAATCTTCTTAATATAACTTTAATAGCTTGGATAAATCCCTATTTTTTACAATCTAATCTAAAAGGAAATAATGAGCTTGATAACCTGCAGTTATAGTACATTTAGAGAATTGTGCTTGTATGAACAGATTAAATATTCCTCTTTTTCAACTTTAACCGAATAATTAGCTAATTCTCTTTTATAACCGGTTTCAGTATTTATCAAGTTTACAAGAATCTGATCATCCTTTATTATCAGCTGATTATGTGATGGATAAGTGTGACCTCTTAATTTTCGGGTTGTTGCAGTCCCCGAATTTAATGTAACCATCCTCTCAATCATCCAAACGTTAGGGACATGTTTATGCCCATTTAAAACAAAATCAACACCATAATCACTGAATACTCTTAATAAATCCCCTGAATCAAGTAATATATTCCTTTCTCTTCCTGTTTGAGGTATAGGGAGTAAATGATGGTGAAATGTTACTATTTTACATAGATCATCGGGTATTTTGTCCAATTCATTTTTAAGCCATTCCAGTTGATCCACTCCAATTTGGCCATCGTTAATATCTGGTTCAGATGAATCAAGACCTAAAATAGCAAACCCTCCACTTTTATCCATATGTAAAAATTTTCTTTCTCCAATTAACTTTTCAAAATGGAGTAATCCCACATTTCGAGCATCATGATTCCCTGGAATTATATGTGCTTCTGTTATTGTTTTAATTTCATCAACAAAAACAGCTGCATCCTCATATTCATGAGCATACCCTTGAGTAGTTAAATCTCCCGCAATAATGATAAGATCAGGGTTTTCTTCTTCCAATTGTTTTAATAAATTGTTTTTTAAGTCCTGTGAAAAGTTTTTCTCACCAAAATGTATATCTGATATTTGTGCTATTTTCTTTTCCATGAATTGTCACCTGAATACAATAATAGTATTGCTAATTAAATAAAACTTACAATGATATAAACTTTTAGTACAACTTTTTTCCTAAAAAGCATTATAATGAATATAATGAAATGAATTCTAATTAATTTAAAATAAAAATTAAAAAGCCCCAGGGGGGATTCGAACCCCCGATCTATGCCTTACCAAGGCATCGCTCTACCGGCTAAGCCACTAGGGCCAAATGGAGTTTATTTTATCATTATTATTTAAAATAAAGATATTATATTAATGAACCATAAATATCAAATTCTTTAATTATCCCTCCACAACGAAGTGCGGACCTTTTTTTCAAGGAAAAAACCTGCAAAAATTTAATTTTTGCGGTAAAAAATCTATGATTTTTGAAAGGTTAAGTGCAGGGGATGGGATTCGAACCCACGTAGGCCTACGCCAGAGGATCTTAAGTCCACCCCCTTTGGCCAGCTCGGGCACCCCTGCATAACATAAAAGTTATTTGATGTCATATATTAAGTTAACGGTTTACTTTCTAACTAAGCTATAATTTCATAAAATTAGATTAAACCTTCATATATGAACTCATAAAATTATACGAGTACACTATAGTTATGAATAACTGGTATTTAAGCTTTTACCACAGAAAAATTAGAGGGCCTAAAAACCCTGAAAGTCTTTTTTATAGATTTTTATTTAATAATATGGTCAATAAACAGTTTATAAAGTCCATCCCTATCTAAATTTCTCAAAAAGTTTTATATTATTCCAATTACACATGATTTCTGTATAGTAATCTTTAATAGTTTCTGCTTAAAATTATTGGTGAAAATTAATGAAATTTAATATTGAAAAATGCGGGTGCTGCGGTGCATGTATCAGCGTGTGCCCTAATAATTCCCTGGAACTTACTGAAAGCATAATATTTGTCAATGAGGATAATTGCAATGATTGTGGAAGATGTACCATAATATGTCCTCTTGGAGCATTACTTTTGGAGGTTGAAGGAAATTCTCAAAAAATTCTATAAATTTTTTGGAAGTTAGAAAAATTCAACGCATTTTTCTAAAATTCACAGAATTTCCGATGTTTACGAAGCATAACTTCGTAACCGCAAAAACCTATGGTTTTTGCATGCCCCGAACAAGCAGTGTTCGAAAGGCCCCAAAAATTTTGACAAATTTGGAGGTAAATGAATGAAATATGATGTTGTCGTTGTAGGAGGGCGTGTTGCAGGTTCTGTTTCATCACTTTTCGCATCTAAAAATGATGTAGATGTGTTAATGATTGAAAAAAGGCCAGAAATTGGAGTTCCCCTCCAATGTGCAGAAGCTACAAGCGAAGTAACTTTTCAAACTTTAGGAATAAAACCTTCAAGCAAATACATACGTTCAGAAATATATGGTGCAGATATCCATTCTCCTGATGGAAATAGTTTTAGAATGGATCCTTCTAATGAAAATGGTTACATTTTAGATAGGAAACTGTTTGATAAAAGTCTTGCTGTTGAATCAGCCAAAGCAGGGACAGAAATCATGGTTAAAACCACGGTAAAGGATCTTATTATTAAAGATGGAAAGATTAAAGGCGTGGTTGCAAAGCATATGGGTAAAACCATTGAAATTGAAGCAGACATGGTTATTGCTGCAGATGGAATAGAATCAAATGTAGCAAGAATGGCAGGATTAAACTCACTTTGGGACGTGAATGACCTTTGTTCGTGTGTTCAATACAAAATGGCAGGTATTGAAACTGATCCAAATTATATGCAGTTTTATTTTGGAAATGAAATTGCTCCGGGAGGATATGTTTGGATTTTTCCCAATGAAAATGGCGTCGCCAATGTTGGAATTGGGGTTAGAAGCTCTAAAAAAACAGCGTATGAATATCTAAACAAATTCACCTCAAATCTTGGCGGTACTCCTATTGAAATTAATGTAGGAGGAGTTCCAGTTTCAGGAAATATTGAAAAAACGTATGCTGACGGATTACTGGTTGTTGGGGATGCTGCAGGACATGTAGATCCTATAACTGGTGGGGGAATTCATTTTGCAACAATATGCGCAAAAATAGCTGGTAAAGTAGCTGCAAATGCCATAAAAAACGAAGATGTATCTGAAAAGTCCTTAGAAGTATATGAAAAATCATGGAAAAACGAGATTGAACGTGATATTAAAAGATCACTTAAATATCGAAAAATCATGGAAAAACTTAGTGATAATGAGTTAAATGCACTTGCAAGATTTATGCAGAAAAATGAAGGTAAATCTATTTCAGCAAAATCATTATTAGGCCTTGCAAAAGAATCTCCCAGCCTTTTTAGAGTTTTAAAAGATATAATTTGATTTATTAACTGTTAAGTGGACTTTAAATGAGCAAAAATCACAGAGCGGAAGTTACAATATCAACATATGAACTTGATGGACTTTATTTTGCAGTGGGTGTTTCTAAAGAAGGTAACATTATCAAATGTTCCTTGCCAAAAGAAAGTAAGCAAAATGCAATTAATGAAATTAAAAAAACGTGTTCTTCATTTAAAATATCTAATAAATACCAAAAATATGCAAAAAATGTTTGTAAATCCTATTATGGTGAAAAAATTCATTTTAATATAGATATTCCGGATATGGGTGATTTTCAAAAAGAAGTACTTCAGGAAGTCTCTAAAATTCCTTATGGCGAAGTTAGAACATACAAACAAATTGCAGAAGCAATAAATTCAAAAGCTTATAGGGCTGTTGGAACTGCAATCAGTAAAAATCCTCTTCCACTAATAATTCCCTGTCACAGAGTCGTGAAATCCGATCTAAGTGTTGGAGATTTTTTTGGTGGTATGGAAATGAAAAAAGAAATATTAAAAAATGAAGGAATTTGTATTGTTAAAGGAAAAATAAAGAAAAAAGTTGATTAAAGCTTATTCTGACACGATTTCAATGTTTCTTCAAGAATTTCTGCAAATGAAACATCTTTTTTAAGTTCTTCAAGTTCTTTTATTGAGAATACCTTTAAGACATTGTCTTTACAAGCTTCAACACATGCAGGTAGAATTTCATCAGTTTCCATGCATAATGTGCATTTTTGTGCGGTTTTTTTCTCTTCATCTATTGCAATGATCCCTATTGGGCATGCGATCATGCAGAGCCTGCATAAAATACATGCATCTTCATCCACTTTAAGTGTGCCTTTTTCTTCTCTTATAGCTCCTGTTGGACATATCCGTGCGCATGGAGCTTTATCTGGATGACAATGCATACAAAAAATTGGAATAGAACTACTTTTTTTCGCTCTTGCTGTTCCATGTTCTTTTTGGCATGCTGTAATGCAGTCTTTGCACTCTGTGCACATTCTCGGATCTACAACCATCAGTGTCTTCATAGTATCTGTCCTCTCTGGTTTTAATCAATTATTAGTTATACCTTATCTTTAAGGAAATCAGAAAGTGCTGATGAATCTCTTGGACCTACAATAACTTCCCATCCAGTGTCATCTTCTATTTCACCACTTGTAGGTGCCCCAAGACCTGGTATTACCAGTTTTCTGGTTTTAACTTTATCTTCAATACCTGTTTCTTTTATTAAATCAGCGACAGCCTTTCCATTGAATTGACCACCGGCAACTGCCACATCTACAGCTCTACCTTCAGTATCAAGCACTAAAAGATAACCGTTGGCCTTCCCTGACTTTAAATCTCCTTCTACTGTGTAGTAGGTAAGTGCAAAGTTTGTGGTTAATGCAACAGGCGAATCTTCGTTTAGTTCACCAAATTCATATACTCCCGCATCTACTGCTTGAGGTTTCCTTGGATCAGTGAAAATACTCTGTCTTAATGTTAAAACAGGTATTAACTCCCATATTTCAGTTCCATGAATTATCATGATGTCTGCATATTTGTTTATAAGTGTTGCTGCAATTGTAGCTTCTTTTATGGCCGTATTAACTTCATCTTCTTCACTGTTAAGCCATGTTAATGCTGGAATTCCTAAAATTGGGAATCTGAAGTCTTCATCTCGCTCTTCAATTGCGAGTCTTCTTATCATTACAAAGTCATCTAAAGTATCTCCAATTCCATCACCTACATATGTACCAGGATCAAGAATTATGTCTGTAATTCCTTTTGCCCTTAATGTCCTTGAAAATTCCTTCATTTTTTCAAGGTCGTTTGGAACAAAGAGTGCGATTGGACAATCGTATTCAAGTGCAAGTGATGCCATTTGCTCTATGTTGTTTTCTGTTGCACCATAAATTAATGGTCGTTCATCTCCAACAACTTCAAGTGCTGCTTTCATTGCATCAGCATCAAATGAACATAAGACTAATGCTAATTTAGATTTTTTAAGTTTTTCAACAGCTTCTTTGAACTTAGAAGCATCTCCTGACTTGTTTCTGATTGCTATAGCATCAAGTGTGAGCAGTTCTCCTGTTCTTTCAAATTGTGTGTCTTCTATGATTTTAACCCTCTCTTCAAAGGCAGCATCTTCCATATCATCAGCTATATCAATTACAAGAGGAGTTTGGTTATAATAAGTTAATTCATATCTGTAAAGGACTTCATCTCCACCTACTATTATAGCTTTATCGCCTTTACCAATTGTTATTTCTTTTACAGCAGGTGCAAGTAAATCTGCAAGCTTGTCAAATTCATCTGCTGCTAGTTGTGTGCATAATTCAAGGTCCATTTCTTTTTCTGAGAGTTTTGTGGCAAATGCCATACATGATGCCTCTCCACATTTTGCACAGTTTGTTTTTGGAAGTAATCTGTAAACATCCATTGCAGTAACAGCCATATTTAAACCTCCATTCTCCATTATTCAAGTTCAGTTACCCAGTTTGAAATATCTGGTACTTCTGTAGTCATATATTCCTTTGTGAATGTTTCACCAATTTCTCTAAGCATTTTTACTGATTGTGGGTGAAGCATCATAAATATGTCAACACCACAGAGCATCATGGTAAGTCCAGTTACTATTTCCCATATTGGCCCTCTGTAGTCTGTTGGTCCCCATTCTTCTTTTTTCATCCATGCTTCACGTGAACCCCATGCATTGGTTGTTCCTGATGACATTGGCATTTGTAAATCTGTATCACCTTTAAGGGCTGCGAGTCTTGTTCTGGTTATAACGTCTATTGAAAATTCAATCCCATAACCAAGCGCACATGTTGTTGGGTCCATTACAATGTCATTTTGAGTTAATCCTTCCTTCATGAGATATTTATTAAGCGTTTTTTGCATGTTTATATCAGTTATTGCCCATGAAAGAACGGCATGATTATAATCTACTGCTGCTTTTGCAACTTTTCTGTAGTCCAGGTCAAGGTTTGCAGATGCAAGTAAACATCTTTCATCTTCTGCAGCTGCTGCAGCTGCTTCAAGAACTATTGGATCTTTTTGTGGGTCTCCTGAAGCTCCTATAACCAGAGGTACATCCACAGCTTGTAAAACTTCTTCAATATCTTCTGCTGCTTGTCTTGGAGTTTTATCCATAACCTTTGGCCCTGTTCCAATAAGATGTATTGTTACCATGTTTGCGCCGAAGTCTTTTACAGCTTTTTTAGCCCAGTCCCCCGGGTGTTCCATTACATCTTCAAAGTGTTCTCTGATTGGTCTCGGCAATCCCGGCATTGGAATATCGAAAACATCAAATGTTACAACTGGAGGGTTTGGCTGCGGCTCTTCAAAGCGATATAGTGCTTTTTGTCCCCCTAAAAACACTGGTTTTCTTGTTCCAGCTCCAAGCTGAACTTCTGCTACCTCACCAGGGTAGTCATAAATCGGTGGTTTAAATTCTTCAGCCAGCATTGCTTCTTTTACAATCCCTGCTTGTTGAACTTGCTTTTGAGCTTGTTGAACAACTTGCTGGATTGCAGGCATTAAATGGAGTTCAAGTTCGTCAAAATCCATCCTGAACTCATTTAGTTCTATGGTATCTGTATTTTCAAGCAGTTTTAGAAGTTGTGTCATTTTATCCATAAACCCACATCCTTTCTTTATCCGTTTAATTTCTAAAAAATATTTATTTTAAATTTAAAGTCTTTATTACATTTAATATAGCAGTGTTCGCATTGGAATCATCAGGAAGATCAATTAATGGTTTTCCTTCCGAATCATATTCAGAAACGATTTCATCTTCATATATTGTTCCAATTACATTTAATCCTGTTTCATTTACCCTTTTAAGCACTTTATCTTCCATATCTCGCTTAACACGGTTTAAAATTAAATGCATTTCTTTGAAACTTATATCCAGTTCTTTTGATAGTTCACCGATTCTCTGTGCAGTTAAAATACCTCTTTTTGATGTGTCTGTTACTACAAGCATAATATCAACATTTTGGGTTGTTCTCCTGCTTAAATGTTCCAGACCGGCTTCTGTATCTATTATTATGATGTCATAGTTTGATGAAAGGGTTTCGATTATTTTTCTAAGCATGTTATTTACAGCACAGTAACAACCACTTCCTTCAGGCCTTCCCATTACAAGTAAATCAAATTTAGGAGTTTCAATCACCGATTCCATGATTTTGTAATCAAGTATATCCCATTTATTTGTTCCACTTGGAATTTTACCTGCAGCGGTGTCTTTTTTGAGCTCTTCCCTAACATCGCCAACTGTACGTTCCACATCTATCCCCAAAGCTTCTGGTAAGTTGGAATCAGGGTCGGCATCTATTGCCAGTATGTCTTTTCCACTGTCCATCAATGATTTGATTAAAAGGGAAGATGTGAGTGTTTTTCCAGTTCCGCCCTTTCCACTTACTGCTATTATCACTAATTTACCCCTTATTAAAAATTTAATTTATTTTTTCTTTATTATTACCTTTTCAGCGTAGATTTTTGCGTTTTTAAGAATTATTTTCACTCCGCCAGATGCAGGCATTGAAAGTTCAGGAGCATATGCAACTTGAGCCATAGGAACACCTGTCATTTCAGGTTCCTCTGAAACTTCTTCTACTGTTTCAGGTTCTTCTACTGCTTCTTTTGCTTGTTTTAATCTCTCCATTATTGGATGTTCATTTTCTCTTAGGAATTTTCGGATTTCTTTAATGCTTCCGGCATCCTCTTCAGTTGGAATCTTTTCCATTAATCCTTCAGGGATAAATTCAGTAAGAGAATCTTTAATTTCTTTAGGCATCCAGATTACTCTTTCATAACCTCCATCAGCCTGTAAAAATTTAGGAGATCTCATATATTCCATACTTAATCCTGTAAATCCTTCTACTTGTTTTCCACCGGAACATTGACCTGCCATTGCTGAAAATGGTATTCCCAGCGGAGTTTCTCCTCTAAAGTCACGGTCTACAATTCCAATTCCATCAAGTTCCGGAATATAAAATGCTACAGCTTCAAAACATCCGCATGATGTGTGTGGATATTCAAATACACTGTGTAGGTATACTCTATCTGTAAGGCCCTGGGATCTATCTGCAACCATGGCATTTACATCGCTGTATTCTCCTTTTTCAGCATCCAGTACTTCACCTTTTGTTACTTCAAATATTGGCCCGTCAGGATCCATTTTAGCTGCTGCTCTGCAGTCGAACCAGTTTATGGCCCCGCAGAGAGCTGTTCTGTCTGGTGTAACCACACAAACGTGGCTTGGCGCAAATGATTGGCACATTACGCAGCCATAGAACACGTCAACATCTTCATCGCTTAGTTCTCTTGCTCTTGCATCACGAACCTCATACATTGCTCTTGCTGTTTCAATAAACGCTTCTACTTCGCTTTTTTCTGTAAATATGCTTACAGATATCTTTTCTATTATTGGGAATTCTTCTTTAAGAAGAATTGAAAGGGCTTTTGCAAGGTGCTCAAGCTTAAAACCTGCTTCAAGGGCTTCTTTACTTACACGACACCATATTTGGTCTCTTTGATTTAAGTGCATGAATCCCTTCACGTAATTACAGAGTTCGTGTATTCTACGCTCTATAACTCCTTCAAGCTCTTTTTCCAGTTTTTCTCCTTGAATTTTCACTGATATTCCAAAGGGATAAATTTCTCCTTCGGTCATTTCGGACAGTTCTGGCCCTATTACTTCTAATGCTCCATCCTCAACGTCTTCTGCTACTTGTACGAGTTCTGCACCGGAAGATTTTGGACCTGCAAGTTCAACGAACATGTTCGCCGATCTTATTCGTTCCCCTTCATACATTGGACTAACATCAACAGGTATATCCTCAAACATTGAATTTCCTCCATAATTCTGATTCTATTTAATATTTCATTTAAACAAAAAAGATTATTCTGCTAATTTTTCAAGGTATCTAATCCATGCCTCATCTTTCATGTTAGGGAATGATGCATCTGCATTGGAATGGAAATATTTGCAGAGTGTAAGAGTTTTCAGGTGCGGTGCAAAGTGTTTCAGGGTTGAAAGTCCCTGTGAACCTATATAATAAATTACACCTATGAACATGACTAAATCATGCTGTCCTTCTCCAGTTATACCTTTCCAATCTGGATCTTTAAGAAGATTTACAATTTCAACTACTCCATAAGGCTTACTTTCAACACCCGCCTCATTTAATGATTTAAATGCATCACCAGTGCTTACTATTGGAATATTCCACTTATCTGCAATACTTGTTGCCAGTCCCAATATAGGGCTATCCTTTATAAGCGGCCCTATTACCATTAACGGTCTTTTTGCTTTTTGAAGCATCATTTCCGCTGTTTCCGGTGTAACAAGTAAAGCTTGTTTTGGCCCGGCTATTACTGTTGGTTGCCATGGGATTACTCTTTCATTCATTTAATCACCTTTTAGTAATCATTTTCCCTCTGATTTTTCCCTAAAATCCATTGTAGATGGTTCCTGTGGAAGTGCTCTTGGTTCCCATCCTTTCTCTTCAAGCATTGCCAGTACTTCTTTTTTATAGGTTATAGGGATGTCTTTATCGTTTCTTACAAACCTGTAAACATCGTCAGGTAATGTGCCGAAATACTTTTTGTGCAAGTCTAAATAATGATTAAGTTTTATTTGCCTTCCTTTTGAAGTGTCATTTGGCCTTATACATAATTTTGCAATCATTACAGTTGCTTCGCCACGGTTTTCAGCAGCATACAACAAATGTTCTGGTGCTGGTTCTCCATCTATAACTTCTCCAGTACGTAAATCGTTTAGCTTCCATGTTTCTGGTTTATCGGTTCTTCCAAGGAATAATCGTCTGTATTTGGTTCCGTGAGGACCTACAACGACTGGTATTCCCCATCTGTTTACGCCTGTTGCAATTGCTGCAGCTTTCTGAGAGTAAGCTCCCCATGCCACACCGCATGCTCCAACTCTGTTTAAGATGTAATCAGCTATTTCTTCGAAGTTTCCTTCAAGTGGCTTTTTAGCAAAGATATTAGCAATTTTAATACATGCTCCAGGTATATGTGCATTTGAAACACACGAACCAACATTTACAAGACCTTTAGCGTCGAAATCACCGCTGTACCTTTCATATAGAGTTTTACCTTCTTCATTACGGTATTCTCCAACAGTCATAGCTCCGCATCCGCTGGTTACAACGATATAGTTTCTTTCAAGGAACTCTTCTGCCATTTTGGCAACGTCTTCCCCACCTTCAGGATAATTAGTACATCCAACGAATGCTATAACACCTGGAATATCTCCTAATACAATCGGTGCACCTACACGTCTTATTTCAACATCTTGAACAGGTCCTCTACCTGCTCTGACATTGTATTTTTCATCTTTGACGTAATGCTCCCCTATTTTAGTGAGCATGGAGATTAATGGAAGATCTCTTTCACATTCCTGCTCGCATCTTCCACATGTGTAACAAACATCGTTTTCGTATAATTCTATGAATTTAGAAAAGTCTCCTTTACTTGCATCCATAACTGCATCCATCATTGGCTGGCTGTTTGGACATACTCTTTGACACCAACCACATTCAGTACATTCTTTGGCCATTTCCTGTATTTCATCAAGATCAGGTAATATTTTAAGGGCTTCACGGTCTTTTGCTATCTGCATTGCAACACGTGAGGCTACTTCACCAACCTTATCCGGATCAAGGATTAATGCACCTTCAATTTCTTCATTTACAAGTTGTTTAACAATTTTATCTGCATCTTCATTGGTTAAATCCGGAAGTCCCAGGCATATTTTATCTGTTGTAGCGATTACTGCTGCTTTGTTCTTTTTAGCTTCCTCAAGGACATCTGTCCTTACACACTGCTCATCAACAACTATAACATCAGCAACTCCGCTTCTTACGAATTTAAGCTGTTTTGAGATAGGTCCAACAACTTTTGCGCTTTTATTGTATCTTGTTATGTCCAATGCTGCACAGCATATCCCACATACTTCAACATCGTCTTCCAGATCTTTATCTTCAAGGTAATCAATAATTCCTGCCCCTGGAGCTACATTGTGCCCTATACAGAGTACTACTGGTTTTTCTTTGTTAATTGTTCCAAATCCTAACTCTACAAGAGGTGCATCTTCACCTTTTGGCATGTTAAGAGCAACAATTTGTGCAATATCTCCAATTTCCTTTCCGAGATTATCCATTAATCCTGCCTGGAATGCTTTCGATTCAAAATCTTCGCTACTACCCTCTTGACCAGTATGACATGCAGATAACAGATGTACCATCTGTTCTTCCAGATAATCAAGGGCTTCTCTTAAATCTCCCAGTGTTTTTGGTTTTTTACCGAGAAGTACTCTCATAATAGGTGCTTCAATTTCAATATTCATTCCCAGATCTACGGGGAAGTCTATACCTTTTTTACCTATGAGATAATCTAAAAGGTGCCTTGCATGTCCAGAATGAGCTGCAGATCCAATACAACATGCCAAAAGGACAATTCTTGCTTGTTGAGCTTTTATATCAATTCCACATGCTCCTTTTTTCCCTGCTGTTAAATCGCATTTTCCGTATGTGCAAAGACAGCACATATCACAAAATGGTGCGTAAAATGGTTCGTATCTCTCTAATAGTTTCATGTCCCATGATCTTAGATCAGTTACATTTGGCTTAGGAGTTGGCCCCATTGATTCAGGGGCTTCTTCGGTTCCTTGTTTCTCAATTATATCTCCAATTGAGAGTTTGATATTTTTTGATTTCCAGAAATCATCTTTGAATTCTTTAGGTTTAGGTCTGTGTACCACAGTTATCACCAAATTATTAATGATTTATAATGATATTTCTAATGTAATTATCAAGTTATATAAACTTTATTATTTATATTCAAAAAAAACATTAATTGTTAATAATATAACTTGTTTAAGAAAATCCGTTCTTTAGTTATAGTTTCTATTTTTTACAAGGCATTATTACAATTTCCAATGAATATCAGCCTTTATTAATACTTTTTTATTACAATTTTTACTAAAAACAAATCTTTTGTAATACTAACGAAAACGTTTATATTATAAAAAGATAGAACTTCTTTTTGTAAAAGAGGAGGTTTAAAAAAATGCATATACCTGATGGTATAATTCCACTATGGCAATGTGTTATATATATTTTAATTGCATTAATAGTCGGTTTTTATGCTTTAAAATGGGCTAGAAATAATCTTGATGAACGTAATGTTCCTTTAATAGCAATCTTAGCTGCAGGCATATTTATTATACAACTTTTTAATTTCCCCATATTCGCTGGATCTAGCGGACATGTTGTGGGAGCAGTTTTAGTAGCTATTTTACTTGGAAGTCCCTTTGCAGGGTTTCTGATTTTAACAGTAGTTTTAATCGTACAGGCCATTGCACTAGGTGATGGAGGCATAACTGCCTTAGGCGCAAATATTTTAAACATGGCAATAATAAGCAGCTTTGTTGGATTTTATTCATATAAATGCCTTAGACGCTTTAATGAATTAGCCGCCATATTCTTGGCAGGGTGGATAGCAGTAGTTACCACGTCCATTATAACTGCATTTGAACTCGCTATTGCAGGAGTTTTCCCGTTAATTCCCGGAATACTACTTATGGGTGGTTTACATGCAATAATAGGTATTGGAGAAGGACTTATAACCATGATTGCAGTTGTGGCAATTAGAAGTGTACGCCCTGACCTTTCAATAGAAGGAGCTGGCACTCATGAATAAACTCATAATTATAGGCTTATTTATTGCATTTGTAGGGGCTGTTTTAGCACCTTATCTAGCTGTTACTACTCCTGACGGGCTAGAAAAAACTCTAGAAACAATTAAAAATCCTGGAATTGAAGAAAAAGCAGCTATAGAATCTCCAATGCCAGATTATAAAGTACCATTCCTTGGTGATTCTCCAATGTCCACTACTGTAGCTGCAATTATTGGAATGTTACTGGTATTTGGTTTAAGCTATGGTATAGGCCTTATAATTAAAAAAAGGAAAAATAAAGAGAATACAGAGTAAAATTTATGATAAACCCCATTAACGTATCTCATCTCAAGAGGAAAATCGAATGAATGTTTCAATAGAACGCATGGAGCGAGAATCCAATAAAAAAAGTGTCTTACATAACATAGACAATAGAATCAAACTTATTATCACTATAGGAATAATAATCTATGCAGTATACACTCAAAATCTTTTTGTGCTCCTTGTCATGGAAATATACCTAATATTACTAATATTATTATCAAAAATTTCATTTTCCTATGCACTTAAAAGAATATTACTAATTCTACCATTTGGAGGAGCTATAGCCATATTTCAACCATTTATAAAATCTGGAGCCGTACTTTATACTTTGCCTTTGGGCATAACCATGACCTACGAAGGCACGATATTTGGAATACTGTTACTATCAAGATTAATTGTTTGTATAACCGCTATTGTTCTTCTATCTTCTGTAACTCCAATGCAAGAAATTATTAACTCTGCAAGAAAATTAGGAATGCCTCGAGAATTTTCAATGATTTTAAGTCTTATGATACGTTATTTATTCATGTTTTATGACGAGCTTTTAAAAATAAGGGATGCTCAAAAATCAAGATGCTTTGATATTTGGAGTAAAAAAACAGCTTATTTGTGGAGATTAAAACAGATCGGATATACTATAATGATGATGTTCTTGCGCTCTTATGAACAGGGCGAAAATGTTTATTTCAGCATGTTAAGTCGCGGCTACTCAGATAATTCAAGATTATACAATGATAACAAAAAATTAAATGTCAAAGACTACACATTTATAGCAATAACCATATCTCTAATATCTCTACTTGAAATTACTCGTT
Source organism: Methanobacterium sp. (assembly GCA_016222945.1). Lineage (NCBI taxonomy): Archaea > Methanobacteriati > Methanobacteriota > Methanobacteria > Methanobacteriales > Methanobacteriaceae > Methanobacterium > Methanobacterium sp. Next base: position 680,871 of record JACRPY010000002.1, on the reverse strand, counting down.
ATTTTTCAGTTATATAAAAAAATAAATGAATTAAAACTTTTTTTATTAAAAAGAGAAAATGATAAAAAATTCCATTTTATCATATATTATCTCAATTTTATATTATATTTGAGGTTCAAGTCTTTTAATCATAAATGCCAAAAACCCAACAATCAATGGGAAAAGGAACAAATACAATATTAAAAGCACTATTGGTGGGAACATAGGTCCCATAACAGTTGAAGCTGCAATTAACATGATCATGAGAATTACGGGACCCAAAACAGCTACAAACATGTATATCATGGTGAATGAATTTAGTTTTTGAGCGTAATCCTTCAGTTTCATTCTAAGCTCATAAGCAATATCTTCTGCTATAACATTTAATGTTCTTGAAAGGTCTCCACCACTGGCTAAAGTCCTTGTTATCTGATAAACAGCTCTTGTCATTCCCTCAGAGTTTATTCGCTCACCCATATCTATTAATGCGTTTTCTGTTGTTTCACCATATTTGATCTCTTCAAGTGTTCTTGCAAATTCCTCTGAAAGAGCACCATATCCTGATAAAGCTATAGATCTCATACTTTCATGAAGACCAAGACCTGCACGGAGCTCTGTTGCCATCTGTCTTAAGGCAAATGGTAGTTCTCTTGAAGCTTCAGATGATTTTTTTCCTTTTTGAAGTCTAGGTAAAAATAATATGACCCCTGCCATTAAAAATACCAATAATCCGAATACAAGCCCAATTTCAATTCCAAATCCAAGGGCTGTCATTAAAATAAGAATTACTACAAATGAAACGGCACCCATTCCCATTATTAATTTAGGATCCATTCCCTCTTTTTCTTCTTCTTTAAGAAGCTCTTCAAGAGCTGCTTTTTTATAAACATCCCTTTTTTCTTTATCTACATCAGACTTTTTATCTTGCCTTTCATATTTTTTGTCGATGAGCTCTTTAAACATCTGAATCTCATCTTTATCCATTTTCATTCTTTCTATAACACGAGGAGATGTTTTTGAAGGTTTAACTGAAGATTTAACTGAAGACTTTGAAAATCCAGGCCGAGATGGTGGTCTGATCTTGCTTAGTTTACCCACAGGCTTCTGGACACCTTCTCCCACTTTTTTACCTGAATTAACTGTAATTCCGCCTATTTTATTGAAGATATTTTTAAGACCCTCGAAAGCCATCTGATCACCTATATTATAATATTTTCTCTAATACTTCATCTGGATCCTTATAATAATTATGTACCCATTCTCCTACATCATCAATGGATCTAAGATTGTTATCTGCCATATACTCTAATACTAATCTTCTTTTTTCAATCTCTTCTTCAATTTCTGTGATACTAATTCCTCGAAGTTCTGCAATTTCCCTGAGTGTCTGACTGGCTATTCCAACATATTCAACTTTATCCACAACATTATTCCATTCAAATACTCTGTTTAGCTGTACATTACCTTCTTCCATTCCCACTACTTCAGCAACTTCTGTCACTCTTCTTATAGAACCGCCTTCAGGCCTGTACATCCTGTTTTGCATAATTATAAAATCAAGAGCCGGTATCATAATATTTGGAACATTCATCGGAGGATTTATAAGTCTTGTAATTGTTTCTCTCGCAGTGTTAGAGTGAAGGGTACCAAATCCAGAGTGACCAGTATTTAAAGCCGTAAAGAGCGTTATTGCTTCTGCACCTCTTACCTCACCCACAATTACTCTGTCAGGTCTCTGCCTCAAGGAGTTTTTAACTAAAGTATCCATATCTAACTCCCCTTTCCCTTCAATGTTTGGAGGGCGGGTTTCCATACGCAAAACATGATCGTGAGGAAGCTGCAGTTCTAAAGTATCCTCAATTGTAATTATTCTCTCACGAGGTGGTGTAAATGCAGCAACTGTATTCAAAGTTGTGGTTTTACCAGAACCAGTACCTCCCGCAATAATACCATTACATGGTTTTACTCCAAGTCCATCGACACATACCCATAAAAATCCTGCTAAGTGTGATGATATGGTTTTAAAGTCAATTAGATCAACAACAGTTAATGGGTCTTTACGGAATTTACGTATAGTCAATGATGAACCGTCTGCAGAGACAGGAGGTATTGTAGCGTTTACCCTTGAACCATCCTCTAACCTTGCATCCAGAATAGGTGATTGTTGGTCTATCCTACGGTTTACTTGTCTTGCTATAACATCTATAATCGCTTTAATATCTGTATCTTCATCAAAATTAACATTTGTTTGCATCATCCCTATTTTCCGGTGATAAACAAATACTGGCTTTTTAGTTCCAATTACCATTACTTCTTCAAGGTCATCGTCCTTGATCATTGGATCCAGTTTACCGTAACCCAACATTTCCTGAGATATCTGTGATGCGAGTTTATCTGTATCTCTGACACCTTTCATTCTCAAGAATTCTTTTACTTCCTTAACAAATGAGCTTCCATCCACTTGGAAGTTTTCACCTTGAGCTACAGCTACTTCCACAAGTTTTTCACGTACTTCATTCAGTAACTGTCTTTCTCTTTCTGTAAATTTAGGAACATTTACATTGTAAAGTGGAATTATGCCTTCTTCTATTATTTCCGCCTTTATTCTCTCTCCCAACTTTTTCGATCTTCGAGGAGTCCTTTTTGTCTTTTCCCTTCTAGGTTTTATGGGAGGTTCTGGTACAGATTCATCCATTATTTTATCTAATTGGAATAAATCATCTTCTTCTTCATCTTCATTAAAAAGTAGTGGTTTCTCTTTTTTTGTTTCAGATTCATCTGTTTTAAAATCTAATTCCCCGAATAAATCCTCTTCCGGTTCTTCTTCACTTTCAAACTTTTCAGGTTCGTGTTCAGGTTCGAATGGTTCTTCTACATCTTCTGGGATTACTTCTGGAGGATAAGACGGTTCTTTAGTTGGTTCTTCAACTTTTTTCTCTTTTTCTTTATCTTCTTCATCACCAGAACCAAATTCGCCTAAAAGATCCCTGAGTATTTCTTTACGTTTATTTCTCATTTGACTCACGATAACTTTTAACTTATATATTTATATTGAATATCAAATATTTAAGCATATGGACATAAAATGTAGGTGTGGGAAAACCTGCATAAACCCTGCACCTGAAATCTTAAAAAATATCGATTTGTTATATAGTTCGTGTGCCCGTTGTGATACAGTTCAGTTAAAGAAATTTTCTCCTTTAGCTCGGCAAGTATATCTCAACGAGATAGATAATGATTTTAAAAGTTGTAGATGTGGTAAAAGACACCTTGATGCCGTAATTGCACATGTTTTAAAGATAATGATTGATGAAGGAGTTAAGGATGAAAAATCAAGTTTAAGAAATGCCTGCACTCCCCTAATAACTCCTGCTTATCCCCTTAATTCTGCCCCATATTTACCTGAAAATTCTTTGGTAATATTATCCAATGATTTAAACAAAAATTGCGCAAAAAGAATAGTAAATGAAGTTTCCCAAGTAAAAGGGGTTTTAAAGGGTGATTTAAGGGAAACTGTAGGCATAAAAGATGTTAATTTTAATCCAAATGTATACGAACTTCTCTCTGGATGCGATATTCGGTGTGATATTGTCCAAACACCCTACGGAGCATTATGTATTCATAAACATCAGGGGAAAACCCATATTGAGTTTCCAAAAGTAAAATCACCTAAAATCGAGATTTTAAGAAAAGTTTTAGACAAATATGATGCTCCTTCTGTTCTTGACTGCACCTGTGGGCCTGGAACATTAGGTATTGCCTGTCTTAAAGCAGGAGCGCGATTTGTTGTTTTTAATGACCTCTGGTTTCCTGCAGTAACTATGACTGCAATTAATTTGGAGGCTAACGGGTTTCCAGTGGATTCTTGGGACTCCAAAAAAGAAATAATTGCAGAAGGCGAAAATTTTAAAATTTACAGTCTGGATATAAGGGAATTAGAAAAGGTTTTAGATGAAAAATTTGATATTTGTATTGTTGACGCGTTTCCTGGTGTTGATACAACAGAATTTGTGGAAGCTGCCGGTAAATTAGGTAAAGAAGTTGTTGTAATTTAGATTTAATGCGTACTTGAAAATATATAAATATAAACAGTGATAAACTTTGGAATATAAAAGTCGTATTTTTCTAGAATCTTTATGCATAAGTATTAGTTTGAGGGAAAGACATGGATTCAGAAAATAATTTATTAGAAAGTAAATTATCCAAAGATCTTCAAAAGTGCTTAGAAAATATTAAAATATCATCAGAAGAAATGTGGGAGACTCCACAACATAGTCACTATACTAATCATGATATAAAGCATTCAAAAAGGATAATAACGAAATTAAACAAAATGTTAGGAGATAAAAATAATTCAATAAATATAAATGAACATGAAAGTTTTATCCTTTTATCAGCAGCGTATTTACATGATATAGGCATGCAAACAGATGAAGTTATTCGAAATAATAGTAAACCCATATATACTTATGAAGAAATGGAATCAATTAGAAAATTACATAATGAATCAAGTGTTAAACTAATTTATGATGGTAATTATTTAGTATCAGAGATTTGTGAACAATATATTGATTCCATAGCAACTGTTGTAAAATTTCATTCAGGCAATACTGATATTACCCAAATAAAAGATTCCCCCATAGATGACGACTGTATCAGGTTAAAATTTTTATCTGCTCTTTTTAAACTTGCTGATGAACTTGATCGGGACTACAGAAGGTCAAATGTTCAAAAGATTAAACATTGGGATATTCCCGTTGAAAGCAAATTTCACTGGTTTATTAATTACTATACTCAAAGTGTTCTTATTGAAAATGGAAAAATTAAGCTATTTTTTAAATTCCCAGAAGAATGCAAAGAAAGATATAAAGATTTATTCGAGAAAGTATTTGTAGAACAAACAATTGCTTCAATTAAAAAACAATTATTTGAAAGTATTTCTATTATTTGGGATCATGACGTGAAGCTATTGCTAGACGAAAGTAATATCCGCATAGAATACTCCAAAAAAAAAGAATGTATCGATGAAGAACTTCATAATTATATAAAAGAAAATTACTTAAACACCACAAGAAGCATTGAAAAGTCTGATTTTAAAACTAGCATTGACTGGTATGTGGATGGTGCTGTTTACTCTGATGACCCCAAATTTTCAAAGAATATAATTAATATACTAAAATACTTGAAGTTAAACAAATATAACAAAGCAATTGAAGAAACACGCAAAAGTTTAAATCTATTAATTACCCCCATGGAAAGAATAGTTCTTTCAATCATTGCGGGAAATTGTTATTACATGATTGGAAACCAGGAGTCTGCTAAAAATCATTATAAAGATGCATTACAAATCTTCGAAAACGAAAATTTTAAGAGAATTTATGAAAAAGAAGTTCCAAAAGGCATGTCAACTGTTTTAAACAATTTAGGGATGGTTTATTTTGATAAAGGGGAGTTAAATAAAGCTCTCGAATCATTTGAAAAATCCATCGAAATTAACCAAGAAATAGGATATAAAAAAGGAGAAGCTATTAATCTAAGCAATTTAGGCTTAATATATCTTGATAAAGAAGCTATTAATCTAAGCAATTTAGGCTTAATATATCTTGATAAAGGGGAGTTAAATAAAGCTCTCGAATCATTTGAAAAATCCATCGAAATTAACCAAGAAATAGGATATAAAAAAGGAGAAGCAGATGATTTGGGCAACATGGGAATAATTTACAAGAAAATGAATAATTATGAAGAAGCTTTAAATTATCATGAAAGAGCACTTGGAATAGATAAAAAAATTGGGGACAGGTATGGGGAAGCTATTGATTTAGCTAATTTAGGAGTAATTTATAAGAAAATGAATAAACCTGAAAAGGCTGTGACTACAAGTCAAAAAGCATTTGAACTTTTAGAGGAGTTAGGTGATACAAAATATAAAAAAGAAAAAGAAGAGATCATAAGTAATATAGATTCTATCTACTCCCTTAAAGGAGATGTTTTAGATGCTTTTGAATATAAAGAGATATTATTATCATTGCAAAACAAAAAAATGATTGAATTTTAGAAAAATAAATATAATCCATTACTGGTGAAAATATGGAATATGTAAAGAAAACAGCCGAAGAAGTAACAAAACATGCTCTTGCAGTTATTAACAAAATAGATGAAGAAGAAGTATCTAAAATGATTAATACAATTATAGATTCTTATTCTGTCTTTATTGTAGGTACTGGGAGGTCTGAACTTGTTGGAAAAATGTTTGCAATGAGACTGATGCATCTTGGATTTACAGTCTATGTAGTAGGTGATGTTATAACGCCAGCAATAGGGAATAGAGATTGCCTAATAGCAATATCTGGCTCCGGAGAAAATAGATCCGTCACCATAGCGGCTGAAACCGCCAAAGAAGTAAATGCAACTGTTATTGGAATAACTGGAAATCCTGAATCCAATTTAAGAAAGAATTCAGATTTAACCATAAATATAAAAACTAAAACAAAAATTCCCTGGAAATATTATACATCCAATGTTTTAAAGGGAGATTATGATGATCTAACTCCTATGGGAACTTTATTTGAATCAACATTATCTATTTTCCTAGATGGACTCATAACAGAATTTATGGTGCGTCTTGGAAAAAAAGAAACTGATCTAAAAAAGAGACATGCTATTATTGAATAATCCACATATAACAAATTTAAACTATTAATGAAATCCTTATTAAACATAGGACGGCCTCTATGAGCATAGAATTAGGTAGTAAAATATTTGACGGCCCCCACTTACTTAAAGAATGGAATCCTCTAACTTTTCCAGCCATTTACGCAGTGCTGATGCGGCCTGAACCTAAAGATAAACCGGACGAATACTTTATTTTGTATTTATGCATGTCAGAAGAGTTTTCCAAATTAGAATCGTGTCTTGACCATCCTAAATACAAATGCTGGTTTAAAGAGGCTGGTTTTAGGAGTAATATTTATATTAGTGCCCATTTGATGCCTAATTCAACTCCTGATGAAAGAGAAAAATTAATAAATGCATTTATAAAGATTTATAAGCCCGTGTGTAATGATTAAATGGAATAAACTCCTGAAAATCAAAAACTATTTTTCAAAACATGTTATAATAAATCACAATAGCCGGAACAATCAAAACACCCATCAAATTCGATTTGTTCACCCCCAAATAATGCGGAAGCAAACCCAGCGTTATCGCCGTCATATAAACAATTGACATGAATAAAAGATTTGCATTATACAAGATCGAAAACACGACGACTAATACGCTCATAAAAACAATCACAAATCTCGTGAGTTTTTCATAATTTATTCGCTCAATTGACTCGCTTACCTTATCTCCTAATTTTAAACATAAAAATAGGGCTATTGAAACTGCTGTTAATGCTGTAAATACAAAAAATATTAGATGGGCAAAATCAAAGTTTTCTACAATATTATTTATATAAACAGCAATTCCACTTCGCGGGTTTCCAATTAAAAATATCATTACAAGAGAAAATAACGCATCAGAGGTGTTTACACCGCTAACTGCCACAAGAAAGCTTTCATTATTGTTTTCAGTGTCTCCACCGCCGCTTATTTCCTGTGCAATTAAACTTCCCTGTGCCGGTCCAAGTCCTGGTAAAAAACCGAGAATAGTTCCTGCAATTCCTCCTGCAAAAATTCCCCTTAAAATACCTCCATTAATTTTAAAGTTGTGGAATCTGTTTTGTGTTGGTACAAAAGACTTCTGTTGAAGACTGTAAAGTAACGTACTAACTCCAAATAGCCCTGTAAAAATACATAAAAGGGAAACATTTGATGAAATGGGCACACTAAACATAATATAACCCATAATCCCCGAAAGCATAAACAACGTAACTGACCATAAAAACGATTTTTTATCATTACTTAGTCTTATAAACATGAATATAACAATAATTACAAGTAAAATCCATATATAAGGTTTAATTGGGCCGTAAATTTTTGGTAAAATCATTATAAAAATTGGTAGAAGTAGCGCTGTTACTATAATTGCCCCAAATCCTCCAATCGCTGCTAATCTTACAGCTTCTTTTCCTCTTCCTTGAAGTAAAAGCTGGTGTCCCGGTAAAATTGATAATACTGTTCCTTCTTCTGGAACACCTAAAAAAATTGATGGTATGAATTCCAGGAGCGCATGTGCAATTGCAAGAGAAATCAGAAATACACAGAGAATTTCAGGAGAATAAATTGTTAATAGGAATGCTGATGATGCAAAAACAAATGCTCCAACTGTGTTAACATGAATTCCTGGTATTAATCCAGTTATTGTACCTATTAAGACACCTATTAGGCAGGCAATGATTAAATCAAATATTTTTATCACCACTTTTTTAGAGTATAGATCTAATGAAACATACGATATATGCAAACTGTAATAATCTATATGTTACATTAATACTATTATATATAAATTTATCTCTAAAGTAGTCTAAAATTAGTTAATATTATTTTATTAAAAGTTAATTTGAGTGATATTATGCTTTTAAATGTAAAATAAGAATAAAAAAAGTATCTAAAGAGTAAAATAGTTTAAATAAAAAAAGTAAAAATTAAAAGAAATCTTACATAAGCCTTCTGGTATCAGTAACTTCAACGTTGCTGACGCCGTCTATTTTGGCCAGGTTTTCTTCAACTTTTTCGGTTCCGCCTTCAGCATCGCCTACAACAACCATTACAATAAGAGCTACAAGGCCAAATGCAATTGGTTCTTCATCTAATTTGTAAAATTCAGCACCTTCAGGAATTGATGCTTCTACATCTTTTTTCATTTGTTCTAAATCAACATCAGGGCTTTCTGGCATTAATTTTATTGTTGCTACTACATCTCCCATGTTATCACCGACTTTTTAACCTTTCAAAAATGTTGATGGTGAAGATAATTATATCATCACTCTATCAACCATGTAAAAAGAGTTTATATATCAATTTATTAATTTTAAAGTTTGAATTAATTTAAGGGCCGTTAAATCCACATTTGCATGTGTAAAGATGGCCGAATGTTCTGCATTTCTGGCATCTGTAAATCATTTCTTCACATTCAGGACATTCAAATTTAACGCATGTCTCTACAGGTGATATTTCTTGTTTACATGATGTACATTCTATTTTCTCCATTTAATTTCCTCCAATAAACGTGTATTTAGAACTTTTACCTTCAATTATAGAAATAGCTCTTTCTGGATATTTTCCATTAACAACATAACAATCTAATTTGTATTTAAGTAAAAGCTCTGGTAAATTTTCATCAACTGATGTTTCACTAAAAGTTAGTAGTTTTTTTGCACTTATACTTTTTATAAGTTTCGCACCATCAAGAGATGGTTCAAACGTATATATACCATCTACATTTGTTACTATTAATATTTTGGTTTTAAGAAGCCATGATATATATACTGATATAGAATCTGAAGTTACTTTCCATGAATGTTCCAGTGGATCAAGATATTCCAATAATTTAGATGGAAGAAGTATGGGAAGTTTACCTTCATCTAATACTTTTTTAGCATATTCTAAGGAATAAACAGACACCACATCATCTATTTTATCTGCTACAAGCATTCCAATTATATCCATGCAAAGAATGGCAGTTTTATGGGCAGTAGTATCTGAAAAATTTGTATCCTGATCATATTCCCTTATTTTATTGGCAAATTCTCCCCCACCACAAATTACAATTACATTTTGGCCAACAAGTTCTTTGCAAAGATTTATAGCATCTTCAGGGAATAAACTTCCACCTAATTTAACAACCCATTCCATTTAATTCCTCATAAACTATTTTATCAAAGTAGTTTTAATTCATTGGTTATCTTATCTATCTTTTCATCATTATCAGGGCCGATTCCAAGGCATGTTACTGTACCCTTTGGCAGTTCAGTTCTTCCAGCATCCTGCACCAAATAAGAAGGAATATCGGTGTTTTTTACCAGTTCGTATATTTCATAAAGTTCTCTTAAGCTTTGAACTTTCACCACGACTTTTTTTTCGCCTTCTAATTCCCATTTTTTAATTATTTTTTCATCTGATCTTTTATATGCACCTAAGCTTGCATGGCAAGCTTGTGCTGCCATTTTACCTTTGCCCATGTTTAGATCTGCTCTTATAACCATGACTTGTTTCATATTTTCACCGTGAATATAAAAATAAGGATTATTTTAACTTAAATGATCAATATGTTATTTAAATTTTGATAGTTGTATTCTAACTATTTTAGTTAAAATAAATATGGCTTTTTTGAATTTAAAAATATAATAAAAGAAAAAAAAGAGAAATTAAATTGTTTATTGTACTTTGAAAGAGTTTATTATGGTGTCAAAGTTCGCTTGTTGGCTATCAAAGTCTGCAGGTAATGATCCACATAGTATTACATATGCACTACCATTTTTTTCAAACCATACTGCTTTTTCTTTTTTCTGAACTCCCTTAACATCAACAGTATGTATATTCACATAAGCAGTTGCTCCATCAACTGTAGTTGTGGTATCTGATATTGTTTTGAAGGTTGAATCTTGAGCTACAAATTGAGCATATGTATTATCATAAACTTGTTTTAAAGTTGTTCCACTAGGTAATGCTGCTTTTTGGATAGCTGCCAATGTATTAATTGATCCTGTTGCATTATCTATAGATTTTGGGTCTCCAACTGACACCAAAGTACTTTGTGATGAAGTTTGTAGTTGCTGCCAGCCACCAGGATAATTAAATGACACTCCATTTCCAGAATAGGTGCTTGTATTATTTCCACCAGTAGTACAGCCAGATGCAAAAATCACGAGCGCTAAAATAGCTATTACAAAAAATGCATATTTTTTCATTAAAAGCCCCCTTTTTTATTTATAAGTATTTTTATTAACTTATATCTATATAAATTTATTTAAAGAGCTTAAAATGCGTTTTGTATAATTGAGTTTTTGAAGTACTCCTCACATATAAAAAAAATACATTTAGCTCAATTTATTTTTCAAATTATTAAAATAAAAATTCCAGTTATTCTTCCTCAAAAATCTCATAACCTTCTTTTACAAGTAATATACCTATAAAAATTCCAATAATAGGATCAACTTGCCAAAGCCCAAAGAAATAGTTTGATAAAAGCCCAATTAACACCGCAGCAGATAAAAACATGCACACAATAGTTTGTTTTGAATCTGCTATGAGGCTTGAGCTTTTTAGTGCTTTTCCAGTTTGATATTTAAAATAAAACAATATTGGCATCACAATAAGAGATGCCACTGTTATTAATATCCCTAAAATGCTGGGTTCAGATATTTCACTAGTATAAATCTTTTTAATTGATTCATAAAATACGTAGATTGCCAGAATAAAAAATGTATATCCAATATATTTTAAAGCCCTTTTTTCAACCTTTTCCTCTTCTAACTCGGATATTTTACCATGTTTTCTAAATCTCCATGTAATAACCATTGCAGACAACGATTCAACAGCGCTATCAAGTCCAAACCCGATTAGAGAAATGCTTCCAGCAGTTAAACCTGCGAAGATGGATAATATTCCTTCAGCAATATTATAAATAATTGTAAAATATGATAGGTTCAATGCTCTTTTGGAAAGTTTAGAGTTCATAAAAATCGCCATAAACAGTAATTTACTATTTTTTGATTAAGTTAAATTTCAGGATTTGCCTTTTAATTTAATATTCAATGAATTTGCATGGGATTAATAAAATGTATCTCATCCCTTGTTATAAAAATTTAACTAAATTTTTATACTGGTTTTATTTAATTATAGGTATGTCTTACTATCCTATTCCTATTTCATTGATACTGATAATTCTATATTTAATCAGTTTTGTTTTATATAAAGAAAAAGAAATTTCTAAAGGGTTACATGTGAGAATATGGAATATTGTGCTTTTAATAAGTTTTATAATCTCTGTATGCATTGGATTGATTTTAATTGGATTTAGAGAGTTTGGTTTAGCAACTCCTTTTAGTTTAGAAATGTTATTTTGGCATATTGAAACAGGTCTAGCATTACTTGTCATTGCAGTATTCCATATAGTAAATTACTGGAAATCCTTTAAAAAATTCAGGGTTAAGAAACGTAAAACTACAAAAAATGCAGATAAAAGTACAGATTAAAAATTAAAATAACTTAAAAATATTCAACTTTAAAGGAGATAACAATGATATTAATGAGGAAAGTAGGTTTATTGGTGATTGCAGCTATTATTTTATTGCCAATTGCAGTTTATGCTGTTACTGGATGGAACGACTGCCCCTATGAACTGACTGATGATTCTTTTCCAGGCCAATGTTTTAGATATATTGATACAAACCATGACAGTATCTGTGATCATTCCCAATCACCTCCTCAAAATATATCAAATGTTTCAGGAAACTTTGAAGAGACTTCAGGCAAAAATACCGTTTCTGGTTTTTCTATTTTAGGAATATCCTTTAAAAGTGGTCTGGTTGAAGGGTATTATCTCATACCTCTCACAATAGTCCTAATAGTTTTTTATGCTTTGAGCTATCGTCTTTATAAAAATAATAAGATAAGAGCACATACTTATAAAAAAATATGGAATGTTGTACTTACAGGAAGCTTCATAGCTGTTATAATAACTGGTTTAATATTAATTTATTCCATGGAATATGCAATAAGAACGCCTTATGAGTTAAGTGCCGACTTCTGGCATGCAGAGGCAGGCATTATTATGGGAGTTACATTTTTATTCCATATTCATATTTATTGGAAATCTGTTAAAAAAATGTTTAATGGAAAGTTTTAGAAAAACCTAAACCTGTCTACAACTTAAATAATTAAATACACTGATAAATTTATTTTAAAAAGCTTTCATTCAGATTTCCAGAATTAGAATAACCTCTACTTTCCCAGTAACCCTCATAATTTGGATCATTGGATAATTCAATTTTATTTATCCATTTAATCCATTTATATCCCCATTTGCTCTCAGCCACAAGTTGGAATGGGAATCCTCGCTCTGGAGGAATTGTAGCATTGTTCATTTTATAAGCAAGTAAAATATTATTATTTTCAATGTAATCTAAAGGAAAAGAAGTTGAATATCCATCATATGCATAAAAAATAACAGTATTTGCATTCGATAATGGTTTAACTTCATTTATAATGTCTTTTACAAGAATTCCTTGCCATAAAATTGTTACCTCCCAACCCTCTACACAATCAAGCTTTACAACCTTTTCATAGTTTTGATGGTCTTTAATGACTTCATCATATGTATAATTTTTTGGATTATTCACAATTCCTGTGATTTCAAGCTTATAATTTGTAATATTAATGTATTGAGGGCCTTTTATTGAATTTTCTCTAAAATCATTTACAGATGAGAGTTTCTGTCCTTTATAATCCTTAACTTCCACGTTATCCAGCTTTATTGTTCCTTGGAACCTAAACTCATCTGCAGCCACATAAACTGCTGCAAGAAGAATAATTAAAACAACAATTATAAATAGATTATTAGCATTTAAAAATCCTTTAAATGATTTTGATTTGCTTAATCTGTCTAAATATCTTAAAAAAGGCTTTATAAAAATATGAAGAACAAATAATATTACAAAAGGAATCAAGAAATAAAAATGAATCCAAAAAGCAGTTGTTTTAGACAGTAATCCTAATGTTAAATACTCCGTAGTAGTATAATATGGTATTCCAAGCCCTGAAATAATAACAAGCACAGTTACAGCTGCAAGTGTCCAGCGTAGTATCTTTTTAACATTTTTATGTTTTTTTGGCAAGCCTATTCCCTACTCTTTCTGGATCAACCGAGTAAACCTCCATTCCTGGAATTATAACCCTCACAACAGGTACTTCAACCTCTACCCTTGTTAGATCCACAAATAAAACATCTTTAAAACCTGCTTTTTTCAATAATTTCAAAGAAATCTCTATATCTTCCTTAAATGATTTACCTGAACTATTTTTAATATCTTCTAAATCTATTAGTTCCTCTGATTCACCAAACCAGTGTTTATTCATCCTTTTCATCCGTTCATAGCCCGCTTTCCTCATAAATACTGCACGAGTGGTGTCTTCTCTTGTACCGTGAATTTGGGTTGCTCTGCTTTGCGCAACTTCTGTTAAAGCCCGCATAACAGCTATTTCTGGATCTAAATGGGTTCCAACCCCTAATGTAAGTAATGCTGGGTCTTTTAATATGGTATCATCTGAAACAGCTGCAATAGTAGTAGCTTTAACATCAGATGTTAAATCCACGATTTTGATGTCAATGCTTGCTTCTTTGAATTTATCTATAATTTCCAGTATTATTGGATTTTCAATTGTTTCAAGATTTATTTCTGGCGCTTTTTTTCTTTTAATCTCAAATAAGCTCCAAGCATCTCTCTCTATGACTTCCATCATTCCATGAAATATAGCTTCTTCTATTTTATTTCCTGATGCCAAACCATTTGTATTTGATTTAAATAGATTAATATCATTTATAGCACCATAAGGATGAAAAACCGCGTCTGCCGGTGTTAAATATTCTTTATCCGTTTCTACATCTACCGCGTTTACCCATTTTAATTCCTTTATATCAGGATCAAAGGGTAAATTGGGCAGTATAAGCGATTTAGGATTTACACATCCTTCTATTTCATCAAAACAAGCTTTAATTATTTTTTTATGATCTTCATCCTGGAGTTCTGCTGAATATCTTTCAAAGGCCTCCATCATGGCTGATGCTTTTGCCTGGTCTTTTGTGGCTCCTTTTCCAGCATAGATACTTACTGCGCCCTCTGCAGCAGATGGCCTTATTGCAGAGTAAACAGGAATTCCCACCCTGTCAAGATGAGTAATTTCAGTGACTCTTGTAACTCCTGCAGCCTTTAATTTTCCTTCAACACGCCTAATTGTCTCTTCTGGAGCAACTGCACGGTGTGTGCATCCAAAATATTTTACTGGAACTTCTTTAAACATTGAATCACATTTTATGAACTTATTCGAATTTATAGTATTAATTTTAATAGACTAGGGAAATACCCTATGGCCACAAATCCTAATGAAACCAAGACAACTATTATCCATGCAAATGGGTTCCACTTGATTACTTTAGATCCATCAAGTCCCATGATTGGTAGTTGATTGAAAAATGCAAAGAATCCATTTATAAACATCCCCATAAAAGCCCAATAATATAACTGTCCTGAAATTTTAATAATTAGCAAGAAAATTAATGCAAAAATAATATTAGTTATAGACCCTGCAATGGATATTTTACCATTTTCTTCTTTACTTATTTTTTCTCCATGGATATAAACAGCACCCGGGGCTGCAAAAACAAATCCAAAATATGCTGTGATTAGTGCAAAAATCAGGCCTTCAATCCACATTTTATATTCAGCCCAATAACCGTATCTTATTGCAACAAATTTATGAGCTAATTCATGGAATACAAATGCAAATCCGACTACAATCAGCATTATTGGTATCAAAGATATTGCAGTGTTTATATTACTGCCACTTAATAGTAGTGCAAAAGCAAATGAAATTACAAACATTGAAATAATAATATCTCTGATCTCATTTGCAGTGAATTTTACCATACTAACAAAATAGGACTTATGGTATAAAATACTTTCTAATTTCAGGCTAAAATGATAATTCACGGCTTAAACTTAAAAATAAGACATTTATTACCTAAAAAAAAGAAGTTGTTGAATATTAAGACAATATACTAAATTCTTTGTTTATATGATGATTTTTTTATAAATTCTATCTTAAATGATGTTCCTTTGGTTTTATCAAGCTCAATTTTACCATCGATCTGACTTACAAGAGTATCTATTAATCTCAATCCTAACGTTTCTGTATTTTGTAAACTTATATGTTCAGGTAACCCAATACCTGTGTCACTTACCGTTAATATGGCTTTTTTCCCATATAAATGAAGATCAATAATTATTTCTCCAGTCTTTCCGTCAGGAAACGCATATTTTAAACTATTTGATATTATTTCGTTTATTATCAACCCACAAGGGATAGAAATATCTATATCAAATAGAATATCTTCAACATTTAATATGGGTTTTATAACATTCAAATCAACAGAATAAGACTGAAATAAATAGTAAACAAGACTTTTTATGTATTCAGCGAAATCTATTCTTGCTAGATCTCTAGATTGGTATAATTTTTCATGAATAAGTGCCATTGATTTAATACGGTTTTGACTTTCCTTAAATACTTCAAAAGAATCTTTATCATCAAGTGAAGCTGATTGTAGATTAAGAAGAGAGCTTATTATCTGCAAATTATTTTTAACCCTATGATGTATCTCCTTCAATAATACTTCTTTCTCATTTAAAGACTGTTTTATCTGTTTTTCAGCCTCATTACGTTCAGTGATATCTCTTGATACCATAACTGCATATAAAACATTTCCAAATTCTACAAAGCTTATACTACTTTCTACAGAAATTTCATAACCACTTTTTTTAACGAATGTGGTTGTAATCGTTTTCCTATCCCCTTTACTACGGTCTAAATCTAAAAACATTTTATCAATCTTATTTACTTTAGAAGAAGGAATCAAATTAATTATAGGCATTTTAAGCATTTCTTGATTAGAATATTCAAGTAAATCAGATCCTGATTTGTTCACATCCATAATGATGCCCGAAGGAACATCTAAAAGGAAAATTATATCATTACTTTGATCCAAAAGGGCTCTAAACCTTTTTAATTCAACAAGTTGTTGTTGAAGTTCAGGATAGTAACTTTTATGAACTGAAAGTTCTCCAAGCCCTATGATTTTATCACGCAAAGATTCCCAGCTATCCGATGATTCCGGTTGCATTTTTCAATATTCCTCAATAAATTATATTATATTCACATATTCAAAAATGTGTCAAAGTGCATTTTCAAATATTCTTTCAATATCCTCCATTTTTGGCCTTTTAGGATTAGTTACTAAGCAAGGATCCTCCATTGCATTAACCGCGAGCTGAGGAATATCTGCTTTTGTAACCCCAATCTCTTTTAACGTAGCATTAATTCCAATTGAATCTTTTAAACCCATTATTCTTTGTATAATAATATTTCTATTCTCTTTATTATCCTTTCCACTAAAATTAATTCCCATCATTTCTCCAATTTTTTGGTATTTGATAGGTTCAGCATCAAAATTAAATTCAATAATATGATTCAGAAGAATAGCAATGCATTCTCCATGAGGTAAATCTAAAAATCCACCAATACTATGTGCCATTGCATGAAGCACACCCAGACTGGCATTTGAAAAAGCTAACCCTGCTTCCAGACTTCCAAGCATCATGCTTCCACGTAGATTCAAATCATCAAGATTACCAATTACAGCATCCAAATTTGATGAAATAACACGTATAGCATTTAATGCATGTAAATCTGTGATGGGAGAGCTTGCATTAGAAACATATGCCTCAATAGCATGTGCTAATGCATCAATTCCAGTACATGCAGTTAAATATTCATCCATTGTTGTGCTTGGTAATGGATCAATTAACGCAACATCTGGAACTACTGCTTTGCTAATAATTGCTATTTTTACCTTTCTCTTTTGATCCTCAATTATTGCAAATTGTGAAACATCCGCAGATGACCCTGCAGTTGTAGGTATGCAAATTAATGGAGGCATAGGGTTAGAAACTTTATCTACACCTTCAAATTCCAATATATGTTTATCATTTGAACTTACAATCCCTATACCTTTAGCACAATCTAAATTACTACCACCACCAATTGCAACTAGAGCATTGCATTCTTCAGCCCTATACACCTCAGCTCCGCGCATTACTTCTTTTTCTCGAGGATTAGGAGTAATATCAGAATAAATCTCATAGGAAATACCTTCATTCTCCAGAGTATCTGTTATTCCTCCCACCCATCTGTTTTTAATGATTTGAGGGCCAGTAACTACTAATACTTTAGTAGCTCCAATGTTTTTGGCATATCTTCCAGTTAAAAATCGGGCATCTAATCCAAATACAAACTCCGGAGCAACGAATTTTCGAAGTTCCATATCATGAATATTCATTATATTATGCTTCTTTTTAATTTATACAATCAACTATCCAACTTATATTTAATTTATTATCTATATTTATCTATTATTTTTAATTTCTATATATAAATAAATTATACATAAAACTTTGAAACTGCATTAAATTAACAAAATAAGTGTCTTTTACTGCACGAAAAAATGTAATTAAACTAATACCTGTATCTAAACTAATATAATATTTAATAAGAACTCGAACCCTGTATAACCATTTAATATCGTGAAATATATTTTTTATCCCATGAATGAAACAAAAAATTTAATGAATTAAAATAAATAAGTTGTAAATATGAGTTTTAAATGTGAATATTGTCAAATACCTGGTGCATACGGAAATTTGATTTATGATACAGATTACTGGCTGATTTATCTTGCTCCAAGCCAAAGATATCTTGGAACATGTGTAGTTGCGCTAAAACGGCAGTGTTCAAGTCTAAATGAGTTACAAAGTGAAGAATGGTCTGAATTTACAGAAATTGTGCAAAATATGGAAATAACCCTAAAAAAAACATTTAACCCCACTTTATTTAATTGGAGTTGCTTTATGAACTCTGCATATCGTGTTAGTTCACCAAACCCTGAAGTTCACTGGCACTTTATACCCCGATATAATAAAAAAGTTGAATTTGAAGGCTTAATTTTTGAGGATCCGGATTTCGGATATATTCCTCAACCTTTAGAACATAAAATCCCTGATGAAGTGATGAAAAAGCTGATGGCTGAAATAAAAAAGAATTTGAGATAAATCATGAAAATAATAGACGAAATGCATAAAGAAAGATTAGACTCGATATTAATTTTAAATCCTATAAATATAACATATTTATGTGGTTTTAAGCCTTCAAGCCCATCAATTTTAATGGTTAAAGATGAAACTGTGCTATTTACATCTAAAATGGATATAGAGGGTGCTATTATCAATTCAAAAATTCCTGTTGAAGACTTTAAATCTTTAGATGAAATAAAAAACTTATTGAAAGGCACTATTGGAATTGAAGGTTCAATGACCCTTGAAACTTTTGAAAGGTTAAAAAAAGGTTCTTCATTTAAAACAAAGATAACAAATATACCTGAAAGATTACGACGTGTTAAATCAAATGATGAATTAAAAAATATCAAAAAAGCTATTGATATTGCTGAAAATTCCATGAATAAAATTGAATTAAAAGAATCTATGAGTGAAAATGAGCTTGCAGCCCAAATTGAATATAAAATGAGAATTAATGGTTCAAATAAAGCTGCTTTTGATACAATTGTTGCTTCAGATACTCGATCTTCACTTCCACATGCCGAAGCATCCAATAATCCCCTAAAAAATCCGGTCGTGATTGATTGGGGTGCAGTTTACAATAATTACTGTTCAGACACTACTAGAACCATTATTGAAACTGAAAAACATGAAGAAATATTTGAAATTGTCCTTGAAGCCCAAAAAAAAGCCATAGATGTTATAAAACCTGGAATAAAAGTATCTTATGTTGATAAAGTTGCAAGGGATGTTATTGAAGAGTATGGGTATGGTGATTCATTTATACATTCTACAGGTCATGGAGTAGGGCTTGAAGTACATGAAAGCCCATCTTTATCCAAACGCTACGAAACAAAACTTGAAAAAGGGATGGTTATAACAGTAGAGCCTGGTATTTATCTTAAAGATGAATTTGGTGTGCGAATTGAAGATATGGTGCAGGTAAAAAACAAGGGAAGAGTTTTAAATAAAATTAAGAAAAAAATATAATTATAAAACTTTTAAAGTTAAAGAAATTATAAATTATATGTTTTTTACAATAATCATTAGCATAAAAACAATAAATACATTATATTCGCATTACAATATATAAATTAATATATTAAAGTAAAACTAAAATAATAAATAGGTGGAAAAATGGCAGTTATACCCAGTGCATTATCTCCGGTTTCTGAAACTATTGATGGTATTATTCCTGAATCATATATCCTCGGAATTCAAGAGACACTTATAAGAAGCGGAATGTATGTAAAGGCCTCGGATTTAATTACGCTGGGTCTTCTAACAGGCATAGCATTATCTATACTTGGATTTATTTTATCATCATTATTAGGCGTATTTCCACTCATAGGAGCAATAGTAGGCCTTATAGCTCCTTCTGCATTCATTGGTGCTTGGATATTCTTTATGATGGAACGCAGAGTAGATGCCATTGAACAATCCACTCCTGATTTTTTAAGGCAAGTTTCATCATTGCTTAGAGCTGGTGTTGGTCTTGAAACTGCCCTTGAAGACGTTGCAAAACATGGAGGCGGTCCTCTAAACGATGAGCTAAAAAGAGCTGTGATTGAGATTAAAATTGGAAGTACATTTGACGAGGCAATACTTTCAATGGGTGGACGATTAAAATCTAAAAACTTAGACCGAACATTTAGAATGATATTAGAAGGTAGAAGGACTGGAGGAAGTCTATCTGACGTTATTGAAACTGTTGCCGAAGATTTAAGGGCAGTATTAGCATTAAAACGTGAACGAAAAGCAAATGTAATGATGTCAGTAATGTTCCTAATTATTGCCGCCATAATAGCTGCTCCTTTTGCATTAGGGATGGCTATGACCTACTCTGGATTTATTGAATCTTTAGGTAAGCCCAATCCAATGGCAAGTGCTGCAGTTACTGCTGCAGGCGGTTACATAATTATTCACTCCATAATTGCCAGCTTGTTAATAGGCATTATTATGTACGGAAGCGCGAGAAAAGGAGTTAAATTCGCATTTCTCCTTGTTCCTGCAGCCTACGCTGTGTTTTATATAGTACAAAAGTTTGCAATGGCTTTCATGGCATTATGATAATTTTTGGTGTTGTTAAAATATGCAAATATTAAAAGACGAAAAAGCACAAGTCTCAGCTGAATATATCCTACTATTTGGCGGCGTAATAGTAATAGCCGTCGTAGCCGCAATATTCTATAGAAACTACTTAACTGGACTTGAAAACGCAAGCATGACAGATGTGCAAAATGTTACCAACTCATTAAATAATTTAAATCAAACAATTGCTAATAGTTAATGGTGTTAAATATGCAAATATTAAAAGACGAAAAAGCACAGGGAGCAGCTGAATATATTTTACTGTTTGGTGGCGTAATAGTAATAGCCGTCGTAGCCGCAATATTCTATAGAAACTACTTAACCGGGCTTGGAAACGAAACCAATGCCACTGATGTACAAAATATTACAAACCAGTTGCAAAATCTAACTTCAGCAGTTAATCAAACAGGATGAGTTTTATTCAGTCTGTAGGGATCAATTTTAACTACATTATTAATAAAAAGATAGCATTATGCCTATATTTTTTAATCAGTTTATTTTCATTTTAAATATGACATTTCACTATTAAACTAATTATTCATGAAATTAGGGACGTAATATTATGAATATGCTGATAAATGGAAAACAAATAGCAAAATCAGAAAAAATAGAGATTATAAATCCTGCAAATAACGAAATAGTTGATACTGTTCCTCATGGAAATCGTACTGATGCAAAAAAAGCTATAGAATCTGCAAATAAAGCAAAAAGACAGTTAAAAGATGTTCCATCCCACATAATATCTGAAAATTTATATGAAATCCATGAAGAAATATTAAAAAATTCCAAAACTTTTGCTAAACTAATTACTTTAGACTGCGGAAAACCAATCAAAAATTCAAAAGAAGAAGTAAAACGTTCCCTACAAACTATTTTACTTTCAGCAGAGGAAGCTAAACGAATATATGGTGAAACAATTCCTTTAGATGCATGTGCCGGCGGAGAGAATATAATTGGATTCACTAAAAAAATACCTTTGGGAGTTATTGGGGCCATTACTCCTTTTAATTTTCCATTAAATCTTGTTATTCACAAAATTGCTCCAGCAATAGCTGCTAAAAATGTAGTAGTTTTAAAACCATCTATTAAAGCCCCTTTAGCTGCACTTAAACTTGCTGAAATCATAGATACCTATTTTGAAGCAGGAGTTATTAATGCCATAACTGGATTTGGAAGGGAAGTAGGAGATGAAATTGTAAAAAATCCAGGAGTAGATAAGATCTCCTTTACTGGAAGTGTAGAAACTGGTTTAAATATATCTAAAAATGCAGGGATGAAAAAGTTAACCCTTGAACTTGGTGGAAATGATCCTTTAATAATTCTTGAGGATGCAGATATTGATAAAGCTGTGGATGCTGCAGTAACAGGCTCCTATTCAAATGCAGGTCAAGTCTGCATTGGTGTTAAACGTATTATCCTTGATGGGAAGATAGCTGATGAATTTACCGATAAATTTGTGAAAGCGACCTTAAAATTAAATGTTGGAGACCCCATGGATATAAAAACCGATGTAGGTCCATTAATAGATGAAAGTGCTGCTATTGAAATTGAAAATAAAGTAAATACTGCAATAAATGAGGGTGCAGAACTTTTATGTGGAGGAAAACGTGACGGTACATTTTATACTCCCACTGTTTTAGATAATGTTAAATCAAACATGAATATTGTACAGGAAGAAACTTTCGGACCCATATCTCCCCTAATTCATGTAAATGGAATTGATGAAGCAATAAAAGTTGCAAATGACACCAAATATGGTTTACAGGCTGGAATATTCACATGCAATATAAATAATGCATTAAAGGCTGCACAGGAAATAGATGCAGGCTCTGTTTTGATAAATAAGCCTTCCACTTATCGGGCAGACAATATGCCTTTTGGTGGGTGTAAAATGAGCGGCATGGGTAAAGAAGGCATTAAATATGCAGTAGAAGATATGACTAAAATTAAGCTTGTGATCCTTAATCCAATTTAATAAAATAAACTAATCTTGAAATTTATTTTCTAACTCATTGGCTGCATTATAAATTATTGATGTTAGTTCATCACCTTCTTTTTCGCCCAATATATTTGAATATCTTCGATGGAGATTTTCCCAGCATTTTGCCATTTCTTCCTGTAATTCTAACCCTTTTTCTGTAGGATAAATATATGAAACTTTTCCTTTAACTTTTCTTTTTGCTAATTCTTTGCTTTCCAGCTTATCTATAAATCTTGAGGTTGTTGAAGGTTTAATATTTAGTAATTTGCTTAATTCATTCTGTGAAAGCCCTGGCTCTAAATCAATAGTCATTAAAGCCATAGCATATGATGTTGAAAGTCCTATTCTTGAAAATTCTTCGTCAGCCATTCGATTCATGATTCTGTTAAGTTTGTTACTTGTAAAATAGAGGCAATTGGATAAAATATCTTTGCATTGGCCATCTTTAGTCATTTGATTCACCTGATTTATTGTTTTCTTTTGTATGCATAAAATTATATCGAAACATTTATATATTGTTTGTGCATACAACTTTATATTAGTTGTACATACAAACATGTGGAGTAAAATATGACTAAATTCAAAATAAATTAAAAAATGAGCATTAAGAGGTAAATAAATGATAAATAGAGAATTTAAACAGGGAATATGTATAAACTGCGGAAGTTGTGCTGTTAATTGTCCCATGGGGTTAATCCAAATGAATGATTTTCCCAAGATGGCTGAAGGATCAGAAATGATGTGTAACCAGTGTGGCCATTGCGAGGCTATTTGTCCTGAAGGAGCAATCAGACCAATTAAGTCGTCAACTGCCATGGATAAGACATTTAACACATTAACTAAATCAGCGGAAGGATGGGGTATTTCTCCAGTTCAAATGGAATTTCACATGAAATTTAGAAGATCAATTCGTAATTATAAGGACAAAGCTGTAGAAAAAGAAACTTTGGAAAAAATATTTGATATTGTTCGGTATGCACCCTCTGCAGGTAATGGACAGCCTGTTGAATGGATTGTTTTCAATGATCCACAGAAAGTTAATGAAATAGCAGAAGCTTCTATGGAATCGATGATGGAAATTTCAAAAACTGATTCTCCCCTAAATGACATGATACCATTAGCCTCATTTGTTGAAACCTGGGAAAATGGTATGGGCACTATACTCAGAGAAGCACCATGCTTAGTGGTGGCCCATGCTGCTGAAGACAATATGATGGCAGTGGGTGATGGTATGATAGCATTAACCCATCTAGATTTGGCTCTACCTTCCTTTGGTTTGGGTGGTTGTTGGGCAGGTCTTTTCAACATAATATGCAATGCAGACCCTACATTGAAGAATATGCTAGGAATACCCAAGAGAAACAACATAATTTATCCATTCATGGTTGGATATCCAAAATATGAATACCAAAGAATACCTGAAAGAAACAAACCGAATATTACTTGGAAATAGGAGTATGGGGGTGAAAAAATGCCTGTAATAACAATGGAAGTAGGGAAACTGGAAAAAGAACAGAAAAAAAACCTGGTAAAGAAATTTACGAAAGTTGCTTCTGAAATAACAGGTATAGACAAACAATATTTAATCGTGGTTATCAGAGAATGGCCTGATGAAAATTTAGGGATCAATGGCCTGACTGTTGAGGAAATTAAAAGTAAAATGGAAAATTGAAATTGCAAAATTGAATAAATATTCAAATAAACTCAAAAAACTGTTTCATAAATGGTAAGGTGATAAAATGAATGTATTGATTGTATATGCCCATCCAGAACCAAAATCATTGAATTCAAAACTTTTCAGTGTTGCTTTTGATACTTTAACCGAAAATGGCCACCAGGTTAAGGTATCAGACTTGTATGAAATGAAATTTAAAGCTGTTCTTGATGATGAAGACTTTCCAGAAAGAATGAATGAAGAAATATTTAATCCAATAATAGAACAACAATATGCCGTTAAAACCGGCGCCATTCCCGATGACATTAAAGAAGAAATGGATAAAGTAGAATGGGCTGATTTAGTAATTTTCCAGTTTCCAATATGGTGGACATCCTTCCCTGCAATCATGAAAGGATGGATTGATCGAGTTTTTGCCAATGGATTTGTATTTAATTTAGCTGAATATAAAGTGTACACTGATGGACTGTTGAATGGTAAAAAAGCAATGCTATCATTTACTACTGGGGCTCCGAGAGAATTATATTCTCAGGGAGGCCCTCATGGAGATATAGATCAACTTTTAACATATATGACTCATTGTATGTTTGAATTTGTTGGAATGGAAGTTTTACCATTATTTGGCCTGTTTGGAACTGCATCCATGTCTGAAGAAGAAATAAATATCCAGATTGATAAATTCAAAAATGTACTAAAATCTATATGAAATCATTGATAAATTATAACAGGAGATAATATATGAAAATACTTGCAATCGACAGATTTTTAGAGGGAACAAGACTTGAAAAGGTTCAACCTCACCTTAAAGATGAAATGAAAGTATCTTGGAAGCATTATAAAGAAGGATACATTCGAGAGTGGTATTTCAGGCAAGATATTCCAGGTGTTGTTTTAATTATGGAATGTGAATCTTTAGACGAAGCCCGAAGTCTAACAGATGAGTTTCCCCTTGTTAAAGAAGGTTTAATAAAATTTGATCTTATTCCATTAGGGCCTTTTGAACCATTAGAAGCGCTTTTAAACTTAAAATAGCAATGGTGTATTAAATTGGAATATCCCGGAAGAGATTTAGCTACAATAAGCATTGAGAACTTAACTATAGGTGTATTTGCTATTGTAATGACACTCCTCGTTCTCGACATAAAAGTGCCATATGTACCTGCAAATGAGATTTTAGGCACGTTATTTACTCTTTGGCCGAATTTCTTCGCCTATGCTATCAGTTTTGCTCTGTTGGGGATTTATTTATGGGTTATTTTGCTCAATTCCAGTATATTAAAAAAGCTGATCAGAATTCTCACTGGATAAGCTTTTTATTCCTTGCATTAGTAGCATTGCTTCCGTTTTCAACTGCTTTGCTTAGTGCATATCCTGGTCTATTCATAACATTAACAATATACGGCATTAACCTGATTTTAATTGGTTTTGCCCTTTATTGGCATTGGATTTATGCATTAAATGCCGATTTAGTAGAAAATACCTCTAAATTCCTGATAAGATATGCTATATTAAGATGCCTTGTGGCTCCGTTAGGTTACATAATTGCCATATTTTTAGCTTTTATAAGCTTAAAACTCAGTTTAATAATATTTGCTGTAGTACCGCTCCTTTACATCCTGCCTAAAACCCGGGAACTTTTCTGGTTCCCATTAGCTAATAAAGGAATTAAAAATAAATAATATGGAGAGATATTATGGAAAAAATAAATATAGGGAAAAATGGATTTATTTATCCAATGCCTGTGGCACTTTTAGGAACAAATGCAAATGATAAAGCCAATTTTATGGCACTTGGATGGTTAATGAGGGCAAACGTCAATCCGCCGATGTTGACAGTTGTAGTGAATAAAAATCATTTTACTAACAAATTAATTCGCGAAAACAAAACTTTCAGCGTGAATTTCCCAGATACAGAGATGATTGAGAAAACTGATTACTGTGGACTGGTTTCCGGTGAACGTGAAGATAAATCAAAGCTTTTTAATGTTTTTTACGGGGAATTAAAAACAGCGCCAATGATTGAAGAATGTCCCCTTTCATTAGAATGTAAACTTGTGGATATTTACGAAATGCCAACAAATGATCTTTTTATTGGAGAAATAATAGCAACATACACTGAAGAACAATATTTAACCGACGGAAAACCCGATATTAAAAAAATTAACCCTGCAGCTTTAACCATGCCTGATAACAACTACTGGAACATTGGCGAAAACATTGGGAAAGCGTGGAATATTGGTAAAAATCTAAAATAAAAAAATATTTTTACTTTAAAAACGTTTCAACAAAATTTCTGGCTTCATTGAGTGCTTCCAAAGGAAATCCTTTAGGCATTCCTCCAGTTTCACCTTGAACGTCTTTTAAAACTCCTTCACCTGCACCTAAAAACATTCCCTCGCTTGTAATTCCCATGAAACTTGTTGGTGGGAGCATGGCCACTGCAACCTTGTTAGATTCTTTAACATCCAGATCATTTGTTACAACAGTTATAGCTCTCTCCTTAATATTTACATTACATACAAGCAAATTATCAGCAGCAGGGTGACCTCCAACACTTACAATATCACCAACATGTATATCAATAGCCACAATTGGGTCATCTATAGGCCCTAGAGCTAATCTTTTATCTATATTTAAAATAATGTTTAAAAAGAATCTTATTTTAGCAACAGCTTCTTCTAATTTACTTTTTTCATCTTTACTAACTAATTCTAAAAAATGTTTATACCAATCATTACCACCTAAATTTTCAATAATGTGGTTTGCTTTTTCTTTAATAGAAACTATCTGAGGCATCTTAGCCAATTCAGCGGGTTCAACATAAGAATAATACAATGATTGAATTTCAGGGATCATATCCCTTGCATTTTGTATAACTTGTTTTTTATTCCATCTTCCTTTAAGATTTGCTCCTTCTAATGTTCTTAAAAAGAGATCCACCGATTTTTCAGCCGCTTTTAACCTATAATCTTTACTAGTATCCCACATGAATAATCACCATAATATTCATTTATTTTCTAAGTTTTGATAGAATTATGTTTAAAATGTCTCAATTTTTTATAAATTTATTTAAAGTTAGATTATTTAGAATTCATAATAAACTTGTCTATCAATTTCAAAACCAGATGAAATTTAGGCTAATTTATCGAAATATTTAAGTATATTAATGGTTTAAATCTTATTTAGTTATTTAAATTTATATAAAAAAATGTTAAACAAGATGTGGTGGAAAAATGGTCGATTTATCTAGCCTATATAACTTAGATGTGTATACAACACGAGGAAAATATATTGGAAGAGTCCAAGATGTTATATTAAACATTAAAAAAGGAAGAGTATCTCTCCTTAAAGCAAGGGCCATGGCGCCTGATAAAAGAAGTGTTGGAATAAGAGATGTTATCAAAACCAGCATGCGCTTTGTACCAGAAGCCGATGAAATAAGGCCATTGAAAGAAGAAGGCACAATAGACATACCTTATGATAGAGTTCAGGCAGTAGGAGATATTATTTTAATCAGTCCTGAAGTGAAAACTACACCTACACCTGCTGTACAACCACAGTGAACCATATGAAAGTTGGGATTATAGGGTGCGGCGCTATAGCCAACATAATAACCAATTTTGCAGTTGAAGGTAAATTAGGTGTAGATCTAACCTATTTTTATGACAGAGACATAGAAAGAGCTGAAAATTTAGCCCTTCAAGTGGATGGAAAAGTAACCCTCGATATTGAAGACATGTTAAATAATGTCGATATGGTAATTGAGGCAGCTTCACCCCAATCTGTAGCTGAAATCGTTCCCCCTATCTTGGAACATGGAAAAAATGTGCTTATAATGAGTATTGGGGCTTTGATGGATGCTGAGCTTAAAGAAAAGCTTGAAAGGCTTGCAGCTTCAACTGGTGCTAAAATATATGCTCCTTCAGGAGCTATTGTAGGTTTAGATGGAATTAAAGCAGCTTCTGTAGGTAAAATAAGAGAAGCTTCACTTATTACCAGAAAACCGCCTAAATCACTGGGAATTTCTGCTGAAGGTGAAAAAATCATTTATGAAGGAAAGGCATCCCATGCAGTTAAAGAATTCCCTACAAATATAAATGTAGCCGCTGCACTGAGTCTTGCATGCAATAAAGATGTAGATGTTAAAATAATTGCAGACCCTTGCGTTGATCGAAATATACATGAAGTTCATGTTATTGGCGATTTAGGGGAATTTACAACCATTACTAAAAATGTTCGGTGTGCTATGAACCCTAAAACAAGTGTTTTAGCTGCTTATTCTGCAATTAAACTCCTAAATAGTTTAAATGAGAATTTAATTATAGGAACATAAATCCATTTTCCAATTTTAATTTTAAGGTACTAAAAATCCATTAATATGATTATTATGAAAGAATATGAGATATTTTCAAACTTAAAGGTTCCTGGTGGATCTAAAATTATTTTAAGAATAGATGGAAGAAAATTCTCCATATTATCTCATCACCTTGGATTTAAAAAACCTTATGATGAGCAATTTAGAGATTTTATGATTCAATCATGTTTAGATTTCTTTAAAGAATTCAGTCCTTCATTTATTTACACATTTTCTGATGAAATAAACATTTTACTTTCAGAGATTCCTTTTGCAGGGAGAATTGAAAAGTTTGACTCTGTTTTTGCAAGTTTCATTGCTGGAAGCTTTACAAAAAACGTTTTAAATGCCGGAAAATCCATTAAAAATCCCATTTCATTTGATTCCAGAGTAATTCCTTTATCTTCCGCTTTAGTTATTGAATATTTTAAAGAAAGGCAAAATGAAGCTTGGAGAAACTGTATTAATGGGTACAGTTACTGGACTTTAAGAGAAGAATATACAAAGGAAGAATCAATGGAAATTTTAAAAAATAAAAAAAGTAGCGAGCTTCATGACATTCTGTTTAAAAGAGGCATCAATCTTGCTGAACTTCCCTCATGGCAAAGGAGAGGCGTTGGAATTTATAAAAAAGAGGTTATTATCCAAGGATATAACCCCATAAAAAAGGAGAATGTCAAATCCAAACGAAAGAAACTTTTGGTTGACTGTAATTTACCTATTTTTGATGCTCAATTTTTCAGCGAAAATTTAATTTTAGAGTAAATCAAAAAGTAGAATAAATACTGATTTTAATTAATATACTATCCAATAATTTAATATATGTTTTCAAAATAAATTTTTGAGTTATTACAACAATATAATTATTTAAAATGATAAAATGAAACTTGATAATCTTTTAGGAAAAATATTAGGGACATCTAAAAGTCATTTTGATGAAGTACAGATTGATAAAGAAGTCACTGACGAAATAATGAACATCGCTAAGGAATCTTATCCCAATGAGTTTATGGCCCTTTTAGAAGGCAAAATAAGCGATAAAATACTTAAAATAACGGGATTAATCTTTCTTCCAGTTGATACCTCTCAAGAAGGTGCTGTAATGCAAGTTTTCATGCAGCCACTTACTACAAACTCTGTAGGATCTGTTCACAGCCATCCTGGCTTTAATGCAAGTCCATCAGATGCAGATTTAACTTTTTTTTCAAAAAAAGGATTATTCCATATGATTATTGCAGAACCGTATAATATGGAAAGTATTAGAGCTTATGACTCCTATGGGAATATCGTTGATTTTAAAACAATTTGATTATTTTTAAATTAAGTTTTTATATTACTTTAATCAATTTAATTTTATGATTTTATTAAAGGTGGATTAATTGAGATTATCAAGGAATCATATTGGCATTTTACTAATAATATTTTTATTTATTGCTCTTTTAGTTTATAATATTTCTAATAACACTAATTTTGGTTATAATACAAATAATATATTCAATACCAACGATTCATCTATAAAAACATATTCTGCTAATGGTGTTAGTTTTAATTACCCGGCTATTTGGAAAATAGAAGAAAATAACGAATATGGGAGTAATATGATTTACGTTTTTAAAAATAGATCAAGTTACAGTACAATGGCCATTATTCAAATAACGCATAATCCCATGGGTTTGACAGATCAAGATGCATGGGACTTAATACAAAATTCTGAAAATCCAGAGGGCACTAAACAAATTTCAAACCAGACAATTACATTTGATGGCGAAAAAGCTTATGAACAAATATTTGTCGGCGATTCAATGAAACAACAATACATAACCTTCGTTAAAAATGAAAATACTTATTCTTTAGTTTTCCAAGCTCCAGAAAAAGACTATAATAATCAAAAACCGAATTTTGATATTATTTTAAACAGTTTTAAAGTTGATTGATAATAAATTTTTTAATTCAATTTTTTTATAAATCCTAATTGTAATCTTAAGGAATACACATTGTTCATCCAAAGTTTTGTTAAAAACAGGTTTAAGGAACTATAAACATTATAAGCATGTTTAAAGCCCAAAATTTAAAATAAAAAAAATGTATTTATTACTTTAAAAAATACACTAACTACAATTGGACATAAACAGCGTCGTAAACATGTTCTAATGCCCTTGTCTCTTCAATTACTTCTGCTGGAACCTTCTGATCAACTGTTAAAACCATTACAGCTTCTCCACCAGCTTCTTGCCTACCGACTTGCATTTTTGCGATGTTTATTCCATGTTCTCCCAGTTTTGTACCGATTGTACCGATACTTCCAGGAATATCTTTATATCTGGCTATAACCATTGTTCCTTCAGGTTTTACGTTCACCCAGTACTCATCAATTCTTACAATTCTTGGTTCTTCTACGGCTGTACCTTCAATGCTCATTTCGCCATCGTCAGATTTTATTTTAACTTTTATAAGACTTTTATACCCTTCAGCTTCACTTCTTTTACTTTCTGTTATGACTATTCCTCTTTTTTTGGCCATTGAAGGTGCATTTATCATATTCACAGGTTCTGTAAGTACAGAATTTAACATTTCTTTTAATACAGTTCGTGTCAATATATCATTTCTTGAAAAGTCTGCTAATTCTCCACAGTAAGTTATATCCACCTCGGTTATGTTTCCTTTTGCAGCCTGGATAAGGAAATTAGCTAATTTTTCAGAAAGCTTTAAATATGGTTTAATAGCCTGGAATGTTTCTGGATCTAAAACTGGCATGTTTAAAACATTTTTAGGAGCTTCTCCCATGAATACTTTCTTAACTTCATTTGCAACTATAATTGCAGCGTCTCTTTGTGCTTCTTTGGTTGATGCACCAATATGGGGAGTTGCAACCAAATTATCAAGCTCTAAAAGAGGACTACCTTCTGGAGGTTCTGCTTCAAACACATCTAATCCTGCTCCTCCAATTTTACCAGATTTAAGTGCATCATATAGATCATCTTCATTTATTATGCCTCCTCTAGCACAATTTATTATAAAAGCAGTTTCCTTCATGATGTCAAATTCCCTCTTAGATATGGAGTGTTTGGTCTCTGGAGTTAGTGGAACATGAATGGTTATTACATCTGCATTTTTAAGCAGTGTTTCTTTGTCTACTACTCTTGCCCCTAATTTTGAAGCAACTTCTTCTGTTATATATGGATCGTTGACCAGTATATCCATGGCAAAGGCTTTGCATCGACTGGCTACCTGGCTTCCGATTCTACCCATACCTATAATACCCAGGGTTTTGCCAGCCAGTTCTATTCCCATAAATCTGCTTTTTTCCCATTTTCCTTCCTTTACAGATTTATCTGCAATTGAAATCTTCCTTGAAAGTGCCATTATAAGTCCCATTGCATGTTCTGCAACAGTTATTGATGTTGATTCTGGTGCATTAACTACCATTATTCCTCTTTCTGTGGCAGCTTCAACATCTACATTATCTACACCCACTCCAGCCCTTGCTATTATTTTTAGTTTGTCTGCTGCCATTATAACTTCACGAGTTACTTTGGTCCTGCTTCTTACAATAATTGCATCAAAATCTTTAATTTGATTTATAAGCTCTTCTTGAGTAATTGAAGTATTAACTACTACTTCTGCAACTTCTTTAAGGTCGTCTATACCTTTTTCATTTATTTGATCAGCTATAATTACCTTTTTATCCATTATTTCACCAGCCTCATTTCTCTAATAATCAATTTAATAAAATTACATTTTTAACTTAATATAATTAAAAATTTTAAACTATTTTAAATTATTGAATTTATTTATATTCCATTTTTATGTTAAAAAAATTAGTTATTAAAATACTTTAAACTATATAACGAATAAAGTTTATATATCCAACGGAAAATTAATTTATTGAAGCTAAATAGATTAATTTAACTGAATAAATAATATTCAAGCTTATAAAGAATAATTAAAGGGAATAATATATACAATTTGATTAAAAAACAGTTTTTGAAGTCATTCCAAAACTATTTTAATTAATTAGTTGTATACTAATCAAAAAGATAAAGAATTAATGGAGGCAGGATTATATGGAAATCGATGAATTTATTGTAGTAAGTTCAAATTACGTTCCAGGATTTAAAGCAGTTGAAACTCATGGTTTTGTTTATGGACTCACCGTGCGGAGCAGAGGCTTAGGTGGCCAAATAGGTGCAGGAATACGTTCAATGTTTGGTGGAGAAATAAAAGAATATGTTAAAATGATGGAAGAGTCCAGAGATGAAGCATTACGCCGAATGATCGATCATGCACAGTCAATGGGTGCTAATGCCGTTATAAGCGTGCGTTTCGATTCAAACGACATTTCAGACATAATGCAAGAAATTTTAGCCTATGGAACTGCCGTAAGAGTTGAAAAGGAATAATTGATTAAATGTTTAAAGGAAATATAACCTTAAATGATAAAGAGATACCTAGAACTCTTCTAGGAACCTCTCCATTTATAGCAGCAGCCCAATTCGGGCACCGATCAAGATTATATCAGTTAGATCTCTATAACAAACCTGAAAACATTCTTAAAATAATTAAAAAATCATATGAACTTGGTATTACAGGTATTCAACTTGTACCATTTGAACCTGTAGTTAAAGCACTTAAATGGGCAGTTGAAGAAGGTTGTAACCTTAATATAGTTGGAACTGTACGTCCAGACCGTGAAAATGAAGATATAGAACTTTTAGCTGACCTTGGAGCAAGTTCAATGCTCCTTCATGGAGCTATTACCGATAAGTTGGATTACACTTTTTTAGCTCGAAATCTTGAAAAAATCAAAGAAAAAGGTTCCATTCCAGGACTTGCAACACATAGGCCATTTAATACAACTAAAAATCTTATAAAATCCCCTATTCTTGATTTATTTGATATATACATGGTTCCTGTAAATAAAACAGGTTATCTCATGGATACTGATGTATTTATGGAAAAAGAACGTGCTGAGCTGCGTGAATTAATAAATAAAATTAATAAAACAATTATTGCAAAGAAAACTATGGCTGCAGGAATAATGACTCCTAATGATGCTTTTGATTACCTTAAAACATTAGATTATGTGGATTTAATGACTGTAGGTATTGCATCAGAAGCTGAAGCAGAAGAAACATTTGATTTACTGGCTAATAAATGAAATAAGCTTATTTAAAATGAATACATTTTCGAATTGATTTAATTACATTCTTTACGTTCTTTAATAACCTTTAAAAATTCCTTTGAACTTTCCATTTCCTTTATTTCCCAGTTATGAACCACAGGAACTCCTTCAATACATTCCATATTTTTTTTATGTTCAAATATAAAAACAGCCTCAGTTCCAGTGACCCCTGAAAGGTCTTTAACGTTTAATGCCATTTTATTTAGGATTTTCTGGTTTCTATTTTTTTCCATATTGGTAATCATGGCAATATTTTTCTTCAATTCCGCTAATTCTGGATCTGATTTTGCTATAGCATCAAATGGTGTTTTATTTGTTTTTATAACTCCAAATCCAAGCTGTGCTAATTCTTTTGGAGTGTCTTCCGCCATTTTAACATTTCCAGATTGTGGAATTTTAAAAATATCAATAGAAAGAGTAATTTTCATATTCAAAATGCTTTCAAGAGTAATCACTGTTTCAGGACATGCCCTTACCCTTCCATGCTCATATTTATAAATAGTTTCACGAGAAACATGTGCTTTATTTGCTAAATCTTTAAGTGAGAGATTTTCCCTTTCCCGGGCATCTTTTATAACGTTTCCGTCAACTTGAACAAAATATCCGCCACGATCTGCAAATACTTCAGGATATATCTCTTCTGTGATCATGTTTTTTAGGGTTTCTGGGGCAATTACAGGTATTCCGTGTCTTTCATAGACTACATCCTCTTCTAAGTATTCATGTTTGGATTTTAAACCTACTACTAAAGGAGATGCCAGGAATGTGCTTGCTACTTTCTTTATTTCCTCTGCTTGTGGTCCAGTTAAACCATCTATATTAATTAAAACTTTAAGTAATAGAAGTAACAATCTTTTTCGAGCGACCATATCAAAACAACTTCTATCATATATATGAGAAGTTTCAAAACTATGGTTTGCTAGAAGTTCGTTTATTTCTCTTAAGACATGATCTCTTTGCATAGAGGATCACCCGATTAAATATCTTATAATAATATGTGTGTTAAAGGTGAGTTTGATGTATATGTATATTGGTATAGATGATACAGATTCTAAAGACGGAATGTGTACCACATATATAAGTAGTGTTATAATTGATAAACTTAAAGATTTTGGTTTTAATATCGTTGGTTATCCTCGTCTTATCCGTTTAAATCCGTTTGCAAGGTATAAAACAAGGGGTAATGGGGCATTATCCTTTAAATTAAATGTTGAATCTGAAGATGACATCCAGAAAGTTAAAGAAATAGTTTTAAAGAACGTTGAAAAACTTTCCCAGTTAGATGATGAACGAACAAACCCTGGAGTCGTTTTCTATTATGGTGAAATTACAGATGAACTTAAATCTTATTCTCTAAAAGTTATAAGGAACATTATAACCATTGATGATGCTCAAAAGTTTGCAGCAAAGATCGGCGCCGATATTTTTAAATTTAAAAAAGGTAGAGGGATAATTGGAGCTCTTGCAGGAATTGGATGTCCTAATACTGACAAAACTTATGAACTTCTCGCCTACAGAATACCTGAAAATTATGGCAAAAAAAGAAAAATTAACCATGAATCCGTCTTTGAGATGAACAAAAACACTTATCCGCAGACTTTTGATAATGTTGATGGTGATAATAAATATATAGCTATAGAACCACACACCCCCTGCCCTATACTGTATGGAATACGTGGAGAAAGCCCAGAAGCAGTTTTAAATGCCCATAATATGGTGAAAGTATGTGAACCAATTGAGAAAGTTGCTGTGTTTGAAACAAACCAGCATACAGACATGCACCTTCTAAAAATTGAGAAAATTGCAGATATGGAGAAATTTAAGTGCTATATAAAAGAAGGAACTGTTAAAACGCCTCCGCAAACCTATGAAGGTGGACATGTGATATTTATTTTAAATGACAGTTCTGGTGAGATTCCATGTGCTGCTTATGAACCCACCAAAGAATTTAGAGATATTGTAAGAAAATTAGCTCCTGGCGATAAATTACGTGTCTATGGTGGAATTGGAGAAAAAGGTACGTTAAATATAGAAAAAATTGAGATTTTAGAGCTTTCTAAAGTTTATAAAACTCAAAATCCTATCTGTGAATGTGGAAAACGCATGAAATCTGCTGGAAGCGGGAAAGGGTTTAAATGCATTAAATGTGGTTTAAAGCTTCGTGAAGGCATTAAAGATAAAATTGAAATAGAAAGAGATTTAAAAACAGGATTTTATGAGGTTCCACCTTCTGCAAGGAGACATTTAAGTAAACCTCTTGTTAGAATAGAATAATTATTATTTTTAAATTTTAAATTTACTGTGATCCTGCTATTTTTAACTTGAGGATCAAAAAGTTTATCCTATGAACTTAGAATGTACGATTATATGATAAGCAGTAAATTTGCAGATTTTATTGTGGAAACTGATTATGAAAAAATCCCTGAAGAAGTGATAAAAAAAGCTAAACTATGCTTTTTAGACTTTTTAGGGGTCACAATAAGGGGATCTAAAACCAAAAGTGCAATAGCAGTAAACAGTATACTAAGAGAATACGATGAATCAACAGTTATTGGCCATAAAAAAGTCACTATAATTGATGCTTGCCTTGCAAATGGCATATCTGCTCATTCTCTTGATTTAGATGACGGGCATCGTATTGCTCAGCTTCATCCTGGAGCTTGTGTTATACCTGCTGCATTATCCCTTTGTGAAGCATATAACAAAACAGGAAAAGAATTTATAAGTGCCTTAGTTGTAGGATATGAAATTGCAATCTCCATGGGAATTCTTGTAAACCCTGAACATCGAAATAAAGGATTCCACAGTACAGGGACATGCGGAACCTTTGGAGCTGCTGCAGCTGCTTGTAAAGCATTAAATCTTAATAAAAATGAGACAATAAATGCTCTTGGACTTGCAGGAACTCAAGCCAGTGGTCTTTTAGAATCAGATCATGCAGGAACAATGGGAAAACATTTACATGCCGGTAAAGCAGCACAATCAGGTGTTTTATCAGCACTACTTGCAAAAAAAGGTTTTAGCGGAGCTTCAACCATAATTGATGGTGAAGAAGGATTTTTATCTGCAATGGTAAATTCTGACATTGCAAAAAAGGAAATAGATTTAGGAAAATGGCATATTTTGAACGTGTACTTTAAAAAGTATCCTATTTGCAGACACTTGCATTCTACAATTGACGCAGCCCTTGATATATTAAACAAAAACGAATTAAATGTAGAAGATATACAAAAGATAATTGTTAAAACTTATAAAATAGCTGCAGAGCATGATAACTATCATCCGAAAACTAAAGAAGCTATAAGGCAAAGTTTACCCGTTAGC
This sequence comes from Methanobacterium sp., assembly GCA_016222945.1. Lineage (NCBI taxonomy): Archaea > Methanobacteriati > Methanobacteriota > Methanobacteria > Methanobacteriales > Methanobacteriaceae > Methanobacterium > Methanobacterium sp. The sequence continues at coordinate 643,460 of JACRPY010000002.1, read as the reverse complement.
CTTGCTATTGCCGTTAAAGATAAAAATTTAAGCCTTGACAACCTCAAAATCAACGATGAAATTTCAAAAATTTCAAATAAAGTAATCATTGAATATGATAAAAGTCTGGATGAATTGTACCCCAATAAAAGATCAGCAGAAGTTATAATTCAGACATCTGAACAATCCTACGTTAATAGAGTTGATTTACCTAAAGGAGAACCTGAAAATCAGTTTACAATATATGAACTTTTATGTAAGTTTAATGAGTTAAATCCTGATATAAATATTGATATTTTATCAATTATAAATAATTTAGAAAATTATAATGTTAAAGACTTAATGATAATGATTAATAAGGAAATTAAAGATTAGGTGTTGGTTATGCAGACTAAAGAATTTCTTAAAACTATTGGAATAGATAATAATAACATAAAAGAATCTAAAAAAAGGTTTACTGATAATTCACAGTACCGTTTTGAAGTTCCAGGAATCCAGAAACCAGGTGCAATGCGATCACTAATTGCTGCCACTGATAAATATGATGTTGAAATTCACAGGGTAACCCAAACAAAAGGAACAATGCTCTTAACAGATTCAGAAATAATAGAAATGGCAGATATTGCAAAAGATGCAAAAATAGAATTATTTTTAAGTGTTGGTCCCCGTGCAACCTATGATACAAGTGCATCTGCTAAAACAGAAGAAGGGAAAAGGATAGGTTACAGGTTAAGAGGGTATGATAACCTTGTATATGGTTTAGAAGATGTTAAAAGAGCTGTTGAGCTTGGAATTAGGGGAATTGTAGTTTATGATGAAGGCCTTCTATGGGCACTTGGCAAAATGAGAGATGCTGGTGAAATCCCTAAAGAAACTCATTTTAAGGTTTCAGCCCACACAGGACATGGAAATCCTGCATCTGCAAAATTATTAGAAGAAATTGGAGCCAATTCATTTAATCCAGTAAGAGATCTGCAAATTCCAATGATGGCATCAATAAGAAATACCATAAATATCTCTATGGACATTCATACTGAAAATCCAAAGTCATCTGGAGGTTTTATAAGACATTATGAAGTTCCAGACATTATAAAATACGCCGCACCTGTTTATCTTAAAACAGGGGGTGCTGTAGCTGGACATCATGGATGGGATACAACAAAAAAACAGGCTGAAGAACGCATACGGCAGGTTTCACTGGTTCAAAGCATGATAAGTAGATATTATGATGATGCCATAATGTCCAAAAGAGGCGCTACTGATTTAGCAATTCCTAAATAGATTTAATTAGTATTTGAGATGATTTTAATGGATATAAAGGATATAATCAAAGATGCAGTAATTGAAGCCAGTACCACATTTAGAAATGACCAGTTTGACGCTTATAAAAGAGCCCTTGCTGTAGAAACTAATGAAAATGCCTCATGGATGCTTGAATTATTAATAGAAAACGCCAAAACAGCAGATAAAACCAAATTTCCCCTTTGTGATGACACAGGCATTCCCCATGTTTTAGTTGAAATTGGGAAAGATGTTAGTATACCGCCTAATTTTTTTGAAGATATTACCTTAGGTATAGAAAAAGGGTTGCAAGAACTTCCAGCTAGACCTATGGCTGTGCGCGGAGAAGGTATTGAAAGAATAGAGCAGAGTAAAGGATTATATAGTGATCCTGGAAAACTTGTTCCTCCTTCCTTTCTAATTGATAAAACTGAAAGAAATGGTGTGAATATTCATGTTTTAATGTTAGGTGGTGGTCCTGAGATAAGGGCCAGCACTTATAGAGTTTTCCATAAGAGGGATAATAGAAAAGTATTTAATAAAGTTAAAACATGGATGAGATCAGAGGTCAAGATGCTTGGATGCACTCCATGCATCCCTGCTGTAGGCATCGGTAGAACTCATTTTGAAGCTTCGTCATTGATGTTAAAAGCAATGGCATATGGAAATTTAAACAAACAATCCCAAATTGAAGAGGAAATAACAGAATCCCTTAATAATTCTAAAATAGGTGCACTGGGAATAGGTGGTTCTGTAACTGCACTTGGATCTTTTGTTAAAATAGGCCCTCAACGAGCAAGTGGTGTTAGAATTTTATCTATGAGGCCTTGCTGCTGTGTTGAGCCCAGAAGATCATCAGTATTTCTCCCTTCCTCAATTCTGGAGTGAAATATCATGGCAATAGGAAGAGAAACAATCGAAAATATGCTTAAACTAAGTAATCCTAAATGGAAGACCAGTGTAACCAGAGTTGAGCCAAATAGGATTATTACAAGAGGATATCCCCAAGAAGACATTATAGGAAATTTATCTTTTCCTGAAATGGTTTATTTACTTATAAAAGGAGAAATACCTTCCAAAAATGAATCAAATATGCTTGAAGCTATTTTAATTTCTTTTTGTGACCATAGTGTAACGCCCCCCAGTACTCAAGCAGCAAGGCTCATGGCATCAGCCGGATCTCCCATGCATGCATGTGTGTCTGGAGGACTTCTTGCATTCGGCAAAAATCATGCCGGTGCAATTGAACGTGCAATGAAAACATTTCAAGAAGGGATAAAACGATCAAAAGACAATATTGAAACCGTTGCCCTTGAAATAATTAATAAATCCTTAGAAAAGGGAAATAAAATTCCTGGTTTCGGACACAGGTACCATACCGAAGATCCACGAGCTCCTAAGCTAATTGAACTTGCAAAAAAATGTGGGTGCTCAGGAATACACACTGAACTTGCACTTACAATTCAAAGTATTCTTCTTGAAAAAAAAGGAATTAGAATGAATATTGATGGTGCAAATGGAGCAATATTATCTGATATGGGATTTGATTGGAGTATTGGAACGGGTGTATTTATGATTGGAAGGCTTCCAGCTATTATTGCTCATGTACACGAAGAAAAAACTCGAGAAGAGCCCTTCAGGAAATTATTTGACATTGAAGAGATTTATTATGATGGTGTTGATGAAAAAAAGAGTATAGATAAAAAAGAAAAATGAAATGCAATCTGATTTTATAATATTATTTAAATACACTCTTAAAAATCAAATAGTAAAAGATAAATATAACAGAAAAGAGAATTTGCATTATTATGGTGATTCAAAATGATGTCGATATCGGAAGCTATTACAACGATTAAAAAGGCCGAAAATGATGCCGATAAGCTATTAGAGGATGCTAAGCGAGAATCCTCCGAAATGAAAGAGAATACTATTGAAAAAACAAAGTCCATTATTCAAAAGTCAAAAGATGAAGCTCATGAAGAGACTGGTGGAATAATCTCCAAAGCAGAAGAAGATGCTAAACGAGAAACCAGCCAGATATCAATCAAAGCTGACGAGAACATAAAAAATACTAAAAATCAGGCTACAGGTAAAATTGATGAAGCTGTGGGCATTATAGTTAAAAATATACTATAATTGAATCTCGTTAGTTAAAAAATCAAGTGATTAACATGTTTAAACCAGCGAGAATGAAGAAGCTTAAAGTAATAACCCTGGACAAATACACGGAACCTGCAGTGAAATCACTTCACGAAGCAGGTTTGGTGCAAATTCAGGATATTTCTGAGCGTATACAACAGGACGCTGAGTGGAGACAAATTCTTAAGCCATCACATACATCTCCTTTTACAGGTAAAGTTGCTTCACTTTTAATGAAAACAACTGGAACCTTTGATTTCCTAAAATCAATGCATAGAAAGGAAGGCGGAATTCTCTCCATCGCTAAGTCGTTCATAAACCCCCCTGCAATTGAAAAAGTTGAAGTGGAACATTTGGACGTTCAGGAATTAATAAACAAAGCCGAAGAAACCCTTGGGAAAATAGAACGCGTAACAAAACCCCAAGAAAATGAATTAAACAAAATTGATTCTAAAAGATCCATACTTGAAAATGCCAATAAAGTGGCCAAAAATTTATCTTATTTTGACGTTGATCTTGTTGATCTAAAAAATTCCGAACATATCACTGTTGTTGCAGGGAAAATAGCCACTGATTCTTATGATACATTAATGGAAACTATAAAAGGTTTAACCGATGAAATCATTGTCTTTGATCATGACAGTGAAGGAAAAACCTTTAAAATGGTTATTATTATTACATTGAAGCAGTACGGTGACGAAATTTCCAGCATGCTCAGAAAGATGGAATTTGAAAAATTTGAAATTCCAGAAATATCTGGAAAACCAAATGATATTATACAAAAATCAGAATCAGAAATTGAATCTTTAGATAAACAAAAAGAGTCAATTTTAAATGATTTAGCAGATGTGTCTGAACAATGGATTGATGAAGTTATAGCTCTCAAAGAACAACTGGAAATTGAAAAACAACAGTGTGAAATATATTATTCATTCGGAGAAACAGAAAACACTGTTATGTTTGAAGGTTGGGTAACAGAGAAAAAGCTAGAAAAAGCTCTTGAAATCATTGAAAACTCAACTGACGGCTATGTTATAGTTGAAGTTTCTGATCCTGATGTTGAAAATGATGAGATACCCGTTCATCTTGACAACCCAAGATGGGCCAAACCATATGAAATGTTCGTGCATATGTATTCACCCCCAGATTATAGGGAAATTGACCCAACAATTCTCATGGCTCTTGTGTTCCCATTTTTCTTTGGTTTCTGTCTTACAGAATCCGGTTATGGTATAGCTGATGCAATTATAGGTTATATTATATTTAGAGGTCTTGGTAAAAACAGCAATCTCATGCGTAATCTTGGTTTGATTATGGTGGCATGTGGAGTATGGGCTGTAATTATGGGTGCTATAACTAACAGTTTCATAGGAGACTTTATAGGTCGATTTATATATGGAGACCCAAGTGTACCTCTTATGACAACCATTCAATCACTTAACTCATTTGTACACCCAGAATACATATTAGTTATGGCTTTATTAGTCGGTGTCGTACATATAAATATGGGATTAATAATTGGAGCCTACAACAACCTAGTTCGAGGAGACGTTAAAGAAGCTTTAGGTTCTCAAATACCTTGGTTTATCCTCCAAACAGGCGTAGTATTGCTTGCTGTAGGATACTTATTTGCAGGTAGCATAATAATGTACAGTGGAGGAGCAGTATTTTTAGCTGCTATTGTAATGCTACTTTACTTCAACGGTATCTTTGGAATTATGGATGTAATGGGATTCCTTGGTAATGTTCTTTCATACGCCAGACTTTTAGCATTATGTCTTTCTACTGGCGGAATAGCCATGACCGTTAACATATTAACAAGTATGGTTCATGATATGGTTCCAGTTATAGGAATTATATTAGCACCAATAGTATTCATTGGAGGGCAGATAGCAAACGGTGCTTTCCAGACTTTAGGTGCATTTATTAACGCATTACGTTTGCATTATGTTGAGTTCTTTGCTCAATTTTACATAGGTGGAAGCTCAAAATTCAGAGCATTCCGGACAAAAAGAAAATATACTGATATTCGGAGGTAATAAAAATGGTAGAAATTGTTTTAGGACAAGCTTTAGCAGCTATCGGCGCAGGTATAGCCGTTGGTATGGCAGGATTAGGATCAGGTATAGGACAAGGAATAGCAGCATCAGGAGCTGTAGGTGCTGTAGCAGAGGACTCTGATATGTTTGCAAGAGGTCTTATATTTACTGCTCTCCCAGAAACTCAGGCGATTTACGGTTTCCTGGTTGCTATATTGCTCCTGGTTTTCTCAGGACTTTTAGGTGCACCAAAGAACTTACCTGTAACCGCAGGTCTTATAGCTATAGGTGCAGGTGCTGCAGTAGGATTTGCAGGTTTAGGTTCAGGTATGGGTCAAGGTATAACAGCTGCATCAGCTTCTGGAGCAGTAGTTGAAGATCCAGACATGTTTGCAAGAGGTATTATATTTACAGCTCTTTCAGAGACACAGGCTATATACGGTTTCCTGATTGCTATATTGCTTATGGTATTCGGTGGAATATTAATAAGTTAGGAGGATAGTTAAATGACCGATGGGGCTAACAAAATAGTCTCAAGTATAATGTCTGATGCTCAAAGTAAAGCTGATGCTATTATCCCAGAAGCTGAAAAAGAAGCTGCTCTTATCCTCGAAAAAGGAGAAGAAGAAGCCCAATTAGAAAAGCAAAATATCTTGGAAAATGCTAATAAACAGTCAACAATGAAATATCAACAACTGATCTCAGAAGCTAAAATGAACGCTAGAAGATCAGAACTTGAGGCACGAGAAGAATTAATTGAAACTGCATTTAAAAATGCAGAAGAAGAACTGCAAAAGATAGCAGCAAGTTCTTCTGAAGAATATAAAAACTCACTTAAAAAAATCATAGAAGAAGCTTCAGTTGAAATTGGAGGCGGAGATCTGGTGTTGTCAACCAAAGAGGAAGATATTGCCAAAATTAAAGATTCCATTCCATCATTGGAAAAAGAAATTGAAGCTAAAACTGGCAATAAAACAACCTTAGAGATAGGAGAAAATATCAGAACCATTGGCGGGGCTGTAATTAAAACCAAAAATGGAGATATAGAAGTTAACAACACCATCGAGGCAAGAATGCTAAGATTTAAAAAGTCTCTAAGATCAGAAGTTGCAGGCATACTTTTCAAATAATAGGGGAGATTTCACATGGCAGAGGACATAACTGCAATAGTAACTTCACTGGGATTTCCCTCTTTTGAAGCATTTTTAGCACTGTTATTCTTAGTATTGGCTGTTATAGCAGTCATAGTAGTAGTATCATCACTAAGACCGGTGCTAAGCATGTACCCTTACACTTACCCTAATGCAAGAGTAAGGGCTCGAAAAGGAAGATTATTTACAGAAAAACAGTTTTCAGAAATAATTGAATCCCAAAATATTGAAGAAGTTAAAAATTATTTAAGGGGATTCCCTGAATATGCTAAATACATCGATAAATATCCTATTGAAAAGGCATTAAACACACAGCTTGCAGAAACCTATGATTTATTAGCAAGAATAACTCCTGACAACAGTAAAGACGCATTCGCGTTTTTACTGAGAAAATGGGACATTGAAAACATTAAAAGCTTAATAATCGCCAAGGAAGTTGGTTTAAATTCAGAAGAAACATTAGACCTTGTTGTTCCCTTTGGCGAAATTAGTGATAGACTTGACACATTAGTTGACGCTGAAAACGTCAGAGAAGTAATAAATAGTCTTGAAGGAACGGATTACGCTCAGATCTTAGAAGATGCTCTTCCAGCATACCAAGAAACAGGAATGTTATTGCCCCTTGAGGCTTCTCTGGACAAATATTTACTGATAAACCTTTTAAGGACAGTAGCTACTCCCGAAGATGATAACACTTCCCTACTTCATAATTATGTTGGAAATATAGTAGATGTAAATAACATAAAAATTATTATAAGGGCCAAAGCTGATGGTTTAAAATTTGATGATATTGAACCTTACATCATTTCAGATGGTTATCAAATTAGAGAATGGAAATTAAAGGATCTAATGGAATCTGAAGATGTTGCGGGAGTTATCAGCGGTTTAGAAGGTACTGATTATGCATCTTCATTATCAGAAGCCCTTGCAGAGTACACAGAAAGTGGTTCCATATCAACCCTTGAAGCTGCTCTTGATAATCATGTTAATAAAACAGCAACTAAGATATCTCTAAAGAATCAGTTTGGAATTGGACCAATGATAGGCTTCCTTAACAGAAAAGAAAGAGAAATTAAGAACTTAAAAATCATAGTAAGAGGTAAAAGAGAAGAAGGGTTTTCACAGTCTATGATTAAGGAGATGTTAGTTTGAATTCAAAGATAGCAGTAATGGCAGACCCAGATACAGTTACAGGATTCATGCTTGGCGGTATTAAAGAGGGATATCCAGTAAAAGACACTGAAGAGGCAGGTAAAAAGCTTGAAGAACTGATAAAAGAAGATTTTTCCATTATAATAACCACGGAAAAAATAGGTGATGAACTTAGAAGTAGTATAGATAAATTAACTGGCGAACGTGCATTACCCATGATAATTGAAATTCCAGATAAGGGCGGCTCCATTGAAAGAGCTTCCGATCCTATGAGGGAACTTATAAAAAGAGTAATTGGGGTAGAGATGGTAAAATGATTACAGGAAGGATAATTAAAATAGCAGGTCCCGTTATTGTTGGAGACGGCATGAAGGGAACCCAAATGTATGAAATGGTTAAAGTCGGTGAAGAAGGACTTATCGGAGAGATAATCGAACTCGAAGGCGACACAGCAACCATTCAGGTTTACGAAGAAACAGCTGGTATCAAACCAGGGGAAATAATTGAAAGTACAGGTGGATCACTTTCAGTAGAATTAGGTCCAGGAATTCTTACATCTATTTATGATGGAATTCAAAGACCACTGGAAAATATCAAAGCCCTTACTGGAGATTACATCGAAAGAGGTGTAGCTGTTCCCGCACTAAATAAAGAAAAAAAATGGAAGTTCATTCCAAAGATAAGTGCTGGAGCTAAAGTGAAAGGTGGAGATATCATTGCTGAAGTCCAAGAGACTTCTTCTATAGTTCACAAAATCATGATTCCTCCAAAAGTAGAAGGTACTTTAAAAAGTATAGCTACTGAAGGAGAATACACAATAGAAGAAGACATAGCTGAAGTAGAAACACCTGCTGGATTAGAAAAAATCCAGATGATACAAAAATGGCCTGTAAGGGTTGGAAGACCATACAAAGAAAAACTTGACCCAGATATACAATTAATAACTGGTCAAAGAGCACAGGACACATTTTTCACAGTTGCAAAAGGAGGTACAGCAGCTATGCCAGGGCCATTTGGCTCAGGTAAAACTGTAACACAACAGCAACTTGCAAAATGGGCAGATGCAGATATCATCGTTTACATCGGTTGTGGAGAACGTGGAAACGAAATGACTGAGGTTCTAAAAGAGTTCCCAGAACTTGAAGATCCAAAAACCGGTAAACCACTTATGGACAGAACCGTGCTTATCGCAAACACATCAAACATGCCTGTTGCAGCAAGGGAAGCTTCAGTATACACTGGAATTACAATTGCTGAATACTTCAGAGACATGGGCTACGATGTAGCACTTATGGCTGATTCAACCTCAAGATGGGCAGAAGCTATGAGAGAAATTTCAGGAAGACTTGAAGAGATGCCTGGTGAAGAAGGATACCCTGCATACCTTGCTTCCCGTCTCGCTCAATTCTATGAAAGAGCAGGAAGAGTAACTACAGTAGGTACAGAAGACAAACTAGGATCCCTAACTGTAGTTGGTGCAGTTTCACCTCCTGGTGGGGACCTTTCAGAGCCTGTAACTCAAAACACTTTACGTATATCCAAGGTGTTCTGGGCACTCGACTCATCACTTGCAGATAAACGTCACTTCCCTTCAATTGACTGGCTACAAAGTTACTCATTATATGTTGAAAGCATATCCTCATGGTGGAACACAAACATAGGTGCAGATTGGAGAGAATTAAGAGATGCAGCTATGGTTTTACTTCAAAAAGAATCTGAACTTCAAGAAATTGTGCAACTTGTAGGTCCTGACGCATTACCGGACAAGGAAAGAATCACCTTAGAAAGTACAAGGATGATAAGAGAAGATTTCCTACAGCAAAACGCATACCACGAAGTAGACACATACTGTTCACCTAAAAAACAATATGGAATGCTTAAAACTATTATTACTTACCATGAAAACGCTACTGCTGCTCTTGATAGAGGTGCAGCATCTGAAGACGTCATAGCGCTAAGCGTTAAAGAAGATATTGGTAAAATGAAGTACATGCCTGAAGCCGAGTTTGAAGATGAGATTAAAGCAATTCAGGAAAAAATAATTAAACAAACTAGTGAGGTATGAAAATGGATTCAAATATCAAAACACGGGAATATACAACCGTTGCTGAAGTATCCGGTCCTCTCATGATTGTAGAAGGCGTCGAAGGTGTAGCTTACGGGGAAATCGTAGATATAACAACACCTAATGGAGATGCCAGAAGAGGGCAAGTTCTTGAAGTACGTGAAGGAATTGCTGTTGTACAAGTTTTTGAAGGTACAAGCGATCTTAATACTTCAACAACTAAAGTTAGATTTACTGGTGCAACAGCACATCTTGGTGTTTCAATTGACATGCTTGGAAGAGTATTTGGAGGAACAGGAAAACCTATAGACGGCGGTCCTGAAATCATTCCAGAAAAAGAATTAGATATTAACGGGGCACCAATGAACCCAACTGCAAGAGAATTCCCTGCAGAATTTATCCAAACAGGTATTTCAACCATAGACGGGATGAACACTCTTGTACGTGGACAAAAACTCCCTATATTTTCAGGATCTGGATTACCTCACAACGACCTTGCAGCCCAAATTGCAAGACACGCAAAGGTAATAGGGGAAGAAACTGAATTTGCTGTTATATTTGCAGCTATGGGAATTACCCACGAAGAAGCAAACTTCTTTATGAGAGATTTCGAGCGAACAGGAGCTCTAGAAAGAGTTACAGTTTTCATGAACCTTGCAGACGACCCTGCAATCGAAAGGATCATTACACCGAGGATGGCACTTACAACAGCAGAATACTTTGCATTTGAGAAGGGTATGCACGTGTTGGTTATCCTTACTGATATGACAAACTATTGTGAAGCACTTAGGGAAATTTCAGCAGCACGTGACGAGGTTCCTGGAAGACGTGGATACCCTGGTTACATGTACACTGACCTTTCTTCCATCTATGAAAGAGCAGGCCGTATGGTAGGTAAAGAAGGTTCAATTACCCAAATGCCAATACTTGTCATGCCTCAAGACGATATTACTCACCCAATTCCAGATTTAACTGGATATATTACAGAAGGACAGATTGTGTTAAGCAGAGATATCTTCAGAAAAGGTATTTACCCGCCCGTAGATGTGCTTCCATCACTTTCAAGATTGATGAGTGGTGGAATTGGTGAAGAAAGAACAAGGGAAGATCACAGTGGTGTATCTGACCAGCTTTATTCAGCATATTCTGAAGGTCGTGATTTAAGAGACCTTATGGCTGTTGTTGGTGAAGAAGCACTTACAGAACGTGACCGAAAATACCTTGCATTCGCAGATCAATTCGAAAACAAGTTTGTAACAGAAACTAAAGACGAAGACAGAACTATACAGGAAACTCTTGACCTTGGATGGGAACTTCTAAGTATACTACCTGAAGCCGAACTTAAGAGGGTTAGAGCAGAGCATATTCCAAAATATCACCCTGCACACAAACAATAACCTCCTTTATTTATTTTAGTGAGGGATAAAATGGCACAAGAAATGATTGAAGGAGTCAATCCAACAAGGATGGAACTTCTTAAACTCAAGGACCGTGAAAAACTCGCAATTAAAGGGCATGGTCTACTTAAAGAGAAAAGAAATGCTCTTATAATGGAATTTTTCAATATATTGGAACGTGTGAAAGGTTCCAGAGAAGAAGTTGAAAAGAAATTAGCTGAAGCATTTAAAGATTTAACTGCAGCCCAAATTGCTATGGGTGATTTAGCAGTTAAAAAAGCAGCTATGTCTGTAAAAGAGTCCGTTAAGGTTGATATTGATTCAAGAAGTGTAATGGGTGTTGTAGTGCCTTTAATTGATTCTGAAACTGCACAAAGAACCATTGTTGAAAGAGGTTATGGATTTTTAGATACTTCTGCTAAACTTGATTAATCAGCAGGAAATTTCGAAGAGTCAATCAAATTAATACTTGAACTTGCAGAAATCGAAAAAACCATAATACTCCTTGCAGCAGAGATAGAATCAACAAAAAGAAGAGTAAATGCACTGGAACATATAATCATTCCAAGATTGGAAAACACGGTTAAATATATTGAAATGCGGCTTGAAGAAATGGAAAGAGAGAGCTTTGTAAGGTTGAAGATGATTAAAAAGACCATGGGGACTTCAAATGGTTAGAATAATACAACGACTGGATAAAGTTAAGCAAGAATATGCAGAACTTGAAGCCCATGCATTAGGTGACTTCAAAGTAGGAAAAATTATTGGAAAAATGAGGGCAATAATTTCTGACGAAGATATTGATGTTAAAGCTAATGAAGCCACACCAATAAAGATTCAACAGATTAAAATCCCTAAAAACCATATAACTTTCTTATCTGCTTATGCAGCAAACCGCTATGGGCATGCAGTAGCAGTAGGTGGAGAAATTCATCTCCCAATCAGCTTGGACAAAACAGTTGATCATGCTTCATTCCTTGCAAGTATTAACGGAACCATAAAAAAAGATGATTTACTCGGAGTTTTAATACTTCTTCCTATTGAAATGTTGAAGTAACTCCTTATTTCAATTTTTAAGTTGTTTCCATTATAATTTGAATCATGTTCTCTTCAACTTTTATTTTTGTTTTTATATCATCGTTTTCCTTTTCAATATCTCTTAACTTATAAAAAACATTGGATAAAGATATTGTATGAAAATCACCTGTTTTATTTTCTGGTTTTGAGGAAATAAGCACCAAAATTGCACCTTTCTCCTGAATAGTAACATTATAATTTATTGCATTAATATATATGGCATCAGAAAGCCTTAAAAGAAGTTTTATGAGTTTTATTGGAAGTTCACTTTTACTAATTATTCTTTTTATTAAATCATTTTCACGGCATTGCTGTATGTCTATATCCATAATATTCCCCCTCAATCCCAAAGACATGTAATCTGCACAAATCTAAAGATTATTATATTGAAAAATATTATATCCAACAAATTAAATAAATTTATTATATGAAAAGGATAGATTCTGATAATCTAATAAAAAAACAGGTTTTAAGTTTAAACAGGCATCTTCCCCGAAAACGAAAAACACTGGCCGAACTTCTGGAGGAAGATAAACCCCACGTAATAGGGGCAGATGGCGTACGTCATCGGTTTAGAAATGATGAAATTAAAAAGATTGCAGGTTTAATCAATACTGAACATCATAGAAATTTAAAACTTCCAATTTATATTGAAATTGATACTACTACATCTGGAGCAAGAATTGCCGGAAAGTTAGAAACTCAAATAGTATGCAAAATATTGAAGTTAGACCCTTGTAAAAATGAACTTTTTATCTACAGGCCAGAAATGAAAGAGCTTAGAAAGGAGTTTCCAACAGTTACCCAATACATCTTTTTGGTAAGATAAAATATTCAATACATTAAAAATAACATAATTAAAAAAAATGATAATGAGGTATTATTTTGAACATAGACCCCTTAGAAGAGTATTTTGAAGACCCCGATAAAAGGGCAAAGTTATATTTATTAATGACTGGAGCAATGATTCTCACCACAATTTTAATTACCATTGGAACCATTATTTTCATTCTCTGGGCAGTAGGAGTAATTAAAATGTAAAAACATTTTATGATCGCTTTTTTAGGGAAAGGATAAAAATGATTTATACGCCTTTTTGACTGTTTTTTGAGCTTCATAAATTGCACTTTCAGGCGTTTCACCTGTTCTAATAACAGTTAAAGCAGGTTCATCCTTTTCAATTATAACATTTTTTCGAGGGATGTCATATACACCGTCGAAATCTAAGTTACCTGCAATAGAACGCTTTTTAGCAAAAACTATCATTTTTACAGCATATTTACTTGGTGAAGGAACTTCAATTAATGTTCCTTTAGTTGCTTTACAGTGTGCATCAACCATATTTATACCCAGTACTTCTTCAGCACATTCAAAGGTACCTTGAAATCTAGGATTAACCTCAATTACATATAAATCATCACCAGTGTCAATCATATCAACACCATTTGATCCTAAAAGAGATAATTCCATTATGACATCTTCAGCAAGATGATTTATCCTTGGATCATTTTTATAAGGAGCTATATTTCCACAATAGCCGAATTTATCTACTTGTCCCAGTTTAGTTTCACCAATTATTTGTTTGCTGGTTAAAATTGTTTTTGCTTCTTTGGAAATAGATAAAACAGATGCACTAATACTTTCTCCTTCTATAAATTCTTGAAGCAGTACATTATTAAAATTAGAATTTTCTGTGGCGTCTTCAAACCAGCAGATGCCTTTACCACCCGCACCAATTGCTGGTTTAACTATAAACTGTTTATTATCAAAACTATTGACTATTTCAGCTGCTTCTTTATATGATTGAACTTGGAAAGTTTTTGGAACTTTGAATTTATTTTTAAGAGAATTATAAAGTTTATATTTATTATCTACATGTCCAATTTTCTTATTTCCAACTATTTTGGATTTTGGAAAGTTTTCAGGTGTTACCCCTGATGTGCAGAGAATGTAATCAATTTCATATATAAATTCATGGGAATATTTGTAAATTAATTCAGGATCATAATTTTCTGCATAATTACCGCATGATTCATAAGGTTTTTGGGATAATACACACTTTAAATAGTCAGAACACTTTACTAAGTCACTTGTACAAAAATAATCAACAGAATAAACTGTATTTCCCATTTTCTTTGCAGAACAGGCCACTGGCCGCGTGTTAATACCTACAACAAGAACGTTTTCCATAGATCAGCCTCTTGTCTTTAAAAGATAGTCCTGAGCGGAGTCGAACCGCCGTCTCCGGCTCCAAAGGCCAGAAGGATTACCACTACCCCACAGGACTATTTTGCACTAAAAAAAAGCAGTTAAACTGCACAGTGGCAAGTCAACTATTTACTATTTTTCATATTTAAATGTATCGGATCATGACTCTAAATAGCGTATTCAAATATTTCAAGTGTCAAAGAATAATTAAAAATAAAATTATAGATTTATTCGTCTTCTTTTGATGCTAATTCTTTTTTACCAAGGCGATTTTTTAGCATAGACCAGAAATCTTTATCTTTTTCAGGTTTAAGCTCATTTTCAAGAATTGTGGCTTTATTGGATTCTCTTTCATAGTCCTGCTTTAATTTTTTGTATTCTGCGCCGTGAGAATCTAATTTACTTAATAATTCCTGATTTTTAGCTTTTAATTGTGTATTAATAGCTTCTAATTCATTGATTTTTTCATTTTCCATTCTGTATTTTTTAGTGTATTTAGTGTGCTTGCTCAATAATTCCTTGTAGGATTTTGAAAGTTCGTTGTGTTTCCATTCAAGATCTTTGAATTCCTTAGTGTATTCACCAATGTTCCTTTCAACTCCTTTAAGCTTACTTATATATTCCTTAACAGACCACGTGTCCTCTACACCAAACAACTCTGTGAAATATTTTTCAGGTATTATAAGTACTCCTTCACTACATTCAAGATTATCAGACCTCTTAAGTGGAATAAGATACTGATTATACTCATAAATCTTTTGTTTCCCGCCTACGGTCTTTTTTGCTTTTTTCTTGTAGCATTTTACAGAGGTTTTAATTACCTGTACCATTTAGTCACTACTCCAATAAAGAAGTTTATATCCTGGAATATCTTTAGAGCTTTTTGCACCCTTAATTCTAATATTAATTTTCTACATATATAAATTCCAACTTAATTCCAAGCTTATGTATAATTTCACTATTTTATAAATTATTCCCCTTTCTTCTTTATTCAATCAATTGAATTTGACTATTTACTATATCAACAGCCAAATAAATTATACATATCCCTTTAGACTCCATTTAATATTTAAAATATAACTAATTTGAATTTTAATCATCTGAAACCTAATAAAAACTTAAGATTATCCATATTATTATCTTCTACGATAAATCGAGGAGGTATACTCCTTTGAATTGAACCAGAAATACCCAAAGATTTTTCTATTTGGGCCGAAACTGCATGATATTTCCTTCCAATACTATTCAATTTTCTTTCACTGATTAAAATAGCATTATCCAGTAATTTACTCTTTTTCTTATTCCCATAAACTACAACTACGTTATTATAACCTGATATCCTTTTTATATGAGCATTATTAGATAAAAAAATCGAAAATTCATTTATTTCATTCTCGGATAATGCACTGAAATCTATTACTTTTTCTACAGTTAGATATCCAATAATATATAGTGCTTCTTCAAAATTAGTGTTATTATACGGTTTTAAACCTGCATAAAATACTAATAAATCTCCTTTATTCAATTTAAGTAAATATTTACTTTTATAACCCGTATCACCATAAGTATATGTATCAAACTCTGGATCAAAATGTAATTTTCTGTCTTTTATCTTTTCAGGAAGATAATATGCAAATTTCTTGCCTTTTCGTCCGAAAGTATTGTCAAATGTTCTCTTTTCACTAGTTTTATCTGTTTCAGATAGTGGAATATATTCAAATGATCCATCTTCAAATATTGGGGCCAATGAACCATCAGTTCCTTTATCTATACCCACACGTAAGAGCATTGCCTTCAATAGTCCACCTACAATTTATTTTTCATAATTATCAGTTTTTTGAATTCCCTTTCATTGTTTTAAGCTGTTCATACCTATTTTTTAGTCCAAAAGTTAATATCAGCATGGCTACAGCAGCAATTCCCACAACAATATATGCTAATTCATAACCTGCATAACTACCGCCCTTTGATGCTATTATACCTCCAACTAAAGCTCCCCCAATTAGCTGACCTGCACTGGCATTAATATTTATCAACGCCTGTCCTGAAGCCCTGTACTGTGGAGGGCTTTCAGATAGCATAATATACCTTAAAGGAGCCCCAATAATTGTAATTAGACCTAAACCCATTATAATACCCGATAATATGAAAATATAAAATGAATATGCAAAGAAACTTAAAATAAATAATCCTGCAACCAATATTAAACTACCTGTAAACATCACTCTCTTTGATCCCCATTTATCCAGCAATCTCCCCACTAAAGGAGCACTAATAGCCATTGCCAATACCAATGGAAGTACCATTAAACTTGCAGTGGATGTTGATAATGCTAATGCAGTAACAGCAAAAGATGGGAGAAATACTATCGCAACTTGACTTAAACCAGAACCTATAGATATACCTGTGGCTATTTTAACTTCTCTATTTTTTAATAGGTTGATTTGTACAACTGGATCTTCAGCATGCTTTTCAACTTTCCATAAAACAGGAAGTAATGCTGCAGCAGTAAGTAAAAATGGCCATACATAAAGTGATTTGAGGCTTTCTGTAAAATGATTTGTATCTATCTGATTTACTCCAAATGCAAGTGCAGTTACAAGAATTCCCAAAACAATAGTTCCATACCAATCAAAGTCTGAAACCCATTTTCTCTTAGTCTTAGGCAGTATATAAAAACTTGTAGCTATAATTACCATTGCTATAGGTATGTTTATAATAAAAAGCCATTGCCATCCATAACTTAAAAGCAATCCTCCCAGTATCGGCCCAAATACTGCAGATAACCCGAAAACAGAACCTATTATTCCAAGTGCAGATCCTCTTTTTTCTGGAGGAAATGTGTCACCAATAAATGCACTTGCAACAGGAAATATTCCTCCTGCGCCAAAACCTTGTATAGCTCTTCCTAAAAGCAGCATTTCAAATGAAAATGAAAATGCCGTTATTATAGACCCTATAGCAAATAATAAAATATCAATTACATATATTGTTCTTCTTCCATACATATCAGATAATTTTGCCATTAATGGCGTTCCAATCATGAAAAAAAGAATATATATTGCAAATATCCACGAAACTATTCTTTCATTTACTGCAAAAAACGATTTAATTGCAGGTAATGCTGGACCTACAATACCAATATCCAGAGCACCCATAAAAACGCCAATGAAAAGTAGTGCTAAAATTCTGTTCCTTTGTTTATTATCCATAAAAATACTTCTCTTTATTTGTTTGAAATTTTTTCACTGCTTAACATATCATTTGTTTAAAATAAGAATTATTACTCATTAAAAGTAATAAAAAAAATTTGTTTTGATTGATTATTTTTTAAATTTCCACCAGTATTTCATTTCTCCTCAAAAGCCCTGGTACTAGAGGATTATTGTATTGTGCTACTATAAAATGAGATTTTGGTTCGAAATTATTATTTGAAAGCCATTCTTTTAATTCTTCTATCTTTCTTTTGGCAAGTTTCTCTTTAACTCTACCTTTAAATCTTAAAGCTACTATTTTTTGATCTTTAAACTCTTTAAAATGAATTTTTTCATCTTCAGGTTCAGGTAAAGTTTCTAATTTATATTTAGATGGCATAGAAAATGATATACGATGAAAATTACGTCCTGTTTTCTCTTCTGTAACTGGTGTTGTCATTGCAATCTTTTCCGAAGCAGTTACCTCTTCTTCAGTTACTGGAGTGGTCATTGCAATCTTTTCAGAATTCAATTGTTCTTCAGATACCGGAGCAGTCATAGCTAATTTTAAACTCTTCTTATTCCCTCCAAAAATATAATTTGCCAGTATGGAAAAGCCTTTATTAATAGCATCATCAAATGATTCATCTATATCTACTTGAGCCAATATATAATGCCCATATTCTCTAATTTCAATATTATCATCCTTTTTTAAAACAGAATATTCCAGTGTTTCAACCATATGATCTCCCTATCATTATATGGTCAAATTCATAGATATTTTTTATCAAATAATTTCGAAAATAATAGATCCTCAGTTAAATGTAATAACTCAGATTCATTTCATCCCAATTTAATATATCTTAGAAATAAGGTAACTAAACACTACGACTTAGGTGTTTGAATATCTGAAATATATGATTTTATATCTCCCAATATATCCTTTGCATAGAATAAAGCAAATATAATTCCCAGCAGATTTATTAACCAGAAAGAAATGAACCTATCTACAATTGCAATGCCTCCACTTATTGCTCCCGGTATTCCAAAAAGCAGAGAAAGTCCAGTTAAAGAGATTTCAACCGCCCCAATACCTCCAGGAAGGGCTGTTACAATTCCTGCTATATTTGCAAGCAATAATATTATAACCACATTAACTACACCAATATCCACATTAAAGGCATAGAAAACCAGTAAAAGACGTGAACATTCCAAAAGCCAGGATACGGTGGTTAATACCAATATAATTGACATATTTTTTGTATTGGAATAAGATTGTGTATAACTTACCATTCCTTTTAATCCATTTATGATTTTATTGTAAATTCTATCCAGGGTATCCTCTTTAATAGGTAATTTTACCAGTATAAAGTGAATTTTTTCATAAATCCAAATACTTGAACCTTCCCTCCAGTTTAAAAAATATATAACTGTTAATGTAATCAATATTAAGCCAGCGCCAGCGATAGAAATAAAACGGAATTTTTCCACAAAGACTGCTGCTAAAACAAGTAAAATACCCACAATTATTAGATCAGCGAATCTTTCAGTAAGCCCTGCAGATAAACCTTCATGTAAATCTATTTGATTTAGTTTTCTACCTGCAATTGCAGTTATCACAATTCCTCCCGTCCTCATAGGAGTTAAATTACTCCCTAAAAGCCCGATAGTTCTGACAATGAAATTAGTCTTTAAGTTAAGTGGTTGATTGATTATAAATCCCCATCTTACAGACTTTACAAAGACAGCTAAAAGATATGTGATAATCGCTGCCACTAAATATATCTTATTAACATCTTTAACAGTGTTGTACAAGTTTATAGGGCCTATCCATAATATAAGCAATAATATAAGCAATAAACCAATGATAAAAACATAAGAACGGTTCAATATGTTATCTCCACAATATCTTAAATTTATAATTAAAACTAATCAATTCTACATCTTTTAAATAATAAAATTTAGAATTAGTATTATATCTGATTTTATCCTTTAAAACTTTAATGTAATTTTGAAATAATTAGGGGAAAGAATTAATCCCCATTTAAATTAAAAAAAGAGAGGTTAAAAAGCATTATAAAATTAAATTGGAGATGCTATACTATTTCTGTGTTAAAACCCCATGAAATTATTTTTAAAGCCATTTTTTTGGTTTATTCAGAGTTAAGCTTCTCTATTTTGTTTATCAGCTGTTCATTTTTTATTTTAAATAAGTCAAGGGCTTTTTTATTGTTGCTGTTGTATTTTTCCAATGTTTTGGATATATCACCGGCTAAACTGGTGTAATCCGCTTTAAATTTTTTCAATAACTCTTCTAAGCTTTCCAAAGATTTTACTTCATCACTTTTGGGGCTGAACATCTTTGCTGTTTTAAATCTGTGATTAATTGATTGAGCTTCAAGTTCTAGCCCTTCCAACTTAAATACGGACTTATAGAACTCCTGTAATTTTTCAGATTTTTCTACAAGCTCTTTAAGCTC
This sequence comes from Methanobacterium sp., assembly GCA_016222945.1. Taxonomy (NCBI): domain Archaea; kingdom Methanobacteriati; phylum Methanobacteriota; class Methanobacteria; order Methanobacteriales; family Methanobacteriaceae; genus Methanobacterium; species Methanobacterium sp. Next base: position 623,298 of record JACRPY010000002.1, on the reverse strand, counting down.
TCCTATCTCTTCTAACTTAGAATCTATTGTTTTAACAAAATATGATTCTCTTTTATGTCCAAGCGCACCTTTTAAGCCAATACCTTTTGTTTCTACATTACCTTTACTTTCCATTTAATCAAACCCCCTTAATAGCACGTTTATTACTGATGCTCATAAAAAAATATTTTAGGGCATATAACGATTATTAATGCATATGCCCCTAAAATTATCCTTTATTTTATTTTTATACCATTAATTTTAAGCATATTATTAATTCAAGTAGTTTGAAGGAGTTAAATGTAATAAATATTGATATTATCAATTTTGAATTTCCAATGAATTGGACGCAAATATATAATGATACTATTTTATAATATTATTTTTAAAGTCTGAAAATACTTCTATTCCCATATATGGTCTTATATATTATGTTATTATATATATCATTTGTGTTTATGACCCAAATAACGTTTAGAGGATCAGCATAACAGCAAATGTTTATAGTCCCCAGAAAAATCAAAAAATTGAAAAAATATTACCAATATTGAAAAGTAATTATTAGGATATAATCCCATATACTTAATTAATTATTAATTTAACTTAAAAACGTGTTTTAAAACAGTATAACATTTTTTAAATCAATTATACCTATTTTAAAAACTAAAAATAAAAAAAGAGGGTTGTTATATTTAATAAGTTTTTACTACTCCTATAACGTTCTTTTTTAGCTGCCAAGTGTCCAGTGGAACCTTTTTGTACGTATTTATTTCTACTGTACCGTCAGGAAGAGTAGTTTCATTATTTATTACTTCTATTTTTCTATTATCACTTTTTAAAAACACTTTTCCATTTTTAATAGAAGCCACCCTTTTAATTATAAGCCCCAGTGATGGATGGCGAGCTATTACTATATCACCCACTTTAAAATCAGACGTTTTAAGAGCAACGACTAAATGGCCGTCTTTTAAAGTTGGAATCATAGAATCGCCATTTACAACTGCTGCAAATGGTAGCTGATCAATTCCAAACTGTGAACTAATTGTAATTTTAGCACTATAATTATATTTTTGTGCAATTACATTCATATCATTTTTTAAGGTTTCTACCGTGCTTTTATCACTATTAACATCTGCAATTGCCTTACTTTGCATTTCTGCAACCATTTTATGTGGTAATGCACTTCCTTCTGGAATTGATACTGCATGAACTGTTGTAGTAGTTCCATCAGTTTTTACAGTTACATCAATCTGATTTAAAGGTTGTATAATTTGTGCTTGTTGAATTGAAGGTGTTAAAGTTGCATTAGATGATTTTTGTTGCATATAAACTGCTGCTGAAGCTGCAACTATAATTATTACAATTAATCCAATTATAATTCCTGTTCTTGATTTCATCTTACCCTCCAATATAAGTTATAACTTTTTTTTATCACATTCTACTATTATATAAATGTCTTTATTTTATTACCAATTAACTGTTAATATCCATACTTCGTCATATTACAGTTTAACGAAGTAAAATTTTAATTGTTATTTAAAATAAAACATGTTTAATATCCAATATTATTTCTAGGGCAAACTATCCAATAATTTGCATTAATCACTGTTTTTTATGCATTACATATATACTGGGACATATAAAATACTCTGATTTCTACAATTTAATGAATAAAAGACAAATTTAATTATTATAATATTAAATAATATATATTGAAAAAGAGGAGTGACCATGGGTGCCATAACAGTTTGTATTCCAGATGAATTAGAAATCGCTTTTAGAAGAATCACAAGAAAAAAATACGGAGATAGACAAGGCCGTCTTTCAAGAGGAGCAACAGAAGCCCTCTATGAATGGTGCAGAAAAGAAGGATTTGATTATATTGACCTTGAAGATGAAAATAAAGTTTGTGAATAACACTCAAGATAAAAATAGATTTAACTATAACATTAAATTTCATATAGAGTTGAAATAAGTCTTATTTCCATCATATTGTTTCTGAGAATGAATGATAATGAAAAAAGGATGTTATTCAATGCCATATTTAATCTGTGATAAATGTAATGTTTATTATGAAATTGATAGTGCTCAAGAAATGGATAAATTTGACAGTTGTGAATGTGGAAATGAGCTTCAATATTATGAAACAATTGAAGAGTATATGAATGAAGATGTAACTGATTCAAATGAGGTAGATGATAGCGCTGAAGACTATACTGAAAATAATAAAGGGATATTTCATTCAATTAATAAAAAAAATCTCGTAACTCTGCAAATGGAAATGTTAAAAGAACAAAAGGAAAAGGAAAAAAATGAACATTTGAAAAGAGATCTTAAATACAGAATTAGACATGCTATTGCCAATAATAAAGAAAAAGAAATTGAGAATTCCGAAATTCATGATGACTATGAACCAATAGTTTCTAAAGAATTTAAAGATAAAGATAATCTTAAAAAGAGAAAAAAAATTCTATTAAAGGAAATAGAACTTTTAAAAGAATCGAAAAAAAAATAGGTTGAATTATTTTACATTAATCCCTGCTCTTTTTTACTGAATAGATATGCTGATGCTAAAACAGTTACTGCTGCGAAAGCGACTAAAACCGTGAAATTCGCATAAAGTGGCAATACAGAATTATGTAAAATTGTAAAACGCAGCGCATCCACCCCATAGGTTAAAGGATTTAAATAAACCGCAAAATGAAGCCATGAAGGAAGTCCAGTAATTGGGAAAAGTGCCCCACTTAATAAAAACATCGGAAGCACGATAAAGCTCATGATCAGGTTGAATCCTTCCATGCTATCTGTAAATGAAGCAATCATCAATCCCACTCCTGCAAGTCCAATGGAAATTAAGATTATAATCACAGTACTCACTAAAAAGCAGGAAATTGTCATCTGAATTCCTACGATGAAGGATAATAAAAGTAGTATAACTCCCTGAATTAAGGATGCAGTGCTTATTCCGAGAGATTTACCCATTACAACTGAAGGTCGTGAAATTGGAGCCACCAGAATCTCCTTTAAAAACCCGTACTGTCTATCAATTATTACTGACACTCCAGAAAATATGGAAGTGAATAGAACCGTCTGCCCTATAATTCCTGGAAATATAAACTGCTGGTAGTCTACCCCCATTCCTCCAAATCTTACTGCTGATCCTAAACCTGTTCCAAATATAATTAACCATAAAAGAGGCGTAACTACAGAAGTTAAAATACGAGATTTATAGCGCACATATCTTTTAGTTTCTCGAAGCCAGATAGTGTAAATTCCTTCTATTTCAGCCATCTATTTCCCTCCTTTTATGCTTGATCCTGTGTATTTGATAAATACATCTTCAAGATTTGGATGATCAAGCTCTACTGACTGAACTTCAATTCCATTTTGGCCGGCGAAGTTTACAATCTTTGTAATTAAGTTTTCTCCCCTTTCAACCATTAATTTAATTTCACCATCTAAAACAAACATATTTTTTATAAAATCAAGGTTTTTGGCTTTTTCAACAAATTTATCTGCATTATCAACAGTTAAAGTTATAGTATCTGCCTTTAGTTCTCTCTTCAGGCTTTTTGGAGAATTAGTAGTTACTATTTCACCCTGATTAAAAATTGAGACTTTATCGCAGAGTTTATCTGCCTCATCCATGTAATGAGTGGTTAAAAGAACAGTTATATCTTCAGTCTGGTTTAAATTATGGATATATTCCCATATTTTTTCTCTTGTCTGTGGATCAAGCCCTAATGTGGGTTCATCAAGAAACAAAACCTTAGGGTAATGAATTAAACCTCTTCCAATTTCAAGCCGTCTTTTCATACCCCCAGAATAGGTTTTTGTGTATTCATCTGATTTATCTCCCAAATCTATTAAGTCCAAAATTTCATCAATACGCTTTTTTCTTATGCCTTTTGGCACCCCATAAAGCGCTGCATGCATTTCAAGATGTTCTCTGCCAGTTAAAATGTCATCTAAAGCTCTGGATTGGAATACAATACCTATTGATTTTCTAACATCTTTAGCTTGCTTTACTATGTCATATCCATTTACCGAAGCAGTCCCAGAGGTTGGATGAAGAATTGTGCATAGCATAGATATTAAAGTTGTTTTTCCCGCCCCATTAGGTCCGAGAACCCCATATACACTATTTCTTTCAACTTCTAAATTTACAGAGTTAACTGCAGCAAAATCATCAAATTTTTTTGTGATATTATGGGTTTCTATAATATTTTCCATTTATCGCACCTTAACAATTTGTTATATCTCACTTTTTAGGTTTTAGGCAGCTTAATAATCTATTTAAAACCAGATAAACATTTATTACAAAAACTATATATATTTTTTATTATAGAAATATATTTGCAGTTAAACAAATTAATTATCATTAAATCAGTTAACCACGTAATCTACTGTTATAATTAGCTCTGAAGCATTTTCATCATTAATTTAACTAAATTAGCAGATATTACTTCTTTTTTATCTAAATTAAAGGTTAAAAATATGATACTGGAAATAATTAAAAGTGAAGGATTAGCGCATAATTCATATTTTATAGGGTCAAAAGGAGATGCTGCAGTAATTGATCCACGCAGAGACTGTGATTCGTATGTGAATTACTCTAAAAAGCATGACATGAAAATTAAACATATCTTTGAAACTCACCGTAACGAAGATTATGTCATTGGATCCTGTGAACTTTCTAAACGAGTTGACGCGAGTATATACCATGGATCATGCCTGGATTTTAGTTATGGAAATTATGTAAAAGAAGGAAATACTTTCCATATTGGCTCTGTTGAATTGGGAATTCTTGAAACTCCAGGACATACAGATGAAAGCATATCCCTTACATTAAAGGATAAAGACGTTTCAGATGATATTTACATGGTTTTTACTGGAGATACTCTTTTTGCTGGCGAAGTTGGGAGAACTGACATTTATGGTGATGCAAAAATTGAGGGCTGCGCAGAAAGGCTTTATGATAGTCTCCACCAAAAAATTCTGCCTTTAGGAGACCATGTCCTTGTATTTCCTTCCCACGGTTCAGGTTCTGTTTGCGGGAAGAATATTCGTGAAAGTGAATTTACAACAATCGGATATGAGAAAAAAACAAATAAAATGCTTTTAAAAACAAAAAAAGAATTTATTAAATTTAAATTAAATGAAAAAATGGTTAAACCTCCTTATTTTAAGAGAATGGAAGAATATAACCAAAAAGGAGCACCTATTCTCTGTAGATTGCCTTATCTTCAGCCATTGAATGTAGCCGAGCTTAAAAAAAATATATCCGACTTTCAGGTTGTTGATGTGAGAATGGCAGCCAGTTACGCTGGAGGGCATATTCCTCAAACATTAAACATTTGGAAACTTGGTTTAACTTATTTTGCTGGTTGGATGCTTGATTATGAGCATCCTATTGTTATTATTGATGAAGGAAATGAAAATATCAATCAAATCATACGCTATCTTATCCGCATTGGATATAATAATATATTCGGTTATTTAGCTGGAGGATTTGCAAGCTGGGCTACAAATGGTGAAGAACTAGAAACAATAGATACATGGTCTGTGCATAAATTAAACGAAGCCCAAAATGATGAATCAATATTTATACTTGATGTTCGCGAAATTGGGGAATGGGATAATGGCCATATTGAAGGTGCACATCACATCTATGTTGGATATTTAAAAAATCATCTAAATAAAATTCCAAAAGACAAAAATATCATCATATATTGTGATACTGGAAACAGGGCCAGTATTGCAGCAAGTATATTAAAAAATAATGGTTATAATAAAGTTACAAATGTTTTAGGTAGTATTCGTGCTTGGAAAGCTGCAGGATATCCTTTGATTAAATAAATCATGTTGTGTATAATAAATTTCGAATGAATACTAAAAATATAAATATTTTGGAGATAAAACTCATATTAAAATTCAAGGGGGTGAATATGTTATGAATAAAGGTGTAATTGCATTAATTTTAGTTGTAATTGTAGTTTTAGTTGCAGCAGGGGCATGGATCATTATGCAGCCTTCAACAACAAATAATACTAGTAGTAACAATACAATAAATAAAAAAATTGAAAATAAGACACATAACAACACCAATGTCACCATAACCGCAGAAAAAGCCAAAGAAATAGCCACACAATTTACAGGAATGGGTGTTACTTTAGGTACTCCTACATTAACCACATTTAAAGGTATAGAAGTGTGGAGTGTGCCAGTATATACTAGTGGACTAAATAAAACAGTTGATTCGATATATATAAATGCTAAAACAGGTGCCAGAGTTCAATAAAGTAATTATTCTATTTTTCTTTTTTTTATTTAAGATTTAGTATATTCTGATATTTTTCTATTTCAAATTTAGATAATAATTTATATATTCAACAGCTTTATTTTAGTAAAATTTTTTTATTAATAGTTATAAACCAATGATCAGGGTGTCAACATGAATATATTTAAAATTCCACAAATGAACAAGAAAGAATACGATAAATTAATAAATGAAAATTACATAAGCCGAATTGCATTTAACGGAGATAGTTTTCCTTATATTGCACCATTTATGTATATATTTGATAAAAATGAAGAATTTCTGTATTTTTTATCTACAAACTATGGTATAAAAATTGACTTAATTAAGAAAAATCCAAAAGTTGCAGTTGAAATAGAAAAATACAGTAATGATATGTCTAATTATCAGTTTATAACTTTACAAGGACGTATTATCGAAGTTAATGACGATTCAAAAGGTGAAATTAAAGAAAAATTCATTAAAATGATCAATGATAGAAAATTATCAAATAAATCATTATCTGCACTTGGTTACTCTCCTGATGAATCTCCTAATGCTCTTTTAAATGAAGAAAGGATTTTAATATGGAAACTTGTTGATGTAGATAAAATTGTAGCCCTTAAAAACCCATAATTGTTTTAATATTAAGACCAACATTTCCATATTTATGATCATATTATCATAAGATTATTAGATACCTTTATATTGCTGATACAAAACACTATAATTAAAGATTAAACGAGGTTTTTTTACATGGAAGGGAACAAATCGACATTTAAGCCAGAAGACCATGATTCCAACGATGCTTTAATGTATTCTTCCGAGAAATATTTTTTAAAAGACATATATTCCGATGAAGATGAGCTCTTATCATATATCTATTCAATTATCGAAGCTAATACAATAAAAAGCTGTATTGATGACAGTAGTAGTGAATATATAGAATATTTGAAATTTAAAAATCGAGAAATAAGATGGTTATCTGCTAAATCAAGATTTAGAGCAAAATCCAATTTATCACGATGAATGTAATCTTTTTTGAACATTTTCGCTCTTTATTTCCCTTAATGCATCGTTCCCCCCAAGTTTGATGAACAGATTTATGGACTCAGTTTGAAAAAAAATACATTTATGCTGGGACAATTATAGTAATAATGTATCCTCTAATTATTTAAAGCATATAAACTCCTTTAGGAGGGTAATAAATGGTTACTAAAATACCTTTGGTGTTGCATATTGGAATTACTGGTCATAGAATACTTCCCGATGAACAACGTATACGAGAGAATGTAAAGAAAGTAATGGTTAAAGTTGAAGCCTTACTCCCTAAAACTCCCCATACTTTTTATATTATATCTCCTCTGGCTGAGGGCGCGGATCGAGTGGCAACTGAAGAAATTCTAAAATTATCCAGTTTAGAGGATAATACTTTCCTAGAAGCTATTTTACCATTATCACCTAATGAATATCATCAGGATTTCGCTGGTGATGAATCTAAAACTCAGTTTAACAATCTCTTAAACCTTGCAAACGTAGTTAATGAGATAGATCAATCAGAATCCAGAGAAGATGCTTATTACAAAGCAGGAACATATACAGTTGATAATTGTGATGTTTTAATCGCTATATGGGACGGTAAACCTCCCGCGGGTCTGGGTGGAACTGCTCAAATAATAGAATATGCTAAGAAAAATGGTAAGCGGATATTCTGGATCAACTCTAATGATGGAAGTATTAAAGAGATCAATTCTGATAAAACGTTAGAGTATCTGGATATTTACAATAAAGAGAATATTAACCTCCATATAATGGAAAAAACCTTAGAACGTCTCAGAGAATCACTTAAAGAAAATGCAAAAAAAGCCAAACTACCCTCCTCATTCTTGAACCCAATTCAGGATACCATACTTCCCCAGTTTGTACGGGCGGATCTCCTAGCTCAGAAGTATCAGAAACTTTACAGCGTAGTGGGCAGTCTCATCTACATCTTAGCCGCTGGCGCAGTGGCCACAGTAACCATACAACTCCTTTTTTTCCCCAAATTACCACAATTGATCTGGTTTGAGGTTGCTGAAATTTCTATCATACTCATACTACTCCTTGTTTCTAGTCAGAAGCATTGGCATAGGAAATGGATTGACTACCGCTTCCTAGCAGAGCGTATTAGGACCGCTATATTCTTCCGGGTAGCTAATATTCGATGCGAAATCACCACACCACCACCACACCTTAAAATAACTGCTGAAAATCAGGATTGGATGGTAAGAGCTTTCATGTCCCTTTGGGATGAAAAACAGCACAAAAAAGAGATCATACCGTTTCAACCCTTTAAAAATTTCCTTTTAGATGCTTGGCTTGATGACCAGATAAACTACTACCAAAGTTCAGCTCATAAAAATCGGCTTAAACATAAAATATTCTCCCGAGTGGGAGAGCTATTTTTTGTATTAACTCTGGTGGTGGCATCGATGCACGCCCTTAATATAGAGCCTTTCCATAATCCTGGCATCTTACCGGCTACTGCTATCATATTACCAGCCATAGCTGCCGCATTAACTGGCATAAGAAACAATCATGAGTACAGTAGGAATGCCAAACGATACCAACAAATGGCTCATCACACCTTGCAGATCAGAGAAAACATAGAAAAAGTGGGAAACATGGAATCACTAGTAGAACTGTTAGATAATGCAAATAAAATAATGTTAGGTGAACATCAGGACTGGAGAGTGGTTGTACTACTACACAAACTAGAACCACCATAATTTAGGAGGTTATTCGAGATGGAATTTGACGTTTTTGTGAGTTATTCAGTGCGAGATATGAATGTAGCGGAGAATGTTTGCTCCAATCTGGAGAGCAGTAATATCAAGTGTTGGATAGCCCCTAGAGATATTGAACCTGGTGCAAATTGGGGTGAATCAATTATAGATGCCATTGAGAACTCTAAACTTATGGTGCTAATTTTCTCAGCTGATTCAGATAAATCTCCTCAGGTTTTAAGGGAAGTTGAGAGGGCCGTGAGCCGTGGTATACCCATTATTCCATTCCAAATTGAAGATGTGGAACCATCTGCGCCCATGGATGGATTTCTAAGTGGTGAAAACAGGTTGGAAGCTCATACACCTCCCTTAGAAACTCACATACGAAAATTAACCAACCAAGTGAAAATACTTTTGAAAAAAGAGAAATCAAAAAAGAAACTTGTTCTGACAGCTATATTAAAATATACTACTGGATTTTTAGGTATTTTTTTATTATTAGGTTTTATATCAAGTATATACCAAATTATGCAGGGGGATGGAGGTTTTTATACGATCTTATCTATGATTATTTTACTCGTAGTGGGTTTAATTGCGTTTTTACTGGCTTTTATGCCTAATTTTTTAGCAAATAAAGTTATAACCCGTGTTAATATAAGAAAAATGTATAATATGTTGACAATTTGTTTAATTATTCTAAGTTTACTATTAGTAGTTGTTATTAATGATTATGTTCCTACCGAATATTCTAACCAAGGTATATTTTTTATAATGCCTTCAAATTTATCTTTATACTCCCAGAATAATGAAACCGTGAATATAGGAGAAGCCCATAAATTTTATATGGGGATGTCTACTGATCCTATGGTCATGTTGAATATTACTATCACTCCCTTACATGGTGAAGTTTTAGAGGATGTTTATTATAAAAAATATTTAGATTACAAAAATTTCCAGTGGTATGTGTCTGTTTCAGATTCTAATTTGACGGTGGATGGTGAGAATGCTCTTCAGAAAGTATATGAAATCACGATTGATGGTCAGAGGTACAAAAAACGGGAAGTGTGGCTAGAAAAGAATGGGAAACTTTATCTGCTGAAATTCACAGCACCCATAGAAACATATGATAAACATCAACCCGACCTTGATACCATTATTAACAGCTTCCATGTGAAATAAAAAGATTTTGGAGATAAAAATGGTGAATTGCCCCCAATGTAAAACACAAAACCTTGAAAATGCCACTTCCTGCAGAAAATGTGGAGAAAAACTAGAAATATTAACACATAAGTCTAAAGATAACTCTTATGATGTTTATATCAGTTATTCACCAGAGGATAAGAATGTAGCCGATGCCGTGTGTGCTCTTCTTGAGTATAACAACATCAGGTGCTGGATATCGCCTCGTGACATCAAAGAGGGTGATAATAAAGCAGCCTCCATTGTAACAGCCGTCCACAACTCTAAAATATTTGTCCTTATTTTTTCAAGTCACTCTAATAAATCTTTTCAGGTTTTAAGAGAGGTAGAGAGGGCAGTGAGCCGAGGTATACCCATCATTCCATTCCGAATTGAAGATGTAGAACCATCGGGGTCTATGGAATATTTCATCAGTGCCGAACACTGGCTGGATGCAGTCACACCCCCACTAGAAAACCACATACAAAAACTAATAGAAACCATTACCAAAATCCTAACCCTCGATGAAAGATATATGGAAAGAATAGGAGGTTATCGGGACAAACACGTGCATGACAAACCTTGGGATACCAGTGGTATCCCATGGTTAAAAACAATTTCTATGTTGTTTTTCTTTTTAATCATACTCATTAACGCCTTATATTTCTTATACTGTGCCATAATGTATTTGAATATATTAAATAACTATTTGGCATCTTCTATAATTCTACTCAATATAATAGTTTTAGTATTAGAAGACTTTTTCCCTAATAGAACATATAAAAAAATGCGGAAATTGATCAATTTGCAGCCCTACAGATGGTATATAATTTTTGCAACAATAATCATTCCATGGTTGATTACATTATTCAGCTATCCCTCCCACTTCTTATCACCCTTCTTTATTTATTTAAATATAGGGTAGGAAAATTAAATATAACAATGAAATTTGGAGATAAAAAGACTTATTGTCTTCAATACGAATTATTTAAACTCCAAAAACGCGACTAAATACGAAAAGTGTGAAAAAATGGTAAAAATTGAAAAAACCTTGTTCAACCGGACTGCTGATGTTTACATTAGTTATTCAACACAGGATAAGTATGTAGCTGATGCTACTTGTGCTACTCTCGAACAGAATGATATTCGCTGCTGGATAGCGCCCCGAGACGTTCCCAATGGAGTTAATAGAGATGAATGGACCAACCATGCCATTGCACAATCTAAAGTATTCGTACTCATTTTTTCATCAGATTCTGATCAATCATCTTTGGTCTTAAAAGAGGTTGAAACTGCAGTTAACATGGGATTAACCATAATTCCTTTTCGTATTGAAGATGTAGAACCATCTGAGTCTATGGAATATTTCATCAGTGCAACTCACTGGCTGGATGCAGTTACACCTCCCTTGGAAACCCATCTCCAGAAACTAACACAAACCATAGACTCGATCATGCGAACAAACCAAGAATACACTCTAAAACAAAACATGGAAAGATCGAGTAATAGTGAATGGGATTTGATTGATTTTTTTAATAAAAAAGATAAAAATAGAGTTATCAACCGAATTGTTGCAATTTTCACCAGTTTTATCTTCCTGTACATATCTATTTCATGTTTAGATGGGTATGGAATCAGTTTCACCATTTTTTCATATATCTATATGACTATATTTGTTTTAAGCTCCATTTTACTAGTACTAGGAATTTTTTTAATACAACTTGATCGATCTTCACCTAACGTTTCACTAAAAAAGTGGAGTCCTCTGTTGGTTTTATCACTAATTTTTATTCTTTCAACATTAACATTTATCAATATTGGTAATAATATTGAATACAATAAAAATGGGATAGCATTCACAGCTCCTGAATTTTGGACTAGTGAAAAAGGAAATATAAACCAAACTCCAGAAGGGGCTGATTCTTTAGCCGAATTCAATTATCAATATAACTCCAATGATCCTTATAACATCAAAGGCCAAGTGTGTGTCTCCACCTCTTTTTTTATAATAAAATTCAATGATAGTGCCTCTCTTTCTCCAGAGGCATTTTTCCATGAGAGCTTCAAAGAGTTTCCTAGTTACACTTTAATATCTGAACGTAATTTCACCCTGAATGGTATTACTGCCTATGAAAACATTCATAAAATTAACGAAACTGATCCAAACTATACTTCTGTTAACCATGCTGTTCTTTTGGAGAAAAATGGTTCTATGTATATTATTCATTTTTCAACTAGGGAAGAAAACTATGAAAACACCAAAACTATGATTAATGAATTTTTAAGTTCTTTCCAAATAACATGACATCTATACTTTTGCCAAAGGCTCCAGATCCCATTACTACTCATCTTTATAAATAAATTTGTCTTATTTCACCCATAGATTATAAAATAATGGTGAATAAAAAAAACCAGTGCTTAAAAAAATACATTAGCAGCTATCTTTAACTGATGTATTTTTTAATTCAATTTTCCATTTTGAAATATCTTTTTAATACTCTCAAAGCGTTTAAAGTAATCCATTTACTGGGTTTTCCCTTTCTCTCGATGTTAGTTTGAAATCTCCCATTAAAAGTGTTTTCTAAGATCCATTTTCCTTCCAAATCCTGCTTTGAAATCATTAAATCCATGGTTTCCTTCATTCTTTCATCTTTATAGCCCAGTTTAGTTAGCAATCCTAAAACTTCAAGCGTATCTATGTTCCACATCAATGGGAAGCCAAACTCTAACCATTTAAATTGACCTTTAACTGAAGGGCGGCTTCTTTTGTGGATACGATGATTAAGCATGTGTTCAGCACCTTTAGCAATGTAATCCTTTATTTCATGAGTTCTTTTATTTTCTGGTATTTCAGCAAATGCTTTAATGGATTTCACAATAATAGAGTGACAAGTTCGTTCTTTCCAACAATTTTTCCATAGATGATACGGCCATTCTGGTGCTTGCCCTGCTTTATCGTCAAATCTCTGATGTTTTATCAACCATTCTATTGCTTTTTGGACTCTTTCATCCTCCATGTACCCGAATCGGATAAGACTCCAGACCATATTAGCTGTATGGCAAGGTATAACTCTTTTAGGATCCCCAAATCCTTCTTTATTATTTATATATGAAAATGCACCACTTTCTGGATTTTGAGAGCTTTTAAGCATAAATTCACATGCTTTTTTGATTCTTTCATCATTTTTATCCGCCCCAAGCTCTGCAAGAATTATTAGTTGCCAGGAAGTTCCTTTATATTTTCCTCTAAGGTAAAAATTTTCAGGAAGCCCCCAGTATCCGCCAGGCTCCTGTTTAGCCAGTATTTTAGGGACAACCCCCACTTTCATTATATTTTTTCTGGATTCTTCCACTTCTAAATCATATTCTGCCTTATCAAGAATATCAAGTAAGGTAAAATATCTTACAGATGGATTATCTTCTTCAAGAAGCCAATCTGTTGGATCTGCGTTTAAATAGGATTTCCATGAAGCCATATCTTCACCTAATTTATTATTTTAAATGAAACAATTTTGCAGCATTTTCACCAAGTATAAATTTTTTATCATCATCACTGATATCCAAACCCCTTATTCTTTCAATATCTTTTGCAGGGTTTATCCACGGATAATCAGAGCCAAAAAGTATCCTATCTGAACCAATAGTTCTAATTAAGTCTTTTGCTTCTTCATCATCTAATGTTGTAGGGCTATTAATATAAGATATTGAAATTGCAGTATCAAACATCACTTGAGGAAATTTATCAGCTATTTCAATGGCCTTATCCCACTGACCACCACCCATATGGGCTAGAATCAATTTTAGATCATTAAATTCTTCTAAAACAGAGATCCATCTTTCTGGTTCTCCAAATTTTGACTTTCCATCTATATTTATTCCAGAATGAGCCGTAATTGGTAAATCATGTTTAATTAGCCATTCAAAAACCGGAAACATCCTTTCATCATCAGGAGCGAATCCTTGCGCCACTGGATGAATCTTTAAGCCCTTCATTCCCCATTTATACTTGTGTTCAAGCTCTTCAATCATTGAACGACCCTTCATGGTTGGACTTACGGAAATAAAAGGAATAAAATCCGGATATTTAGCTGGTTTGTTTTTTCCAGACTTCGTAATTGCTACAGTCCAGAAATTATTGTTTTTAATTTGATTATCCGGAGCAAAACTTACTATAACTGCTTTGTCAATTCTTGCAGTTTCCATATCATTTAAATAATCATCAGGAGTGCCATAGCTGTAATAAGGCATTCCAATCATTTCCACAACCATTTTTCCAACTTCTTCAGTTGGATGCAAGTGTACATGAGCATCTATTATCATAATTCACTCTCTATTTTATTTTTTTTGATTTCAGGGAACATTCATAGCCACATTCATTACATTTATAGTTATACCAAAGGACACGTCCATTACATTTTGGACAGGTAAATCTGTTTTCCTGCTGAGTTATCCAATTTTCAACGCCAGTTTCATGGATTTTTTTTAGGTTATCATATATTTCATGGCGGTATTTAAATCTATCATCACCAGGATGCGAATTTTTTAATTTTTCAATTAAATTGCATGGAAATTCGTCGCAGTCGATGCAAAAGTTGAGATTTTTATCTTCAAAGCAGCATTTACGAATTTTACATGACCATTTACTTTTTCTTCCATGATTGTGTTCCTCAGAACCACAGCCTAAACAGCTTTTTTCATAAGAGGGACATGCTCCACAAAAAACTCCACATGGAGCTGTCTCATTAGGTATTCTGCCCATATTAAATCTCCTATAAATTTTCCATATTGTTAATTTTTTAATGTTTTTTGCTTAGAATCTAACAGATATCCCCTTCCAATGGTTATAACTGGAATAATGACGTATATGGATGCAAAATACATTGCATAGCTGGTCAAACTTAGCTGCGTGAATCCTACTATTATCATGAGCAGATCCAGTATAACGCTAATTATCAGCCAGACTACTCCGATTATAACTCCTTCTTTAACGAAATTCATTTTCGTATCCTTTAAATATAAATAGGAAAACATTATCACAGTTATGGCTATAGTTGCTGCAGATATGATTTCATAAATGATTAAAGCACTTGAAAAAAAACCTAAAACAGCTGTAATCAATGAGGTTATTAACCATATTAAAAATCCATAACCAACTATTTTTAAATTTTTATCCATGATATCACCTCAATTTTTAATTCTATACCCTAAAATTTATATATTTGACTTACTTTGAGCTATATATCCAAATCCAATGGTTATAACAGGGATCATTACATACTTAAGACCAATATCCATCATGTAATCTGCAAAACTCATATGCATTGGGCTTGCAGGCATGAACATGAAAAGATCTATTGCTATGTTGATTACAAACCATACAAGACCAATTATCATACCCTCTTTAACAAAACTGGTTTCCATACCCTTTAAATAGTAGTAAGATAACGTTACTACAACAATTGTAAGAACTAAAGGCATTATTGATTCAAATAAAGGCCGCATGGTGGCTTTTAAGGGAAAAACTACAAATGAAACTAAAAAAGGAATTAACCACACTAAAAATCCAAATATAACTATTTTTAGATATCTGTTCATTAAATCATTTCCGTTCATTTTACAGGCTGTCTTATAATTGTTTTAAGATTTTCAGGCTTTGCTCGGCGCACATCACTTAAATAAATCTCGTGATGTTTTTGACCCTGAATACTACCATCAAATTCATGCCCTTCTTTCTCAATAAACTCGTGCAGTGCAGCCACCGTGGGGCCTTCTTCAGCATAGGGGCCTATGTGCATAATCTGGGCAGATAATCCTTCTTCTAAGCTTTCAAACCTCATCCTGGAAAGTGCAGCAGGGTTCTTTTTTTCCTCAACCTCTTCCATGGCCTGTTTAATCATGGTTTTAGTGATAAAATATGGCTGCATTATCATGGCTGTCCATTTCCATGAGCTTTTATCCTCAATTGAAAAGTCTTTCATGTTATCTACCCACCACAGACCTTCCAATGGCATCACCACGTAATCTTGAGATTTTTCTTTTTTAGAAATGAATTTCACCTTAAATGAAACTGGAAAAAGTGTTTCCATCGCTTCTTGATAGGCAGGTGCCGTGTTAGGGTCCCCTTCTCCATCAATCATCAGGTAATTTAATTTTGGTACTTGCACCATGGTTGGCTGCTTTTTTGAAGCTGTGTAAATTTCTTTAAATTCTTTTTTAAGGTCAATTTTTGGCATTTCAATTCCCCTCATTCCTAAACAAAAATAAATAATGAAAATAAAATATTTAATCTATTTTTTCATCACTGGAAATGACATTTCAGTTAAAAGTTCGCTTTCTGGAGTTTCATTGGGATCTGAGATATATGTCTCCATGGGCGGCCCTACGATTTCATAGCCATTTTTGTAGGCGTATTGTGCCAGTGCACCTATTGCTGTTCCACATTCACTATAGGGGCCTTTGTATATGGTTGATATAACCAACTGTTCATGCATTGTTTTGATTTTTACTCTGCCTTCTTCCTCTGCTTCTCCTGCAAACGGCATACTAATTTCGTACATGAGTTCTTCAACTGACACTTCCTGAGGGCTGTTGAAATATACTCCGAATGGAGGACCCATTATCTGCAGCCCTTTAGCCATTATAAATCCCACAACTTCCCCCATGAGCACGGGGACCTCTTCATAGGATCCTTTATATGTTATGTATGCTACCTGTCTTTTTCCAATTTTCTTTTCTACAATTTCCATTTTTTTCCCACCTAAATATTCTCTTCATTTTTAATTTTTTCAATAAATTCTTCTACCCACGCCAGTTCTGTTTTAAGGCTTGCCAATGGTCTACTAAAAAGTGCAACGACATAATATGGAGCATTTAATTCTTCTTGCATCTTAACTGAGCTTTCCAGAAATTTAATTCTACCCTGGGCTGATTTCAAATAATTCTCAAGACAATCTACAGTTTCCTGCGGATCCAAATAATTGAGATATGCTAAACCCAGATCAAATGGATATGTTTGCTTTTTATTCCATGAAAGAATATCTATGAGTTTTTCTTTCATAACCTGCCTTCCCAGATCTGTGATTGTAAAAACTTTACGAGAAGGTTTACCAGCTACCTTTTCCAGTTTCGATGTCACCAGTTCCTTCTTCTCCAGCTTATTTAAGACATAATAAATTGATGAAAACCCTATTTGAGTCCAATTACGCATACCCCATCCTTCAATAGTCTTTTCCAGTTGATAACCGTACTGTGGTTCCTCATAAAGCAGACCAATTATAGATGCTTCCAAGTCTGATATTCTAGACATAGAATATTCTAAGTGTATAATAGCATATAAAGGTTTTGGGTGAACCTACCTTCAAAGAGTTTATAAGAAGTAGAGGAATCTAACAACCCAGTATTATACTTCTTTTTAGCATTAATAACAAAATTAATATATGATATTTTTTTATCATTATATTAAAGACTTAAATATTCTAAAGGTATTTTGAATTGAGAAAAAAACATAAAATATGGGCAGTGATTTTAGGATTGATTGTCTTAGTCGTTTTTGTAGGAGTATTAGCCGGTCAAAATTCAACAACAAGTTTCACCAGCGACATTACTAACAATCAGAGCAATACTCAACAAGAGGAAAATACTGGTGATAAACAAGGCAGTCAGAGTTCAGATGGCCGGCAGAGTCCCAATAATCAGAACCCAACTCAACCTAAAACCCAATACAAAACCTGTCCTGAGTGTGGTGGGACCAAGATAGTCACTTATGATGGACCGCCAGAATCATGTCCCACATGTAAAGGAGCTAAAACCATCAAAACATGGGTACCTGGCCTTGGTAGGGATGTTGAAGTCCCTTGCAGCACATGTTCAGCTACCGGTCACCATCATGTAAAAATTCAAGAACCTTGCCCCACTTGTAGATGAACTGGCCAAGTAAAAGCCTAAAAAAAATGTTAAATAGAAATAGAAACAAAAAAAATTATAAAAAAAGCATGAAATATAGAAAAAGTGTGTTGTGTACTTTAAAACTCAAAAATAGTCACATAAATCTTATTTTGAAGAATTTGTTCAATTAAAAATACATTTTTACTCATAAATTTCCATTTCTTTAATTTCTTCAATAAATTCTTCTATCCACCTTTTTTCAGCTTTCAAAAGAGCACTTGAACGACTAAAAATAGCAATGAAATTATATGGAACATTATTTTCTTCCTGAATTTTAATTGAATTGTCAATGAATTCAATACGTTCTTCTAAAGATTTTAAATAAAGCTTCAGACTTTGAATAATCTCTTTATAACTTAAAAAGTTCATGTTTGCAATTGCCAAATCAAATGGATAAACAACTTTGCTATTCTTTGACATGAGCTCCTTGATTTTTTCTCGAAAAACAAATTTACCTTCATCGGTTATTGAATAAATATTTCTTGAAGGTTGGCCCTCTATTTTTCTTATCTCATTTTCAACTAAATTCTTCTCTTCAAGCTTTTCTAGAACACTCTCCATGGATGAATATTCTAAATCTGCCCAATTAAGCATAGCTCTCTTTTCTATGATTTCCTCTAACCTGTATGCATAATGGTGATGTTCATAAAGCAGGCCAAGTATAGCGACCTCCAATTCCGATATTCTAACCATATGATATCATGGTATAAAATAACTATATAAAAGTTTATAAAAAATAGGGTGTTAATTCACTCAAAAACAATTCAGAATACTTGATTAATATTTATTTCCATATCTTAAGTAAAATGAGTTTTTATGAATTTTTCAAATGAAAATAATTTTCAATATCTACTCATTTATATTATGTCCTTAAATGTGATTTTAAACTCAGTTCCATGGCTTTTATCTAGTTCAATTTCACCTTCAATTTGATTTGTTAAACTATTTACCAACTGTAGACCTAATGAGTCCGTATTTTTAAAATCAATGCCTTCTGGGAGGCCCACCCCATTATCAGATACACAAAGCACATATTGATCCTTCCCTGATTCAAAATTAATTTTTATTATACCTTTTCTGCCATCAGGGAACGCATACTTCATGCTGTTTGATACTAATTCATTAACGATCAATCCAAGAGGAATAGAAGTGTTAATATCTAGCATGACATTTTCTAGGCTCATATTAAGTTTTACAAGGCCCGGATCAACTGAATAAGTGTTGAATAAGTCATTGATAAGAGTATGCATATATTCTCCAAAATCAATGTTTTTCAGGTCCCGAGATTGGTATAATCTCTCATGGATAAGGGCCATGGTTTTTGCACGGGTCTGGGATTCCCGGAATAACTCCAAGTCTTCTTTGTCCCTTATATAATCTGATTGTAGGTTTAGTAAACTGGAGATAACAGCCAGATTATTTTTTACTCGGTGATGGACCTCTTTTAAGAGCATTTCTTTTTCTTCTAAAGACTCTTTAATTTGAACTTCCATTTGCTTTCGATGGGTTATATCACTAAGCATTCCTAAAGCACCGCTAAATTCACCATTTTTATCAAAAATAGGATTAGTGGAAATCATTGCCCAAACACTAGAGCCGTCCTTGTGGAGGAAACGGAAATCATGCACTTCTTTTATGCCTTCCCTCCTTCTTTCCATTTTTTCCTCGGCATCAACTTTTCCTTCATCATCCATAAAATCAAAAAGGGACTTGTCCATCATTTCATCTGCTGAATAACCTAACATTTCAGCCATACCTTGGTTTACATAGGTAGTGTTGGCATTTTCATCAATGATCCAAACTCCTTCCTGCGCAGTTTCAATAATAGTACGGTATTTTTCTTCACTTTCTTTTAAAGCGTCTTCAGCCCTTTTTTTCTCGGTTAGGTCACGGATGATGGATGTGAAATAAATATTTTCTCCAGATCTCCATGATGATAAAGACATTTCAAAAGGAAATTCAGTTCCATCCCTTTTTAATCCAGTTGTAGTTGCTATTCTCCCTATTAACTTGTGTTCTCCTGTAAATTTGAATCTTTTTAATTCATCCAGATATTTATCCTTGAATCTTTCAGGCATGAGGAGAGTAAGTGGTTTTCTTTTTAATTCATCCTTTTGATATCCAAAAATAGTTTCTAAACTATTATTAAAGAATATAATGTCTCCATTAGCATCAGTAGTCACAATTGCATCTACAGCAGACTCTGCTACAGCACGAAACCGTTCCTCACTTTTTTGGAGTGCAATTTCGGCTTTTTTACGTTCTGTGATATCTTCAAGTGTTTCCACAGCCCCCATCACCCTACCTTCAAAATCTCGAATAGGTGCTGCAGTAAAAAATAACCATTTTCCATCTTCACCCATGGCTGGGAAGAAATCAATGGCCTCATAAGCATCTTTAACAAATTTAGACTTTTTAGCGTTACCCCTATACCATTTTAGAATTTCTCCCTGGGATTCGTCCACTAATAAATCAGCTAAACAAGGCCTTTTTTCATTGTAAAATGCTCTCCATTGTTCTGCTTTACCAATTACTTCCTTTGCCCTTATCCCGCTATTCTTTTCCAATGCATCATTCCAATAAATGATTTTATGATCTTTATCTATAACAAACTGGGAAATCGGGGACCCATCAATAATATTATTTAATCTCCTTTCACTAATAAGCAAATCATCATGTGCCCTTTTTAGTTCAGTTATATCACGAGCAGCAGCAAAAACCCCCACCACATTATCATTTTCATCACGATAAACAGAAGCATTGTACATTACAGGAGTAACATGACCATCAATATGCTGAATTTCCAGAGGATAATTCTTCACAAACCCCTGCTTAAATACTTCTTCATATCCTGCCTTTGCTTTTTCAGGGTTGGTGAAATAATTTGAAAAATCGGTTCCAATAATCTGAATTCGATTGTAGCCAGTAACCATTTCAACAGCAGTATTTACATCTGTTATTTTCCCTTCAGGACTAATAGTGACTAATGGATCTAGATTAGCTTCAATAAGACTGCGTGTGTATTTAGAAGCTTTTTGAAGTTCTTCTTGAGATTTTGCTAATTCCAAGGTGCGCTTTTCTACCAGTTCTTCCAATTTCTCATGAGATTTTTCAAGGACCTTCTTGGCCTTTTTCCGCTCATTTAAATCATTTTTTCCCATGATAAACTACCCAAATGCTCTAAAATTTTCCCTCAAAAATATTGTATGTTAGTACTCCTATTTGTTTTTATGGCGTTAAAATGAAAAAATCTTTAAGTTCTGTAATCAAAAAACAGTAAATTAAATACATAAAATTCAAAAAGGCCACTTTAAGGCCAGTTACATTACTAGAAATATGTTTATAAATTCTTTTTGACTCATTTTTCTGCTTTTCCGTCCCTGCAGAAATATCTCTTCGGTTCCAGACCATATGCCTTCCAGATATGGCATTCGTTGCATTTACACACCTTTTTTGTATCAATATCCCTGCAAATAGCCCTGCCTGTTGAACAGTACAAACCTGGTACACGTACCTCATCCATTCGCATAGGACTGTCAAGATCCTGTTGAGTCATTAAAATCATTATACTCTGTTTATCCTTTACACATTGGCTTTCTATCTGTACTGCACACTTGGTACAAAGACACTTTTTAATATTTTCCATGCTAAATTCTATCCTGGTCATACTAATTTCCCAATTAAAATCTGTCATTCAATTGACTTAAAATTGTCCAATCATAATGTTAAATGAAAAATGGGATCAATATTTTAAAACTAAAAACGCGAAAATATTATAAATTTTTGTAAATAGTCTAACCATTTCTGCTAAATAAAAGGATTATAATAAAATAGATAAAAAATAACTGCTTAATTTAAACAAACAATTAGAATTATTGCAAATATTTGTAAAAATTGATATTAAATAAACTAATTAAAATAAAAAAAAATGAATTTAGGAATAATTAAGGAATTAATAAAATTAAAAACTTGAAATTATTCTACTACTTCAGCAAATGCAAAATTTCTTCTGGTTGAATTAATTCTAATTTTAACTTCATCGCCTACTTTGGCACCTGAAACAAAAACCACAAAACCTTCTATACGGGCAATTCCGTCTCCGTCTCTACCTGTATCTTCAATTTTAACATCGTATTCTCCGCCTTCTTTAATAGGAGAAGAACTTCCTCTATCATTACTGTTATTACTTCCAAACAAACTTATCACTTCCGATTTTTTGCCAACAATGGCAATTAACTATTAGTTTTGAAAGCATATAAAGTAATGCAAAAACGATTTTAATTATATTGGCTTTATTTAAATTCAAATTACTCCATTTCGCTGCTGAAACTCAATCCAAGAATTTACATGATTTTAGTGAGTTTTTATTCATCCAGATCCAGCCAAACACTGATTAGTTTTGTTATAACTCTTTAATTCGTGATTGTTTCTTATATTACCATTTAAAAAAAAAATAACCGTATTAAAACTCTATTTAAATCCATTTATATATTTATATGTCTTCCACAATCTTTTCAATGCCATAGTCGTATTGTGAATGGTTCCAAAGCAACCTCCATATTGCTACATTACATCTGATATTTTATACATATGACGTATATTAAAAAGGTTTCTTAGTTGCAAAAATCACATGAACAATGTAATTATATCTAAATATGACCAATATAATAATTTAACAATTAGAAAAAGGATGATATTAAGGGGAAAATGATGTTTGTAAATAGAATCAGTATGACGGATCTGATCCCTCAACACCATTTGATTATGAAAGTAGCAAACATTATACTAAAATAAGTTCAAAGAAATAAAAAACCTAATTGGTGATCTTTTGGAAAGACAGGATAAAAAATATCATAAATCAAGTTTTTACTGGCTATGGCGAACTCTAATTTTGTGGATAGGGTCTTCATTGGGATTTCTGCTTATTGCTGATCTTTCTGTTGGTTTAACAATAAACAATTGGACCACAGCATTTATAGCTGCAGCTGTAGTCGGGATTTTAAATGCAATATTGTGGCCACTCTTATCGCGGCTATTATTGCCTTTTATGGTTTTTACTGTAGGGATAGGTGCCCTATTAATTAATGGTGCTTTAATATGGTTAGCAAGTAACTTTGTTCCAGGAATAACAATAGAAGGAACAGCACTAATCTTAACCCCAATAGGAATGGCAGCAATCTCCACCATACTTAATGCCATTGTTACTATTGACGACGATGCAGCATGGTACAGGAGTATCAGAAGTGCTGTAAAGAAATTTGATAATAATAACGTGAAAGATACGTCCGGAATAATTTTCATGGAAATTGACGGTCTGGCAAAGAACATCTTACTTGAAGCAATTGAAAGAGGAGACATGCCCACTCTAAAAAGATGGATTGATAAAGGCAGCCATGTAGTTTCAGGTTGGGAAACAGATCTGTCCAGCCAGACAGGAGCAAGCCAGGCAGGAATTTTACATGGTAACAACCAGGACGTTTTAGCATTTCGCTGGGTTGAAAAGGAGAATAATAACAGATTTATGGAATCAACCGGACTAAATGATGCCCCCATAGTTGAAGAACGTATATCTGACGGTAATGGCCTTCTCTCAATTAACGGTGCTAGCCGTTCAAACCTATTCTCCGGCGATGCTGAAGACGTTATCTTTACTTTTAGTAAGCTTAAACATCTTAAAAAGTTCTACAACCGAGCTTGGTATTATGTATTCTCCAACCCTTCAAATTTTAGTAGGATAGTTTGTCTATTTTTATGGGATGCACTTTTAGATTATAAATCACAGATCATGCACAGATTGAGAAATATAAGGCCACGTATATACCGTGGAATTACTTTTCCATTTGTTAGAAGTGGTGCAAATGTATTTTTAAGAGAAGTAACGACTTTTGCTCTAATTGGGGATGTATTAGAAGGCCACGTGGATGTTGCTTATGTAACTTATTTAGGATACGATGAGATAGCGCACCACTCAGGAATTAGGGACGAAGACGCTTTTTACGCCCTAAGGGGCATTGATAAACAGTTGCATCGTGTGGAAATGGCATCCCAATTAGCTCACAGGCCTTATCAGTTAGTGGTGCATTCTGACCACGGTCAGACTAATGGGGCAACCTTTAAACAGCGTTATGGACAAACCCTGGAAGATGTGGTAAAAGAACTATTACCTGCTGAAACTCAGATATACGCCGATATTTCGCCAAGTACGGGAGACCATTTTGTTGCTGCATTTACTGCTCCGGGTGATAAAGTTAAAGGATTTTTCCAGGATAAAACCATTGGTGTGAATGAATATATACAAAAATATAGAGTTAATAAAAAGCCAGGAAAAATCAAGAAAAAAGATGCAAATGTAATGGTGTTGGCTTCTGGGAATTTTGGAATGATCTATTTAACAGACAATGTAGAAAGACTAAATTTTGAAGATATTAATCAAATATACCCTGACCTCATTCCAGGTCTGGCCAAACATGAAGGAATTGGATTTATTCTTGTTAATTCTAATGAACATGGCCCATTGGTAATTGGTAACAATGGAACTTACTATCTAAATGATGATACTATCGAAGGAGAAAATCCTCTGGCTAATTTTGGTTTAAATGCCGCAACACACATTAGAAGAACTAACAACTTTAAATACACTCCAGATATACTTGCTATGAGTTTATACGATCCTGAAAAGAATGAAGTAGCTGCATTTGAAGAACTTGTTGGCAGTCACGGCGGAATTGGTGGAGAACAATCATTCCCATTCATATTACACCCTGTAGAATGGGATCTTGGCGATGATTTAATAGGTGCAGAAAAAGTCCATCAAGCATTTAAAGCCGAAATATTAAAAGTTAATATGTAAAAATAAACCCATTAGTCTATTTTTAATTAAAAAAAGGCCCTTAATAACGTTTTAATCTTATTTAAATCAGTTATATGAAATAATAATCAGTAAAATATAAATATAAACTAGGATAAAAACGTTTATTAGGTGATAATATATGAAAAAATGGATAGCAATACTTGCAGTACTTTTAGTGGTAGTATGTGCCTCAGGTTGTACATCACAACCTCAAACATATAGTGGTAACGGAATAACTTTCCAATATCCTGGAGACTGGAGTGGTAATTGGACAAGTGAAATACAACAGAGTGTCGGTAGTTCAAGTACTGTTCTAACTTCATTAGGGAAAGATAACGCAGGAATGGCTGTTGCAAAAGTGAATATAGGATCTGTGCCCATTTCTATTGCAGATTTAACATCTACAATGAAATCAGGTTTTCAATCTGCAGGATATCAATCAGTTACTGAAAAAACCAGAACTGTTAGCGGAGAAAATGCAACTGAGATTGATTTCAAATATAACGTAAGTTCAACTCAAAACTACGGTTCATTTACTTTCTTTAAAAAGAACACCGATATCTACATGATTATGATTTCAACTCCCGACAACAACCAGCAAACAATCGACATGATACTAAATAGTTTTAAAGTCCTATAAACTTTAAAACTACCCTTTTTTTATTTTTTTTAAAGTAAATATTCAACAAATAAAAATTAAATCGCTTATTCGTATTTTTCTTTGAATTTGATTTTGAATTTTGTTCCATTGCTCCTTTCTAACCCAAAAGTACCTCCTATTTGGCCAATTAAGTTATTAACTAATTGTAAACCAAGTGATTTTGTATTTCGAAAGTCTAAATCCTCAGGAAATCCAATACCATTATCCTGAACTATGAGCACAAACTCATTGCCCTCTTTAAAAAAATCAACATTTATTTCCCCTTTCCTACCTTCAGGAAATGCGTGTTTCATGGAATTGGTTATAAGTTCATTTACTATCAGTCCCAATGGAACAGTGGTGTTTATATCCACCATTAAGTTTTCCGCATTCATATTAAGCTTAACACGACCTGGATCAGGGACGTAAGTGTGGAAAAGGTCTGTTGCCAGAGTATGAATATATTCTCCAAAATCAATTTTTTTAAGATCCGTGGATCTGTATAAACGTTCATGAATTAGAGCCATAGATTTAGCACGGTTCTGGCTTTCCTTGAAAATATCTAAAGCTTCTTTATCTTTGATATACTGAGATTGAAGGTTTAATAAGCTGGATATAACCATCAAATTATTCTTAACTCTGTGGTGGATCTCTTTAAGGAGCATTTCTTTCTCTTCAAGAGATTCCCTTAGCTTTTCTTCAACTATCTTACGGTCAGTGATATCCTGGACAGTCCCATAAATATGGGCACTTTGGGTATCAGTTGAAGGAATAACTTTAATATGAATAGCCACATAACATATCTCTCCATCCCTGCGAATCATTCTGTGTTCAAATTCAGCGCCAAAAGTGAGTTTACGAGTAGCAAGAGACTTTTTCATTCCCTCTGCGATAAATTGAGCATCATTAGGGTGTACATATTTCTTTATATAATGTTCTACTGGCATAAGATAACCGCCTTCATCTTCTGCGGTCGTGCCCAGCATAGAATAGTACTTGTCATTGAATATGAATATTTGTTTATAAGGATCGAGTTCCCAGTTAGCCAGATGCGCCAAATCCATGGCATCGGATAAACGAATTTGACTCAATTTAAGTGCTTCTTCAGTTTTTTTACGTTCAGTTATATCTCTCAAGGCACCTTCAATTCCAACAGGGCGATTTTTTGAATCGAATATAAAATGAACATTGGCAGAAATATATATCAATCTGTTTTCACTGTTCTTTAGTGTAATTTCGTAATCTGTAACTTCTCCTTTTTCATTAAGAGCATTTAGAAGTTTTTTTCTATCTTCAGGATTATGGTAGAGCATATCTACTTGATTTCCAACCAATTCATTTGGACCGATCCCAAAGTAATTTTCAACTGATGGGCTTACTTCAATTATTTTACCTTTAATGTCTGTCTGGAAGAAGATATCCTGCACATTTTCGAATATGGCTCTAAATTTCTCCTCACTTTTTCTTAAGGCATCTTCAGCTTTTTTTCTTTCCGTTATATCAATACAAAACACAGTAAGACCTATTATACTCTTACCTGACTGTATAGGATTATAAATATTCTCCCAGTATCTTCGACTGAGAGTTTCTTCCCCATACGCTTCTAGTTCTATGAAATTTTCCCCCGATAATGCCCTATCATAATTTATTTTAGCTTTCATTCTATCCTCAGGAAAAGAAATGTAATCCAACATATTCTTTCCAATCTCAATGTCAACTCCCCAAATATTTTTCATGGTTTGACTGTGTGCTTGGTTAAAGAAAATGTAGTTATATTTATTGTCCAGTGAAAAAGCAATTATGTTTTCCGGACCTTCAAAAATGGAATTAAAAGTAGCATATGCACGTTTTAAATCTTCTTCCATTCTTTTACGTTCAGTGATATCTTCAACCATCTCGATTGCGGCAACGACCTTGCCTCCCTCATCCATTATAGGTGAAGAAACTACTCGATAATTTATAATCTCATCACCCACAGGAGTATCTGTTGTAGATTCATGAATCTTCCCGTCCTTTAAAGTCTTATAGGTTGGACAATAAGTGCAGATATCTTCTCTAGGTGGATCGTTAAATGCTTTGTAACAAATCGGTTTTTTGGAAACATTAATATTAGGGAACCATTCCTTCATCTGGCCGTTTAAATCCAAAATCTCCATATTTGGAGCTATAAAAGCTATTCCCACCCCCATATTATCAAAAAGAGCCCTATATTGTTCTTTAACAGAGATTAATTCATTTTCAATCTTTTTTCGTTCTGTAATGTCACGGACATAACTTAAAACAAGTGGTTTGTTTTCATATTCAATAATTGTGGAATGTACTTCTACAGGCATCTGGGACCCATCTTTACAAATAGTAGCAGATTCAAAAATAGATTCTCCTTTTTCCATTAAATCTTTAATTCGTGGATCTATTAGCTTTTCATATTTAGGAGCGTCCAATTTATGTAGATTCATGTTCATTAATTCTTCTTTAGTGTAACCACGTGTTTTATAAGCAGCTTCATTTAGATAAACGAAATTTCCGTCGAAATCATGTAAAAAAACTGAATCAGTAGCGGAATCAAGGAGCTGTGTTATGCGCTTTGACTTTTCTAACTGAAACTCTTTTTCAGTTACCTGTTTTTCCAACTCAATTATTTTTTGTTTTAGTAAATTCAATTCATTTGAAAGATCTTCTTCATCACCAGAATCCTTCAATTCAATCCCCCCCCTTCCAATATTTCTCTTATTAATCAAATCCTTTTTGTATACTTCAACTCTTCAAATGTTATCTTAAACTCAGTGCCATGGCTCTTATCAAGAGTGATTTCGCCTTCTATTTGTTCAACTAAGTTATTCACCAGTTGTAGTCCAAGAGTATTTGTATTTCTAAAATCAACATCAGCAGGGAACCCTACCCCATTATCACTTATTATTAGATCATATTTACTGCCATGTGCTTTTATTGCTACTCTGATTTCTCCTTTTCTTTCATCAGGAAATGCATATTTTAAACTGTTAGAGATTAATTCACTTATAATAAGACCACAAGGAACAGCTGTCTCAATATTTAACATAATATTCTTAACTTCAAATATGGGGACAATTTGACCTTTCTTAACCGAGTATGACTGAAATAAACCATCTAAAATTCCGGGAATGTAATAACTAAAATTAATTCTGTTTAAATCTTCAGACAAGTATAACTTCTCATGAATATTAGCCATGACCTTGATTCGATTCTGGCTTTCGTGCAAAACATCCACAATTTCATCATTTGCCACAAATTGAGATTGAAGATTTAGTAGACTTGAAATAATCTGCATGTTATTTTTAACACGATGATGTATTTCACTTAGAAGAGCATCTTTTTCTTTAAGAGACCTTTTTAAAGCATCAATTGCTAATTTAAATTCAGTTATATCTTCTGAAATTCCCAATAAATATTGAGGATTGCCTTCCTTATCAAGTAATGGGATTTTTTTTGTGTGTAACAGTCTCGAACCTAATTTCTTGGTTTCAATTGTTTCCTCAGGAATTTCTAACAGTTCATTGCTTTGAAGAACTTCCCTATCTTTTTGTGTGAAAAAATCCGCTTCATTTTTAGGGAAGAAATCATAGTCATTTTTACCGATCAATTCACTGCCTGGATGTCCAAAATAGATCTCTCCTACCTTATTAACAATTTTAAAACTAAGATCTTCTGCATTTTTCACAAAAACCATGCTAGGGATATTTTCCACTATATTCCTCAGAAATTCTTCACTTTCTTGAAGTTCTTCTTCCATCTTCTTTCTACCTGTAATATCACGGGCGACATGCACACTTCCCAAAAGTTTTCCATCAGAATCATGCAATGGAGAGACACTTACAATAAAATCTCCACCTAACCTATCCTCATGAACCTCTGCAGTGTGCTCCTCGCCATCCTCAAGCAATTTACGGAATGGACAAAATGAAGGAGGCTCATTCAATCCATGTACAACCTCATAACAAGTAACTCCAACAGCTTCTTCTGGATCCACTCCTAATCTATCAGCCATAGCCTTATTGGTACGGACAACCTTAAAATTATTGTCCAATATAGCTATTAGGTCTGGAACAGCCTCAAATGTGTTTTCCCATTCTTCTTTGGCCTTAATGATTGATTCTTCATCCTTTTTTTGCTGGGTGATGTCTCGAATTATGCCTCTGTAAGAAGTAATAACTCCGTCTTCGTCTTTAACAGCAGTTAAAGAACATTTAGTAATCATTGTGTCTCCATTTTTTTTCTTAACAACAATTTCATACTCTGCACTTCTCTCTTTATTCACCATGGCCAATATACGCTTCCTGTCTTCTGGATTTGCGTAAACATCCTTTTCTAGATCAAGACGTAATATTTCCTCTTTGGTATCGTAGCCAAACATTTCGATACCTTTCTTATTCATGTCGAGGATTTTTCCTTCTGGCGATGTTACAAATAGACCATCAAAGGATTCTTCAAAAATAGTTCTATATTTCTCTTCACTTTCGCGCAATGCCTCCTCAGCCTGTTTGCGGTCATTGATATCCATCCTAATACCTAATATACGGGTTGCGTTTCCGTGTCGATCTCGTTCGATGCTGAATCCAGCAACACTCACCCACCTGTAGGTGCCGTCGGCATGGCGCATGCGTGCTTCGTATTCATACGAATTGAAATTCTGGATCAATACGTTGTCAATTTTTTCTTTAACCCTGGCACGATCTTCAGGATGAACCCTTTCCAACCATTCTGCGCGATCTCCTGGGCCCGATCGGGGTTCATATCCCATCATGGAGTAGTAAGTTGGTGAAGTATACCATTCATCATTTTTAACATTCCAATCCCAAAGTCCGATCTGAGTTACCTCCAATGTGAGGCGCATCCGTTCT
Organism: Methanobacterium sp.; assembly: GCA_016222945.1. NCBI lineage: Archaea > Methanobacteriati > Methanobacteriota > Methanobacteria > Methanobacteriales > Methanobacteriaceae > Methanobacterium > Methanobacterium sp. The sequence continues at coordinate 592,766 of JACRPY010000002.1, read as the reverse complement.
TCAGAAGTTTTCAGTTTCTCCTCTGTATCTTTACGTTGGGTGATATCTTCAATCGTTAATACAACACTATCGATCTTACCTTCATGATTAAAGATAGGAGCGCCATTAATTGAAAGGTATAACATATCCTCATCAAGCTTTATTGCATGTTGAACACCATAAACAGGTTTACCAGTAAACATTACCCTACTAAATGGAAGTTCTTCATCAGGGAATGGATTTCCATCATAATCGGTGATATACCATTCTGGAGCATTGTACATTCGCCGAGTAATTTCATCTTTTTTTAATCCCAATACTTCCTCAGCTTGCCTGTTTGCAAAAATAACTTGCCCTTCCTGATTTACCATTGTAATTCCAACAGGACTTGTTTCTGTAATCTGGCTTAAAAGTTCACGTTCGTGACGTAAAGATCCTTCAGCATTTCTTAACGCTTTTTGCTCCCCCAAAGTATTGATTCCGAAGGCTAAATCTTCAGATAACTCTTTCATTAATTTAATTTCATCAGGATTAACGGCATTTGGTTTTGCAGAATAAATTAAGAGAACTCCAAACGTTTTACCTTTCTTGTCCTTGAGAGGCAATGCAATTCCTGAGCGATAGCCACGTTGCAGGGCATTCTCGCGCCAAGGAGTCATTAACGAGTCTGTTTTGAAATCTTGAACATAAACGAGTTCACCGCTGCGAATAACCATTCCTGCAGGTCCTCGTCCATGTTCCGTGTCTTCTGACCAGCTAAGTTTGGCATTTTCAATATACCCACTATCATAACCTGCCCATGCTACCGGCCGTATAGTCTTGGCATCATCCTGCTCAGCATACCCTACCCAAGCTAAACGATACCCTGCTTCATCGCAAATGATACTGCAAACGTCTTTAAGCAAAGTCTCTTCATCAACTGCCCTCAACATTGCCTGATTACATTTACTGATGGCTTGCAGTTCACGATTAGTTTCATTCAGTTCAGCAGTGCGTTCCTCAACATGATGTTCTAACTCGACATAATATTTTTTTAACGCATCTTCTGCATTTTTACGTTTTGTAATATCTCGACAAGTGTAGAGATGTTTCCCTCCTTTGATGGACACATTTTTAATGTTAACAAGCAAGTTGTGGGTTTCCCCTGCCTTATCAATTATATCATGCTCAATATTTTGGATCTCTCCCAAACGTCCTAACTCGGCTGGTTTAAAAAGTTCTCCCTCTCCAAAAAGTTTTGAAATATTGCCCATTTTTTCGACTTCTAAAAAAGAATAACCAAAAATCACATCTACATTGGGGCAAATAAAAATGAATTTACCTTCAGAATCTGTAATGAAAACTGCATCAGAGATGTTACTAAGGGTGAGATAGTTAAGTTCTTCGCTCTCCTGTAATTCCTTTTCAACGGCCCTCTGAAACTCTTTTTCATCTTTTTTTCGTTTTGATATATCACGGAATAAGGCTATAACTGCTGGTTGACCTTTCCAAACAGTTTTTGCAGCTGTGAATTCAACTGGAATGACATCTCCTTCTTTTCGAACTAAACTAGTTTCTGATGTTGGAGAAATAGTCTCTCCCTTGATGAAAGATTCATATCTTCCCATATGTTTATTAATTTCTTCATGATGTGCTAAATCAGCCATGCTTGTTTTAAGGAGTTCTTCAATCGTATAGCCAGTTATCTCAGCGGCCATTTGGTTGGCATATACATGGATTCCTTCCCCAGTTGCAATAATGATGCCTTCATTGGCGTTTTCAGCAAGAGCTTTAAAGTTCTCTTCACTTTCCTTTAATTTTTTCTCCTGATTGGACTTGTAAAGTGCCAGTTCTATGGCAAATTTAAGCTCTAAAGGATCATATGGTTTAATTAAATAACCGTAAGGTTCAGTTAATTTGGCTTTTTGAACCGTTACATCATCAGAATGAGCAGTTAAATAAATAACAGGGATATTTAGGTCTTTAAGCTTTGAAACTGTTTCAATACCATTAAGATCTCCTTTTAAAGTAATATCCATCAAAATAAGATCAGGCATGATTTCTAGTGCTTTTTCTACTGCTTCCTCACCCCTAGAAGCAACATATGGAACTTGGTAACCAAATGATTCCAAAGTTCCTTTTATATCAATTGCTTCTATGCCTTCATCCTCTACCAAGAGTATTTTTTCTTCTGTCATTCAATCATTAATTTAATATGTTTATTAACATATTTGTTTTTATTGCATAGAAAAATTGTTTTCAGCTAGAAAAAGCTTAACAAATCCATTATTAACCCTATGACGAAGTGAAGTATTTTATAAATATCATTTAATCGTTATTTGTAGTAAAAGTCTCATCAAGTACCAGAACACATACAATATCAAAAAAAATACCAATAAACATTGAAGAATTTCGATACCTCAAATAGAAAAATACCATCTATATGACATGCTATCAGAAATAAGAAGGATTAAAAAAAGTTGAAAATTGAGTTTTAATGGTTATTTTTTTGAATCCACAAATTATAATTCATGATTTAACTGTATTAATTGGATTTTTTCTTGTTTTAAGCCATATAAACACGATTAATGCAATTAATGCTGCTAGTCCATAGAGTACTATTGGAATCCATATGAATTCGAGCCTTAATAAGAATGAAGGGTCTCTTCCAAATCCATATGGTGCTGGGACATAAATAAATGCAACAAAAAGAATGTAAGCTGCAGTAACCAGCCATTTAATGTGTTTTTTCACATTTAAAGCATACATATAGGTGAATACAAACATGAATGCAAATCCTGAAAAGAACATTGGCCACATATCCGAATTAGCAAAGAATAGTGTATTATATACTGCTACAAAAACTGCATGTATGGCGACCCAGCTTTGAAGTACAACAATCCATCTTAAGTCTAAATGTATCTTTGTGTATGCTAGAATCATCTGCGTAAAAAGAAGGAACATGAAAAAGAAGCCTGTTAATAATTGAGGATCTGTGTCCATGGGGTGGAACCAGAAGGTGTAAATTAAAGCCCATGAGATGATATACATGTGAGTATGTTTGATAAACTCAGTTACTCTTGCGGTAAATGGTTTTCCCGCTTTTTTCCCAAGAAATAGCCCTTGAACCGGGTTAAGTAGTACAAGTGCTATTGCTAGCATGATAATAACAGATCCTTGGCTTGTAATTATAGGTACGTCCTGTGCAAGGCCATCAAACCAGATATGGGTTTGTATAAGATGTAAAAAGGTAAAAAAGACTGTAATAGCTAAAACGGCAATGTTATATTTGGTTAAATCATATGTAGGGTTAACTTTTTCAGTAGTTAGATTTTTTTGAGCCCAATAGATAGCTCCCCATATTAAAAACTGATTTGTTAAATAGAAAATCCAGACAATTACCATGGACAAATAATCTCTTACAGGAAGTTGCCAGTAATAATGGTTTATATTGTTTAATTGAAGAAATGTAGAAGTAAAATGATTAAGATTTGGCCCTAAAAGCCATATTAATACAGTAAATAACAAAGCAAATATAATTGATCCAAACCATACATAAACTGCAGTTTTAGGTTTATTTTTTGTGGAATCTATCTTTTTCTCAGATTCACTATTTTCCATTTAATTCATTCCTCCCACATATGGAAGTTAATAACCAATATTATTCCTAAATTATTTTTATATCCTTAGCTACTATGTTTTCATCCCCTAAAAGAAGATTTTTACAACAGCCATATAATTTAATTAAGATAGTTTGTTAATTTTAATATTTATTTTTGATGCTAAATTAAGGTCATAATTAAAAAAAATATTATAAAATAAAAAAACTAATTAATTATCAAAAACATATTAATATTTTATGAAATCTAGAACGCATCTTTTTTTAAAATTTTTAGTGTTTTTTGTTTTATTTTTGTCAATTTGCGTTGTAAGTGCACATCAACCTCGAGTAGATACTGGAACAACCACAACCATTACCAATCCAATAGATGTACAAAATCCAGAGGTATCACAGGCATTCTACGGAAACTTAAAGGGTAACCCTGATTATTACAAAATAACGTCAGATAAACCATTTAAGTTATATGTAAATATTTTAGTGCCTCAAAGCCCTGGGATTAGCAGCGATTTTGTTTCAGCAGAAATAACTGATTCTACTGGAAAACGAATTGCACTTTTAAATGGAACAAATTCAAAGTGGACACCTATGTTTGAACCATTTGGCGGCGATTATTACTTACAAGGCCCTGAATTTGCTCAAAACGTTTCAGCAGGAACATACTACATTAAAGTGTTTAATACAAATAATACAGGGAAATACTCCATAGCCATTGGAGATATAGAATCTTTCCCCGCAGATGAATCTATAAAAGCATTAATATCAATCCCTCAACTTAAAGAACAGTTCTTTGCAAAACCAGTTACTACCATGTTCTTTGAGTTTTTAGGCATTATTTTAGCCCTTGGAACTATAATGGTACTATTTGCAATGCTAATACTTTCCAGAAAATCTGAAGAACTAACCCAATTGACAATAAAATCTAATGGAGCTTTAAAACCAATGTTATGGTTAGGAATAGCCATAACCGCAATTGTATGGATCTATATTATGTCCAAAAACCCATTAAACATCGTAGGACTTGTAAACAGCATGCTTTTAGTTATTTTAGTAGTGTTAAGCTGGCATACATGCTCTAAAATATCTCGAATGGAATTTGGTAAAGCACCCATGATTAGCATGAGCTTAACAGCGATATTATGGTGGTTATTTGTATATTGGGCAATATCAGTGATTTAACAATAATACACAGGAACATTTAAGTGATTTTAACTATTAATCACTTAAATTATATTATTTTTTTGATTTTTTGCAAATTACAAATATTTAAATCAAATAATGTAAAATTTGAGCATTCTATTTTAAATAAATTTAAATCCAATTGAATTATACTAATTAAAAGGTTATAAAAATGGATATAATATTAGGAATCTTATTAGTATTTGGAGCAAGTGTTTTCGAGTTATGGGCTGCAATTCCCATTGGTTTGGCCATAAAGCTTAATCCTGTTTTAATAGGAATTTTTTCAGCTTTAGGGGCAATATTTGCAGCATTTTTAGTTTCAACTGTAGGAGATAACATAAGAGAAAGATTCATGAAATGGCGGTATGGAAAAAATAAAGATATAAAAAACAGCAGCTTTTATAAAATATGGAACAAATATGGCATAATAGGATTAGGAATATTATCACCCCTTCTTTTTGGTGCTCCACTGGGAGCTGCCCTTGGAATTGCATTAGGGGCTCGTATAAAACCGTTATTAATATGGATGACTATAGGTATTGTAATATGGAGTGTTCTTCTTACAACTGCAGGTTATTTTGGACTTATGACCTTTGAATCCCGCGGATATTTCGCTAATTAAAATTTTATCCCTTTTTTTGTCTTTAAAACTTTAATTTAAATTATATTAAAAATTAATTTCAGTTGAATTTAAATACTTATTAATCCATATTAACAAATAATAGGTTGATCGAAACATTTAATAGTATAATTAGCTAATTCTCTTCTAAAAGAGAATATAATTACTCGTGAAATAAAATAAGAATAAAATAATAAAGTAAAATTGCAATATTAATTTTAAATAATATTGATAACCACATCAACGTTTTTAATAGTATTTTAGAAGGTGTTACATTTGGAGAAGATAAAAATAGCGATAATTGGACTTGGTAATTGCGCAAGTTCCTTAATACAAGGAATTCATTATTATAAAGATAAAGACAGCAACGATGCAATTGGTCTCATGCACTGGAACATTGGAGGGTATAAACCAAGTGATATAGAAGTTGTTGCCGCCTTTGACATAGACCAAAGAAAAGTAGGGAAAGACGTAAGCAAAGCTATTTTTGCAAAACCCAACTGTACAACAATTTTTTGCCCAGATATCCCCAAAACAGGAGTTAATGTATCTATGGGCAAAGTCCTTGACGGTGTTGCCCCACATATGGACAAATATGATGATGATTACACTTTTAAAGTAGCTGATGAACCAGAATCAGATATTGTACGTATTTTAAAAGAAAGTGGTGCAGAAATTCTCATAAATTATCTTCCTGTAGGAAGCCAAAAAGCAACAGAATTCTACGCACAATGCGCACTTGATGCTGGAATCGCATATGTAAACAGCATGCCTGTTTTCATTGTAAGCAACCCCGAATGGGCCAAGAAATTCGAAGAAAAAGGAATTCCTGCAGTTGGTGATGACATAAAAGCACAAATCGGTGCTACAATCACCCATCGGACATTAGCCACCTTATTCCGTGAGCGCGGAGTTAAATTAGAAAGAACATATCAGCTAAATACTGGAGGAAACACTGATTTCCTTAACATGTTAAACAAAGATAGACTCGACTCTAAAAAAGAATCAAAAACAGAAGCAGTCCAATCCGTTCTAGCTGAAAGACTTGACGACCCCAATATACATATTGGCCCCAGTGATTATGTTCCATGGCAAAAAGACAATAAATTATGCTTCCTTAGAATGGAAGGTAAAACATTCGGTGACGTGCCTATGAACATAGAATTAAGATTAAGCGTTGAAGATTCACCCAATTCTGCAGGATGCGTGATAGATGCAATTCGCTGCTGCAAATTAGCTCTTGAACGAGGAATTAGCGGCCAATTAACTTCAATTTCAGCTTACACCATGAAACATCCACCAGAACAGTTTATAGATGAAAAAGCCTATGAAATGGTGAATGAATTTATTGAAGGAAAAAGGGAAAGATAATTCCCTAAAAACATTTTTTTAAATTAAATAACTATTCTAACTTTTTAATTCTTACAAACGTTTCATTATAAGGAGTACCATTTCCACGTTCACTTATCATGTCCTTTGTCAAAATATTCACACATTTATTGTATTTTAACCATCCCCCCAGATATGTAAGGACATAATCCTTTCTAACCTCTTCATCTTCAATTACTTTAGCAATAAGACTCCCCACAGCAGATTCAAGCAGTACTTCATCGCCGCTACTGATATTCTGGGCTTTTAAAATATCAGGATGGGCATGAACCTCTAAAATACCTTTTTTATGTTCATTTTCTGGAATTCCAGACAATATCCACTTTTTAGGCATTATTGAAAGTAAACGTAACGGGAACTCATGGTTTGAACCATCTTTATATTCAAAATCATTGATAAATTCAAACTTGCCTGATGGAGTTTTAAATTTTTTGTCTGCATATGGAGTTTTTGGGGCAGACTGTACCCTAATTGGAGCTTTTTGAAGCTCTTCAAGCAGTATTCCTTCATTAATAATGGGAGATGTAAGTTTTGAAAGCCATTCTTTTGGTGTTCCGGCCATTTCATCCCTAAAACCAAGTCTTTGAGCTAATTGTTGAAAAATCCATAGTTCTGATTTAGCTTCACCAAGAGGCTCAATTACGGGGTTTATGGGAGTAATCCAGTTACTTCCATAACTTCCAAGAATATCTTCATCTTCCAGGAATGTGGTTGCGGGTAAAAATAAATCTGCAAGTTCTGTAGTGTCATTTAAAATTTGATCAACAGCTATCATATAATCAGTGCTTTCAAATGCCTTCTTTACCTTTTTAGAGTTTGGATTCATGGCCACAGGATTTCCGGCGCTTATGAATATTAATTTAATTGAGGGATTCTCTGCTTTTAAAATAGCTTCACCAATTGTGGGCATTGGAAGTTTTCTTACCTCTTCTGCAAGTTCTGCCCCCTCTAATGAATTATTGAAGTATCCGAATTCTTCAAAGCCTTGACTAACACCACCACCGGAAATACCTATATTTCCTGAAACTGCAGCGACTGCATCAATCATTCTAAAAGTTTGATGGCCCTTAATATATCTGTGTAACCCCCATCCTAAAATTATACTACTTGGACCGTTTACATAGATGCTGGCTAATTCTTCAAGTTCATTAACTGAAATACCACATTTATCTGCAATATGAGAGATATCAAATCCATCAATAATTTTTTTATATTCTTCAAAGTTTTCTGTGTGATTATCTATAAAATCAAAGTCCGCAAACCCCTCACGGAACAAAATTTTAGATAGTCCCATTGCAAGAAATGCATCAGAATTAGGAATGGGCCGATAATGTAAATTTGATCTTTTTGCTGTCTCTGTTTTAACTGGATCTATTACAACAATTTTAGCTCCATTTTTCCTTGCTTTTTTAAGGATTTTCCATAAATGAATGTCTGTAACTGCCGGATTACGTCCCCATATGATTATGGCTTTGCTGTTTAAATGATCAAATGGATCATGAGATATTCTCTCTCCAAAATCAAGTTCTTGACCTGCCTGACCAGTTCCACCACAAACTGTACCATATAAAGTTGAAACTCCTCCAAATAAATTGAAAAATCTTCGATTAAGAATTCTAAGTGCTGTACGGGCCCCAAAACCTTGATAATAAAGAATAGATGTACTTCCATATTTCTCTTTTACTTCTTTAAGCTTTTCTACCGCAATATCCAGAGCTTCATCCCAGCTTATCCGCTCCCATTCTCCTTCTACCTTTTTAAGAGGATAGAGTATTCTTTTTGAACTATAAAAACGGTCTTTCAGGTAATTTTTAGTACTGCCACATAAAAATCCTGCTGTAAACTCATGTTCCCTGTTTCCAGTTAGTTTAACAATTTTACCATCTTCTACATGGGCAATAACACTACATGCGCCCGGACAATCACGAGTACATGCTGTAACTACTGTTTTCAAAAAATTACCTCCAACTCATATTAATTATGTGCTTTAAATTTATAAAAAATAATTGTTTTTAAATAGGGAAAAAGTAAATTAGAAAAGGGCATGTTTATTCTTCTAAGGTTATAGCGTCTCTAGGGCAGACATCTATGCAAATTTCGCATAAGCTACACTCTTCCTGGCATTTTATTGCTATTTTACCATCTTCAAGTACAAGAACTTCCATTGAACAAACATCTACGCATTCTCCGCAATCTATACCATCGCATTTTTCATAATCGACCGTTATTTTAACCATTGTTTATCTCCTTGTTTCTTGTTTTTATAGGATCTTGAAAGTTGTTCTAATTTAAGCAAAACTTAAATTATTTCATTATCTTGAAAGATAATCTTTAATTGCATCTCTAACTTCTTTTTGAGACCCTATTGCTTCTATTCCTTTATTTTGAAGTGCTTCTTTAGGTTCTAGTCCAATTCTACTGCATAAAACCACTTGACAATCACTTACAAGTTCCAAAGATTGTATCCACCTATCAGAATGATCCTTAATTGGTTTTCTGGGTTTTTCTCTAAGTTCAACGAAATTTACCTGATTTCCGTTAACCTCGAATATGAGAACGTTGGAAGCGTCACCAAAGTGTAAATTTACATTTTTGCCATTATTGGATGCAACAGCTATTTTCATGGTGTTTACCCTTTTATTATGTTATTTTTAACTCTATTTCCTGATCTATTCACTTTCTATTTCATGTCCTGACTCGTCATAGTATTTTTCTAGAATTATGTTGGCCAGAGTATCCACCAGACTGATTCCTGCTTTATAACCAACAATAGGTATTCTCTGGGCACCTAAACGATCATATATGGGGAAACCTATCCTCAAAAGAGGTATATTCTCTTCTTTGGCTATTCTAGCACCGTAGGAATTTCCAATGAGCAGATCTATTGGATTCTCTTTTATCTGTTGATGTAAATCATAAAGGTCACATCCTTCAAGAACCACTGGCAATGAACAGCTTTCTTCTGCCACACTTTTCATATCATCCAGGAAACGGTTGCTTTTTGCCCCTGTACAAACTATAGCTGGAATCATTCCTAACTCTGCTGTAAAACGAGCTAATGCTGCTACCACATCAGGATCGCCATAAATAGCAACCTTTCTCCCGTAATTATAAGGATGAGCATCTACCATTGCATCAATAAGTCTTCCTCTTTCTTTTTCAAGTTTAACTGGAAGTTCACATCCGTTAAGCTCGCAAATCGAAGATATAAAACTATCTGTACTTTGTAATCCTACTGGAAAGAATCCTGAAATGGATTTAATATCAAATCTTTTCTCCAGAAATTTTACACCAGAATCAGCGTGCTTACAAAGAGATAAAGTAGCCTTTGAATTAGCTGTATCTCTTATTTCATCCACTGTGATTCCCTCTGATGGAAGAAATGATACTGAATCAGTATGTGGAGCATCAAGAGATTCTGAGTTATCAGTTAGTATTATACTTTCACAATCCAGAAGTTCCAGAATTTCTTTAACTTCTCTGATATCTGCAGGCGATACATTTCCAGTTATAATGTTAATTTTATCATTAGGCTTAGTAGAATATGCTAAATTTTCTATAAGTGATTTAATAGTCTTGTCATAACCGTCCACATGGGATCCAGCATAGCTTGGAGTTGATATGGGAACAATTGGAGGTAATTCCTCATCATGATGTTCTTGCCGGAATTTATGAATTATAAGGCCCATGTCATCACCGATAGTCTCAGTGAGACAACTTGATGTTACTCCTATGAGTTCAGGTTTATACTCATTCCATATTGTCTCCAGAGCTTTTAAAAGGTTAGCTTCTCCCCCGTAAACCACAGTTCCTTCACTCATAGATGTGGAAGAAACATTTACAGGTTCTCTGAAATGCCTGCATAATTGAAACCTCATGTAAGTGCTGCAACCTTGGGAGCCGTGTATTAAAGGCATTGCCCCACGAACTCCAAGCAAAGCCTGAACTGCCCCCATAGGTTGGCACATTTTGGAGGGATTAATAACCGCGAAGTGTTTATTAGGGATTGGCCGGTGAATTTCTCCGCAAGCTCTTGAATTTTTGATCATACCATCATCAGTATTTTTATTCATTTTTAACAATTCCATGATATTTTTTTGGAGTAAATTTCCACACAGGACTGGATACTGCCCGATTAAGTTCCTTAGCGAAATTAATAAATCCTTTAAAACCTGCAAAAGAGGCTATACGGTCATGATTAAAGTCACAGAAGGGTATTCCTAATTTATGAGTCATATATTTTTCTTTTGCACCAGAAATAACTAGATCTGGCTGATATTTTTGTAGAAGTCTTGATAGTTCCATAGAGTTAGCATCGTCTACCACCAGAGTTCCTTCGCTAACTGTTTCCATAATTCGCTCGTAATCTTCAGGAAGGCCATTTTGAGTACCTGTCATTATTACATTCATTCCTAGCTCTTCAAACGCCCTAATAAGAGACCATGCCTTGTTACCTCCAACATAAACTGCAACTCCTTTACCAGCTAGTCTCTTTTTATAGTGACTTATTTCGGATCTTACATTTGCTATTTCAGTTTTTATTATTTCATCAGCTTTTTCTATCATTTTTGGGTTCTGGAAGAACTCAGAAATAATTTTAAGTGATTTAGCAGTGTCTTCTATGCCAAAGAAGTTCACCTTGAGATAATGTATGCCATATTTCTCTTCCATTTGCCGGGCCAGATAATTTGATGATTTTTGGCACTGTACTATGTTCAAATCAGCATAATGAGCGTTAGCTATATCTTCAACACAGGAATCACCAGTTAGAACCGATAGAACATTTACTCCCATCTTTTCTATGAGTGGTTTAATTGCCCACAAATCACCAGCCACATTGAATTCTCCTACTATATTTAAGGTCGGCTGCGCGTTAATTTCACTCTTCAGCTTACCGTCTAGTTCCCCAGTACCTATAAGATAATCCAGCATTGCATCACATGCCAGCTGGTGTCCCAATGATTTATTGAAGCTTCTAAAACCTTCTGATTGCACAGGAATAACTCTGCATTTAGTGATCTTTTCAGCTTCTCGACAAACAGCCTTTAAATCATCCCCAATAAGGCCAACTACACAGGTGGAGTAGACAAATATGGCTGCGGGCTTGTAAAGGTTGTTGAGTTCGGTTATAGTATCTGCTAATTTTTTTTCTCCCCCAAATACTATGTCCTTCTCTTCAAGGTTGGTAGAAAACCCTGTTTTATACAGATCTTCTCCTGAAGTTCGGCTACCTCTTATGTCCCATGTACATGAAGCACATCCTATAGGGCCGTGTACCAAGTGTATGGCATCGGTGATCGGCATTAGGACCACTCGAGCCCCGCCGTAAACACATGACCTCTGGGTGACTATTCCTGGTACTGAAGCAGTGTTACAACTAGGGCCACCCCCATCTTCGCTTTTTTTAACGCACATGTGATCCAGGCGAGATTCCAGAGTTTTAATAATTGATTCAGGAACAGGATCAATAACTATCTCGTCAGAAGATGATTCATCAGTAAATAAATCTTTTATTAATGATTTATTTACTGACACATTTAGTTTGGATGAATTTGTAACCTTTTCATTACCTTTATCTGATTTTTCAGAATTTTTTGAAGATTTAACCGCTGATTGCATTTTTTTACCTTTAAAAAATCGCATTTTTTACCCCTATTTGCTTTAAAAATAATAATTTTAGCCATTTCAAAATTCATATTCTTAAAATGGCTATTTGAGATTATTTGAGCTATCTTGGAATTCAGCCTATTGCTGTAACTTCCAGTGTTCATGATCGTAGTATTTTTCAAAGACTGCATTTGTTATTCTATCTATGAGACTAATTCCTCCATTATATCCCACTATAGGGACTCTATGGTATCCTACTCTATCATAAACAGGGAATCCAACCCGTATAAGGGGAACATCAAGTGCTTTAGCGAATAATCTTCCATCAGAATGACCAATCATAAGATCCACAGGATTTTCCTGTAGATGTGTTTCTAAATCTCTTAAATCACTTCTTATCAAGACATCTACAGCCCCATCAGATTCTTTAGCTACTTTTTTCATCTCATCAACAAATTCTGGGCTTTCAACACCAGTACAGACTATTGAAGGAATCATACCAAGTTCGCAAACAAATCGAGCAATTCCCGAAGTTATAGCAGGATCCCCATATATTGCTACCTTTCGTCCAAATAGGTATCTTGATACAAGGTCAGCCATTGAATCTATAAGCAGCCCTCTTTCATCTAAGATTGTGTCTGGAATCTCCAATCCAGTGAATTTCTTTAAATTCCTTAAGAATTGGTCAGTGTTTTTAACTCCAATAGGTATTGAACCAACAGCTGCAGGAACGTCATACTTTTTCTCAAGTGATACAGCACCAGAACCTGCATATCCACATAAAGAGATTGTACCCCGACTATTTGAGGTGTCACAGATTTCTTCTACTGTTGTTCCTCCTTTCGGATAGAATGGTTTTGTTTCTGTTGTAGATGGTCTAAGTGGTGAATCGAAAGGATCTGATATATCAGTTAGAATAATACCTTCAACACCCATTAAACCAAGCATATGCTTTATTTCCCTTACATCTCCAGGATTTACCATTCCAGGAATTATATTAACTTTTTCATTAGATTCACTTGGATCTTCAGCTAAGTTGTCAACCAGAGCTTTAATTGCATTATCATAGCCTTTAAAATGAGTTTCTACGAAACTGGGAGTACTTATAGGTACTATCTTTACTTTTTCTGCCTCTTTTTCTCCCATTCTTTTTTTTAAGTCTTCTTTGGCCACTTTAATGAAACCTTCCATGTCATCTCCAATTATCTCACTGGAACATGTACTGATTGCTCCAATTAAATTTGGCTTGAATCTTATTGCAAGATTTTCAATACCAGATATAAGGTTTTTTCTTCCACCGAAAACTGCTGCATCTTCGTGAAGTGATGTTACAGCAATTTCAGAAGGTTCACGGAAATGACGTGAAAAGGAGTATCTAACAAATGTAGAACATCCCTGAGAACCATGAACTAATGGAAGTCCTCTCCTTATACCTGAAACTGCATACATTGCTCCCATTGGCTGGCAGGTTACAAGAGGGTTAATTACAGAGGTTCTCTCTTTTTTTATTACATTTGCACAGCTCATTCTGTTACCTCCTCTTCGCTTTCTTCTACTTCCTCTTCAAATTCCAGCATATCCCACACAGGACTGTAAATAGAAGCATAAATATCTTGAGCTAAGTTCATAAATCCTTCAAAGCCCATATAAGGCCCATTTTCATATGAATGAATTAACATGCATGGTACTCCTAATTTATGAGCTATATATTTCTCTTTAACACCAGATAAGATTATATCTGGCTTATAATCTTCAATAATTTCTTCAAGTTCCAGTGAATTTGGATCATCAAATATAACTGTTCCTTCACCTACACGCTCTTTAATCTTCTCATATCCATCTTCGTGCTCAAACATTGTAGATACTGCAACTGTTTCCATTCCCAGATGCTCCTTTAGAGGTTCAGGAAGGTGCCAGTTTTTAGGTCCTCCAGAAAATACCCATACTTTCTTTCCCTGGAGTTCAAAAAAGTCCACTTTAATATATGGAACGCCATATTTTTCTTCTATAAGTTCAGCTATATAATTTGCAGATCGCTGGCATCTTACTAAGCTTAATTTGGCTCTGTGCATCCAGCATATCTCATCATGGCTACAATCTCCAGTGAATGTGGAGAGTATGTTTATTCCTATCTCTTTAAAGTAATCCTGTAAGACCCAAAGGTCTCCATCTATGTTATATTCCCCAATTAAGTTCACATCATAAGGTGTTGTCTCTGGGGGCTCTTTTGTACCTACAAGTTTATTGAAGAGAGTTATGTTACCAACATGGTGCCCTTTAGATTGAGTAGGGCCTGAAAATCCAGGAGCATTGAATGCTATAACGTCTTTACCGATTTCTTCTGATAATTCTTTTGCAACAGCATCCATGTCATCCCCTATAAGTCCAGTTGTACATGTTGCGTATGTGTAAATAGCATTAACAAATGGAAATTCTTTAGATGCTTCTAAAATGGATTGCCTGAGTTTTTTCATTCCTCCAAAAACTACATCTGATTCTTTAAGGTCTGTACCCATAATGTATTTCAGGTTGAAGTTTTCTATTGGAATTTTACCTCCGTTTGGAAGATCAGGTGAACTGGGGTATCTTTTACTTCCACAACCGTATGTGGTACATCCTACAGGAGAATGCACAACATGAACAACGTCTTTTACAGCTCCAGTTATAACCCCTTTAACCCCTGCAAATGCACATCCACGCTCAGTCATACAGCCAGGAACGGTCTTTGTATTACATTTAGGGATATGTTCCTTTGGATCCGCTGAATCTTTTACATAAATAAATTCTTCTCTTTCTGGGATTTCTTTATCAACTTCAAAAAGTTTAAAGGGCATATTTTTGATCTCCTAATAATCATAATCTATTAAATCGTTGCGTGCTCCTATTCAATATTGCTATTAAATAATAGCTTCTTCTCCACGTTCATCTGTTCTTACCCTTATTGCATCATCTACAGGACACACGAACAGTTTTCCATCTCCTATTTGTCCTGTTTGATTAACCCTCATTATAGCTTCAACTACAAGAGAAGCATCCTCATCAGGCACAATTAGTGATATAAGCCGCTTTGGTATGTATCTCATTGTTCCTTCTTCTTCAAGGAGTTCCGGTTTGTTAATATCAAAAGATACTTCTCCGATTATTGCTTTTTGCCTTCCCCGTCCCATGACTCTGTTTGCAGTCATTGCTGGAAAACCAAGTGCGCTTAAAACTTCTTTTGTTTGTGTCATCTTTTTTGGGCGGATAATTGCGATTATTTCTTTCATTAAATGCACCAGTTAGTTTCAATTAATTTTTAGCATTATAATCCTGCAGATCTTGTTCTTACAGTGTACGCTTCATCTACAGGGCTTACAAATATTTTTCCATCACCAAAGCTTCCCGTAAATGCAGATTCATTAATTATATCGATAATTTTTTGAGTATCTGCTTCTTCTGCAACCAGAAGGAGCATTGTTTTAGGTAATTCGTCGTAATAGATTTTATCTACTTGAATTCCCTTCTGTTTACCTCTCCCAATAACATCCATTTTTGTAAGGGCAACATAACCTGCTTCTGCCAGGGAATCTACGACTTCTTCTGCTTTATCCGGGCGCACAATTGCGCGAATCATCTTCATTTTTAACTCTCCAGTGCTGTTAATTAATCAATTAAACCATATTTTAAAACCAGATCTTCCAGTTCATCCATGGTCATTGGTTTAGGAATGACGAAATTATCATTGCCGATTATTTTTTCTCCAAGTGTTTTGTATTCATTAGCCTGATTGCAGTCCTCATCAAATTCTACAACCGATTTTTTATTGAATTCAGCTTTTTGAACTATATTATCACGTGGAACAAAGTGAATCATTTGAGTTCCTATTTTCTCACAAAATTCTTTAAGCAGTTCTTTTTCACCATCTACATTTCTACTGTTACAGATGATTCCTCCAAGTCTCACTCCGCTCTGTTCTGCGTATTTTACCATACCAATACAGATATTATTTGCAGCGTAAAGCGCCATCATCTCCCCAGATGCCACAATATAAATTTCTGAGGCTTTTCCATCCCGTATAGGCATTGCAAATCCACCGCATACAACATCACCTAAAACATCGAAGAATACAAAGTCTAAATCCTTTTCATATTCCCCATACATTTCCATTATTGTTATAGCGGTGATCACACCCCTTCCAGCACATCCAACACCAGGTTCAGGACCACCAGATTCAACACATTTAATTCCTTTGTATCCTGCTTCAACAACATTTTCAGGAGTACAGGCTTCTTCTCCTTCCTCTCTTAATGTGTCCATCATGGTGGTTTGCATTTTACCACCTAAAATCAGACGTGTACTGTCTGCTTTTGGATCACATCCATGAATCATTATATTTTTATCGTGGAAATGAGCCATAGCGGCTGCTGTGTTTTGTTGTGTTGTGGACTTTCCAATTCCACCTTTTCCATAAATAGCTATTTTTCTTACCATGATAGACCTCATTCTTTTGTTTTTTTTCTTTATTTCTCCATTTTTAATAATTTTTGAAAAAGTCTTTATCGGAAGTATGTTTCCTACTTCCGACTATCATTGTTTTGTTTTCATTGTATATAAATTTTTCTAATAACAAAAAATCAAAAATTCAAAATATCAAACATTTTATATAAAAATTATATTAATTTCTACCAATTAATAAACAAAAAATCAGAATAAATCTCTATATTTAAAATTTATTTTATTATTCAAAATTTTTCAAAATTCAAATAAGAGTATTATCTTTAAACATTTGAATAATCACTGCTCATTAATTAAAATGATTTATAAGTCACTTAAGACTAAATATATTGAGATACTAAATTTTTTGAAGCTTATTGAGAGGGTCACTATGAAAAAGATAAAGATCATTGAAACAGCATTTCGAGATGCACACCAATCTTTACTTGCAACCAGAATGCGTACAAGGGACATGTTGCCCATTGCTGAAGAAATGGATAAAGTTGGATATTTCTCAATGGAGGTCTGGGGCGGTGCTACATTTGATACTTGCATAAGATATTTGAATGAAGATCCGTGGGAAAGGCTTAGAAGCCTTAAAGAAACAATAACAAAGACGCCCCTCCAAATGCTCCTTCGAGGACAGAATCTGGTAGGATACAAACATTATCCTGATGATATAGTGAGAAAATTTGTTGAAAAGTCTTACGAAAATGGTGTAGATGTTTTCAGGATATTTGATGCTCTAAATGACATAAGAAATATGGAATACGCCATAAAAGTTGCACGTGAACAAGACGCTCATGTTCAAGGAGTAATTTCTTACACAGTAAGCCCTTATCACACTTTAGAAAAATATGTTGACTTTGCAAGAGAATTAGAATCTTTAGGATGTAATTCAGTTGCAATAAAAGATATGGCAGGGCTAATATCACCACATGATACATATGAGCTCGTTAAAAGTCTTAAAGAAGAAACTAATTTAATGGTTAACCTTCATTGCCATTGTACAAGTGGAATGACCCCAATGAGTTATTATGCTGCCTGTCAAGCAGGAGTAGACATTTTAGATACTGCAATATCACCATTATCCTGGGGAGCATCACAACCACCAACTGAAAGTATGGTTGCAGCACTTCAAGGAACTCCTTACGACACAGAGATTGATTTAAAACTTTTAACACATATTAAAAAGTACTTTGAAGAGATTCGGAAAAAATACAGTAGTATTATTGATCCTATCTCCGAAAAAGTTGATACAGAAGTCCTGATTTACCAGATTCCTGGTGGAATGCTCTCAAACTTTGTATCACAGCTTAAAGTTCAAAATGCGCTTGATAGATATGAAGAAGTGCTTGAAGAGGTACCTCGAGTTAGAAAAGATCTGGGATACCCTCCTCTCGTAACTCCAACAAGCCAAATAGTAGGAATACAGGCCGTTATGAACGTGTTAGGTGGAGAAAGATACGAATCCGTCTCAAAAGAGGTTAAAGATTACTTAAAAGGATTATATGGAAGACCTCCTGCACCTGTTAATGAAGATATTCGTAAAAAAATTATAGGTGATGAAAACCCAATAACTGTAAGGCCTGGAGATCTGCTTGAGCCAGAATTAGAAAAATATAAAGTGGAAGGGAAAAAATTAGGAATTATTAAAAAAGAAGAGGATATTTTGACATATGCTCTTTATCCTGCAGTTGCCCCTAAATTTTTAAGTGGGGAAGCTGAAGAAGAAGAATTAAAACCTCCGGAAGAAGACGATGCTTGCGAAACACCTTCTGGTGTCCCCACAGAATATGCTGTTGATGTTGATGGTGAAGTTTTCAATGTTAAAGTTCTTCCTGTAGGTTACATGGAAATAGAAAGTTCAGGAGATAACAAAACCCCTACAGGACCTGTTGAAGGTGGAGTAACATCTACAATGCAGGGAATGATTCTTAAACTCAAAGTTAATGAAGGTGACAAGGTTAATGAAGGAGATGTTGTTGCTGTTTTAGAAGCTATGAAAATGGAAAACGATATTCACGCTCCAAGCCCTGGAACTGTAAAAGAAATCTTCATTAATGAAGGTGACACTGTTAATGCCGGAGATACATTAATGGTTATAAAATAAGTCTTTTCATTTCTTTCCTTAAAATCTTTATTTTCTTTTAAATATTTAATTTTCAATTTTTTATGGAGTGAACATTTTGCAAAAATCAGAAAGAGTAAAGGCTCATTTTGAAGAAGAAGCCCATGAATTCGATGAACTCATTTTAAAATTGATTCCACATTATGAAGAAATGATTAATGCTTTAATCAGCTCAATACCCTTTAATCATGATGATTCAATAAAAGTTCTTGATTTAGGGTGCGGTACGGGAACTATAACCAAAAATCTAAAAGAAAAATTTCCAAATGCAAGAGTAAAATGTCTTGATTTAGCTCGAAATATGATTGAAATGGCTAAAATAAAATTACAAGAATATGATAATATAAATTATGTCATTGGAGATTTTTATAGACTTGATATCAGCGAAAAATATGATGTAATAGTTTCTTCCCTAGCATTACACCATCTTGTAACTGATGAAGATAAAAAAGATTTTTATAAGAAAATATATGCTGCCTTAAATCCAGGAGGAATATTCTTAAACGCTGACGTTGTTTTGGGCTCAAATGACAATTTACAAATATTATACATTAATAAATGGAAAGAATTCATGAGTTTAAGTGTTAGTGCAAAAGAAATTGAAGAAAAATGGATACCTGCAGCAGAAGCAGAAGATCATCCTGCAAAATTAGTTGATCAACTCAAATGGCTTGTAGAAATCGGATTTAGAGATGTTGATGTTATATGGAAATATTACGGTGTTGCAGTTTACGGCGGGTTTAAAATAAACTGAAATAAATCAAAAATCATTCTAATCTTTTATTTCAACATCAAATTGGCAGAATGAATAACCACTTGTCCAGCACCTTACCTCCTCTGCAGAGACATGTTTTCCAGTTAATTCCGTTAATATGCCAATTATCATGCCTGTTTCAAAGTAACAAACTGGTTCTCCGATATTAGGCAACCCTGCACATTCAATACATTCATAAACTCTTAAATCAATCTTTTTCCCATCTTCTGTATCTTCTTCCTTGAAAATATCTAGAATACCTATCTTAAACTTCGCTAAAAAGTCAGCAATGTCATCAACACTTTTAATGAGGCCTGCTTTAACCAGGTTAGTTCCAAGTTCCATTCCTGCAACTATATCTGTGCCATAACCTGCCCTAGCGACTGAAATTGGTTTTTTTAGGTTTCCAACTCTAAATGTTGTGACATATACTGAATCCAAATCTTCAGTAGCATCTTTACCTAAAAAAGGTCGTTCAGGACGAACTATATCTTCTAAATCAACATGATCTTTTTTGGTAAGCTTTCTGGGACCAAGAAGTTTACCCTCAACTGTTTTTTCGTTTCCAACTTCTTTTTCAACCAAAGAGCGATAATAATCAATTGCTTTTTTAGTTTCACTTTTGTTCATCATGAGCCTCCAAATGGACAACACTTATATTATTATGATTCTTTTAACTAAAGTTTTTATTTATCTAATAATGAAAAAGTAGTAAGCAAAAAATAAAATTTTGAGTAATTATAAGCACTGGAATTAAATAAGACTATCTAAACTAAAAAAATAACTTATTAACGGAATTATTACCTAATGCCATATTCTACTTTATCTTCAACTTTAGCTTCCCTAAAAGCTCTTTTACGCCGCATACATGATTCACAAGTTCCACAATGTTCTTTTTGACCCATATAACAAGAGTAACTTAAATGTAATGGAGTATTAATTTTAATACCGAGCTTTACAATTTCTTTTTTGTTTAAATTTATAACCGGAGCTTCAATTTGCACGCCATCAAGTGTACCAATCTTCAAAACATGATTAAATGCATCCAAGAATTCTTTGGAGTTATCGGGAAATGTAACAGCTTCTTCAAGGTCCCATCCCATGATAATTATTTCAGCATTTTCTGCTTCTGCAAATGATGTAGCTATGGCTGTAAATGCTACATTCCGTCCAGGAACCCATACTTTACGTGCTGTTTCATCACAGATTTCCTTGTTATCAAGTTCATCTGCTTTAAGCTCTGGAACTGCAGAACCAGATGTTAATGCAGATTTTCCAAGAGTTTTAAGCCATGGGAGCTCTATTACTGTGTGTTTCATGCCTAATTTTTCACATATAACTTCAGATGATTCTATTTCCATTCTGGCGCTTCGCTGCCCATAATCAAATGTTAAAGCATGAATATCATATTTATCAGCGAAATATGCTGTTGCCACTGTTGAATCTAATCCTCCTGAGAGGACAGATATTGCCTTTGGTTTATTTTTCATAGTTAGCCCCATTGTAATTATTAATTTCCAGTGTTTTCATTTTTAAAATCACCATCTTTCAAGAATTCATCTAGATCATTATAATATATTAAATTACCTCCACACTGACATGAATCAAATTCCTGAGGATTTTCATCCTTTCCAAGCATGTAATAACCCTTACATTCTTCACAAACTAAATATCCCTTATTTGAATCATATACATGACCTTTATGTTTTTCTGTATCTTTAAGATTCCTTGATTTATTTAAGTGCTGCTCCCTTTCCTCTAATGCCTTCACTCTTCTCTTTACCCTGTAAACTCTCAAATAAGAATAAGCTAAACCAATTCCAATTACCATAAAAAAAGCCATATATAAACAAAACATAACTGGATCATTTATTTGAAACCCAGAATCTCCTCCAAAAGATACTATACCCTCACCTACTCCACCTCCTCTGCCACCTCTGGCAAAAACAATAGAAGGTAATAAAGATAGATTAATTAAAAAAATAAGGAATGAAACTATCCTAACCCTAATTCCAATCAACAAATATCCCTCCATTTAATTCTATTTTAATTATATAAAGCTATTACATTGTTAAAGCATTTTATATTCCCCTAATAATTTTCAATTTTTTATTTTAAAAATCATCATCTCCCAGAAATTCATCTAGATCATGGTAATATATTAAATTACCTCCACACTGACATTTTCCAAACTCTTCAGGATATTCATTGCTTTCAAGCATATAATAACCCCCGCAATCCTCACAAATTAAATATCCATTATTTGAATCATTTCCATATCCTTCACTAAACGATTTTATGCTGAAAAGGTCTGATAAAATGTTTTTATTCACTTTATCAAGAATCCACCCATTTAAACCTCTTGTAAACTTCCACATCTCTCTAATTTGGTGTAGATGAGCTGGTTCTCCCGCTACAACTTTACCTGTAAAATCATCGATGAAGTAATCATACATTGAACCAGTTATATATGCCCAGAAATAATCCATTTCATCTTTTTTATAATCTCCTATTCCCATTATCCTTACATTTTTTAAACGAACCTTCTCAAGGACATTTATATGGTTTCTGGCTATTAAATCACTTGTATATGCTTTATTCGCCCTGTAAAGAGATTCACTTATATAATCTTTAGATATATCTGGATTTCGCTCTTTTCTAGCCTCATGTACCTTATAAAATGTATCTTCAACCCTTTCTTCTATATTTTTAATGTTCCACGCTTCATCATATTTTTCTATTTCTCCCGCAAGCTCTTTAGCGTCTTTATTTTTCTTACGGAACCTCCAAACAATGATTCCAATTATAATTAAAGATATTACAATGAAACTGATTAAAATAATTAAAAAATTAGTGTCAATAACTGGATCACCTGAACCTGAGGAACCACTAAAAAGCTTACCTATTTTTCCAACACTACCTCCTCTCCCTCCCCCATGAGCAAAAACTTCCAAAGGTAATGTAAATATCACTAATAAAAAAATAATCAATGATAAATAATTAATTCTACAACTAAACAAAGTATGACCCTCCATTTAAGATTAATATTCAATATATTATGTCATACAACGTTTGAGTATATGAATTTTTCGTATTATTTACCCAATTAGCATAATTTATATATATGCATTCCCAAATTCATTAAAGCAGTTCTAAGTCCTTCTATATTCTCTAATAACAGCCGATCGTATCTTTTAACTGTAGAAGATATGTCATGTGCTTCAATATTAGTGTTTTTATAATTTTCTCTGCTTTTTATCTGTTCATTGATCTTATTTGCACACATGTCGATATCTCTGATTTTAACAAAAAGTTCTGATTTTTTAACTTTATCTGGGAAAAGATCAAAGGTTATAATATCCCAAAATCCTGTTTTTAGGGGCAATAATGGCTCTAAAATCAGTTTATTCCTTTTTGGAGTGTCAGAAAATTTATTATCTTCTATCAATTCAATTTCATTATCCAGAATATTCTGATTATAATCTAATATCTGTAAATTGTATTCTAATTCATTTTTAACAGCAACTAATGTTTTTCTTTCAGTTTTTTTCTTATTATGTTCCCTCCAGCCCAGGGTAGTAAGAATTGCAATTATAGCAGTTAATGGAACAATTATAATTCGGACAATAGCGTTGAATTCGCCTATCCATATTGCAATTGCTAGCAAAATTAATAAAATAGCAGTAAAGATAGCTGATACCCACCAAATATGTTCAAGTAGCCATTTCATCATGTAAGTTCACCCCATTTAATATTTATCTAAGAGTTTCTTAAATGCATCGTTTGCCTTTTTCATTACATCCTTTAAAGGAATGTTCATTTCATTAGCAATTTTTTTTGCATCCTCATACTCTGGACTATAATTTATTATTTCATCCCCGATAGTTCCAACTTTAATTTGTATATCTTTCTTTATTCCTGCAATTTCGATGTTAATAGGGATAATTTCCCGGTTTACAATATTCCTATGAACATAAGGTAATATCCTAACACCAAGAGTTCCTGTTTCCCTGATTATTGCTTCTGAAACAGCGTCACAATCCTTTGGTTTTGTTATTACTCTTAAAAGATGACCGGGCCTGTTTTTTTTCATTAAAATCGGGACTGCCACTACATCAAGCGCTCCAGCATCTAAAAGCTTGTCAAATGTATGGCCAATTACCTCCCCAGTAACACTATCCAGATTAGTTTCAAGAATAGAAATATTATCAGTTGGAATACTGGAATCTCCGCTTATGATCCTTAAAATATTGGGAACCTCAAGATCCAGTTTACCTGCACCATAACCAATTTTCCTGTTTGTTATCAACGGATAAAAACTGCAGAATTCATCCACCATATTCATATAAAGAGCTGCCCCTGTTGGTGTTGTAAGCTCATGATTTTCTGGACCGCCGAATACTGGTACATTTTTTAATATTTCAAGAGTTGCAGGTGCAGGAACACTTAAATTTCCGTGCATACTTTTAATTCGACCCCCACCAAGAGCAACAGGCATTCCATACACTTTTTTAGTGTTCAATCCAAGCTTATAAAAGCAATACGCTGACCCAATCACGTCTGCAACAGCATCTGCTGCACCTACCTCATGAAAATGAACTTTATCTATGGAAGTCCCATGAACTTCAGCTTCAGCCCTTGCCAGAGTATTAAAAACATCTTTTGAAAATTTAAGGATATTATCATCAATTTTTTCGTGTTTAATGTTACCCAGAGTTTTTATAAACTTGGAATATTCAATATGTTTTTTATCAGTAGTTTCAACATTAGCATATGTTGCATTAATACTTGCTTTTTGAACATTATTGATTTTAACACTTATATCTCCAAAATATGAAGCATAATATTCCATAACTTCAACTACATCCCCAATATCAATACCAATATCTATAAGGGCACCTAAAACCATGTTTCCAGATATTCCTGAGTTTTGAGGGTCTATTACAACTACCATAATACCACTAAAAGTTCAAATTAATTGCTTTTTTATAAAAATTATAACATTTTTGCCAGTTTTTAAATAATCCTTAAAATTGTATTAGGTTAACTAAATTTAAATAGATTATTTTTTTTATATTCTATTCATTTAATTTTACTTGAATTTAGAGATTAAATATATTAATCCAGTTATTTCAGTTAAATAGTACCTTTTTTAGTTCCTGAAGGTTTTTTACAATGAATGGCTCTGCTTTTGGATCTGCTAAAATTTTTAACTGTTTTTGATGTGTTTCATCATATACATTTTGTAGTATTCTTTGAAGCTGGGGAACTGGCATTTCCATGACTTTATTGATTTTAGCAATTTCTTCATCAGATAATTGATCTTTATACGAATTTATTTGTGATTGGAACTTTTTTACCACATTTGAATTTCTGGAAACTACTCTTTTTAAGATAATAACTGGAACTTTCGTAAATATGTTCATAAGCTCCATGACATCCTTTTCAGTTATTTCTATATTCTCATCTGATTCCATTTCTCCACTTCCAATCTTAAAATTAATATATTTCTTTAATTATTATAAATTTATTTAAAATTTTGAAATTATAAAAACATTGACCCCAATAAATTTTATTATAAGGTTATTATCCAGTATTATGTCATTTAAATGCGTAATACGGCCAAATTTTAAAAAAAATAAAAAAATTTAACTTATTTAATTAAATTATTGGTTATTTAACTAACAACCATTTAATATCTAAAAAAAAGCTAATTTAAAAAAAAGTAAGTTGAAACTGTTATTTACAGCTCACTTATACTTGTATTTTCAAATTTAAACTTGTTTAATTCTGATTTTTTGAATTTATATTTCTGATTACTCACAATAAGTTCAACATATCCTTCATCGATAGTTTGTGCTTGTACTTTTGGAGTATCTGGAGTCACATTCTGTGTAACCGGTTGTGTAACTGGTTCTGTTGTATGTGTTAAATATTCTCCTCTACTATCATGTGATTTTCCATGAACTAAACAGTAGTCCATATCACATCTTGTACAATACCACAGTCCTTCTGGACTGGTCCATGAAGCTGAGCCTTGTTCAAAAGTTAATGTTCCTTTCAAATGGCAATTTGGGCAGTAATTCTTAAATACCACAGTATGGTGGTATCTATCACTGCATAATGAGCAGCTGCAAACTCCAGCTGCTTTAACATAATCACTTGTAATTTTAATATTATATGCACCAACACCATGTTCTGCCGCTGCTGATGGAGCAGCAAATGAAAAGGCTGCGATTAAAAACATCGCGAGTGTCGTGCTTGCTTTAATTTGTCCCTTAATCTAATCACACTCCTATTTATTTTGGTCCAGTTTTGTTTTACTGCCACTAGGGTTGGGTAACCCTGAACCTGTTGGAGCATAATTAACACCTCCGGTATGAATAGTAATATTTAAATAATCTACAAAAAGATGTCAAAAGTTAATAGAATTTTTGACATGATTTTAAATTATATAGTAATTTTAAAACTAGATTATCAAAATTAAATTATAACACCCAATTAATGGTTCAAAATATATAAACCTTTCGGTGAAAAATAATGATCAAAGCAAGTCCAATGAAGTTATTTCAAACCATATTGTATCATAAAAAACGAATAAACTCAAATATTAATTTCAATAATTAAAAAAACAAAAGATACACTAACCACATAATATAACTAATGTTAAGCCAAAAAATTACTGTTTATTCGCTGCTTCCTTCGTTTACAATTATCCTGCGTATAGGGACCTCTAAAATAGTATATTTTTCTCCTTTGAGGGCCTTACGAACAGATTCTACTATATTATCCACTTTTTCATCATCCACAACGCTGCATACTAATATTGCATCCTTTGAATGATGTCTAATCATCTCTATAGCAGATTTTGGATCTTCTTTTATAGAAAATCCTTTCCAATCCTGTGGAGACATACCTTTATACTCTAAAATGTAAAATCCAGTGATTCCTGCGTCAGTAAGCGCATTCATAGCTTTTCCTAAATTTTCGATCTCAACAAAGACCCTAAGATGAACTTTCATAGCTTCACCATCTTAATATTCATATATACACTTCATATATTATAATATTGATGATTAAAAAAATTCGCATAATGCAACTAATACTTAAACTGGTGATTGAATGAACACAACGATCTGTATTGATGACGCTTCCTTTTTAAAGAATAACAATAATATTATAATTCAAAGAGAAAAGGGACTGTTATCTTTAAGTAACTCCAATAATGAAGGTTTTTTTAATGTAAAAACCATAATAAATCATTCTATTAACAATAATAAAGAAGATACATTTCTAAATAAAGAAATGTACCTGCAGAAATTTCTAAATGACAAAAAAGTATCTGATCCTGCAGCAGTGATTTTAACCAGTGCAAATATGAAACATTGTTCAATTGAAACATCAGATTACGTTACCGCCATAGTTACAGCCCATAATTCAGGTTTATTTGGTGCTGGAGAAAATATCAAACCTTTAAAAGAACATGCATCAGGGTCAATAAACATTATAATTCTCATAAACAAGAAATTAAATAATATGGTCCTTATGAATACATATTCCCAGGTGATTAGCGCAAAAATAGCAGCATTATGGGATTTAGATGTGAGAAGCCCTTCATGGGATCTGGCCACAAGTAGCAGCCATGATTCCACACTTGTAGCATGTCTTGGAGATGGTGAAGAAGATATTAATGAAACCGAGCTTCAAAATCTGGTTGAAAACTGTGTTAGAAAAGCTGTTAAAAAATCCATGATTAATAGCGGATTTTCAAAAAATGTTGTTGATTTCATTGAAGGTATTGAAATTAAAATAGAAGATTTAGTTGATGCCGGAATGGAGCTTTGTGTAGGTGTTGAAAAAACTGAAGAACTTTATAAGAAGTTACACAAACAAATACTCAAATCCCTTGATGATTTAAATGTAGTATCCTTTATAATAGCTGGAATAAGGCTTGAAGAGGATTACATGAAACATCGCGTTGAAGGAGTTGATGTTGATGATGATCCCGCCTATCTCTACTCGGACGAGGTATTTGGAATGTCTATAGCCAACCAAATCGCCGGAACAAAAGCCATATTTAATTTTAAAAGGTATGATGAAGAAAAACCAGGGATTATTAGCACTCTGGGGCCTGTACTTGATGATGTTTTTGCAGGGCTTGTTGCCGGGTGTATGTCCAAAATCTTTGAGGTTTGAAGAACAGAGTTCTTCAACAATAAAAATCAGAGCAGACAAAAATTTCGTTTTTGTCGCGTCAAAATTATAAATTTTGACCGATTTTTGAGGTTTGAGAAAAATGCACATCATTTTTCTCTATCCCAAAAAAATTTACAATTTTTTGAGGAATGAAGATGAAAGATAAAAAGGTACTGCGTACAACAAAAGAAGACAAATCCCCTGCCATTGATAATACATTTGAGAGAGTTTCTAAGCTTAACGGAATATTTGGACTTATATCCTTTTCAACAATCCTACCTTTAAATATCCACACCAGCATCGAAGATATGGCAGCTTTTACATGGTTTTGGCCAATTATTGGAGGTTTAATCGGGATATCTGTTGGTGCAGTTGGATTTTTTGTATTAAATATACTTAATTTACCTTCATTGCTTTCAGCAGCGCTGATTTACAGTTTTGCAATATGGTTTACTGGTTTCCACCACCTTGACGGGCTAATAGACATGGGCGATGGATTAATGGTTCATGGAGATTACCATAAAAAGATTGAAGTTATGCGAGACATGGCCATAGGCACTGGAGGCATATCCCTCTTTTTTATAGTGGCTACAATCACTTTTGCAGCAATTAACTCTATTCCTGCCAGTTTAATATTTTTAGTGCTGTTAATGTCTGAAATATCTGCAAAGATGAGTCTTTTAAGCTGTGCAACCTTTTCAACACCCTTTTCCAATGGTACAGGCAAATTTTTTGTAGAGTCAATGAATTTAAAATTATTAATACTGGCCCTTGTTTTGACTTCAATAATAGGATTTTTGACTCTAAAAGTTGCAGGAGTCTTAGGAATAGTTGGAGCGCTGATTGGAGGATATATAATATCATTAGTAGCTTCAAAACAATTTAAATATACAACAGGAGATATTTTAGGTGCTTCAAACGAAATAGGACGTGCAATATCTATTATTATAATGATAAGCATTTTATTACGCCATTAAACATATAAAAGAGCTGATAAATTGAAAATTAATGTTTTAAGATTAGATCACAGAAGAAAAAGAGATGCCAGGATAACCACCCATGTTTGCCTAACAGCAAGAGCATTTGGAGCAGATAAAGTAATATTAAGTGGAGATGAAGATAAAAAACTCATGGAAAATGTGGGAGATGTTGTTGGAAGATGGGGCGGAGACTTTAAAGTTGATTACAGGAAAAATTCTGAAAATTTCATAGAAGAATGGAAAAATAATGGAGGAGAAGTCATTCACCTAACTATGTATGGTTCTCAGGTTCAAGAAGTTGTTGGAGAAATACAAAATTCACCTAAAGATAAGCTGGTTATTGTTGGAGGAGCAAGAGTTCCAACAAAAGTATATAAACAGGCTGATTGGAATGTTTCAGTCACAACACAGCCTCATTCAGAAGTTTCATCCCTTGCCGTTTTTCTACATATGTTATTTGAAGGAAAAGAGCTTGATTTTGACTTTGAAGGAGGTAAAATGAAAGTGGTGCCTACTGCAGAAGGTAAACGAGTTATTATTAATGATAAGGAAAATATTTAACATTTGCAGATAATAAATTAACTGTGGTTAAATGAATAATAAAATTCCAAATAGGAATAATTTAATTATTTTTTGCTTTTTGATAATTTTAGCTGTATTAACTATCCTGCTAACTACTGGAATTTTAGACCTTAAAGGAATCCCATCACCCGAAATTGAAGTAATAAATAACAGTGCAAGCGGAGATATCACTAAAAATACATTAATAATGGAAAATATCCCTAAAACAGAATTAAATATAGAAATAATTAAAAAAGCTAATTACGGAGCACCAATAATAAAATTAGGTGAAGGAAATCCAAAGGTAATGATTATAGCAGGAGTTCATGGTGAAGAGTTACCGCCCCAAATAGCTTCTCTTAAACTTATTAACGATTTAAAGGACAAAAAATTAAAAGGAACCATATATATAATTCCTTTTGCTGTTCCTGAATCTACAGAAAAAAATATTAGGGATTTCCAAAACAAAGACCCTAATCGTGAGACAAATTCTCCAAATTCCCCTACAAATGTTGTTTTACAATTTGCTAAGGATAATAATATAAATTACGTGGGTGATTTTCATTCAACACGACCAGATGGAGTGCCAGGTAAAAAAGTAGTTATGTGCTCCAAAGAAATTAATTATGAAAGTTTTAAACTTGCTGAATTCATTAGCCAAAAAACTAACTCTGATATTTTTCTAAAGCCAGAAAATGAAGGTACTGTGAATCTTGTTTTCAATTCTAATGGTATACCTACAATAAGTGCAGAAGTAGTTTCTCAGCATGGCCAAGTTAATCTTAAAGATGTTGATGCATCCTATGATCAGATGTATTCCCTTTTGATATATTCAAGGGTTTTGTAAACTATCTTTGTAAAATACCTATTTTTATTTAAAACTTTTATTAGACCATATTTTAGGTTTATTTTCCATATATAAGTAGTATTACTATTTTTTTATAATTTAATGAATAAATTAAGCCTTAAATTTTTAAAATTCAAATATAACTATTGTGAAGTTTTTCACATAGTGGCAGGGGAAAATTAATGTTCTTGTGAATACGAACATATATATAGATATTGAAAAAAAAGTAAGGGGTGATAAAATGGTAAGTGGATCAAAAATCAAAGTGATGACAATTGTATTCGCAGTTTCTATAATGATAAGTACTATAGCTTACAGCATAATATTCATTGAATCCACTCCTGCTGCCGCTGCCAAATACACATCGCCCCAAATTGAAGTAATAAACACAGCAACTGGTGGAAACATAAATAAAAACGCCGAAATTACCAATAATGCTCCTAAAACAGAATTAACCCAACAAATAATATCAGAAGCTAAAAAAGGAACCCCTATGATAAAATTAGGTGAAGGAGATCCTAAAATAATGATTATTGCTGGTGTTCATGGCGAAGAATTATCCCCTCAAATTGCTGCATTAATTTTAATAAACGAATTACAAGGCAAAAAATTAAAAGGAACCATATATATTGTTCCTTTTGCTATTCCCAAATCTAGTGAAAAAAATACAAGAGATTTCAACAACATTGACCCTAACAGAGCAGCCGACATTCCAGGTTCCCCTGGAAATGTTCTTTTAGCTGTTGCTCAACAAAAAAATGTGAAATTTGTAGGTGAATTCCATTCAACCCAACCTGGCGGAGAACCTGGTAAAAAAGTTGTAATGTGTTCCAAAGAAACTTCATATGAAAGCTTCAAAATCGCAGAATTTATGAGAACCGCCACCAAATCAGATATTTTCCTTAACTCAAAAAATCCTGGAGCTGTTAAAAACGTTTTTAACTCTGCAGGAATTCCCACAGTGACAAGTGAAGTAGTTGCAGCCCACGGCACAGTTAATCCTCAACAAGTGCAAGAATCTCACGATCAAATGATGGCATTCATTAATTACTCCAAAATTTTATAAAACTATTTTTTTATTTCACTTATTCAAACTAAAATCTTATTTTTTACTACCAAAAGAATTTATTTTAAGAAATTCAAAATATAATATAATCTTTATTGTTCTGGTAGGGATTAAATGAAAAAAGAAAAAAAATTATTGATTTTATCATTAGTTTCTATTGTT
The DNA here is from genome assembly GCA_016222945.1 of Methanobacterium sp. Lineage (NCBI taxonomy): Archaea > Methanobacteriati > Methanobacteriota > Methanobacteria > Methanobacteriales > Methanobacteriaceae > Methanobacterium > Methanobacterium sp. The sequence goes on along the minus strand of JACRPY010000002.1, from coordinate 561,222 downwards.
GTTGTATCTACATTTGCAATATATACGGCTTTTAAAGAACCCCCTACCTGGCAAAAAACGTTCGGAGGACCAGATAATGAGACTGGGTTTATGTCTATAAACTCCGTAAAATTGGGATATATCTCTTTAGGCACCATAACCATATCCAACGATACTGATGTTTACTTAATTAGTTTAGATGAAAATGGTAATGTTAAATGGGAAAATAGCTTTGGAGGGTTAGGTAAAGATTATGGCTATTCTATCCACAGAGATTTAGGTGGAGGATATGCAATAGTTGGAAAAACAAATTCATATGGTGCTGGACAATACGATGCATGGTTAGTAAATATTGACGAAAATGGAACTCCAAAATGGAATATTACATATGGTGGGCCAGGAAATGATTCAGCCTACTCTTTTAAAACCACCCAGGACAGTGGATTCATTTTAGCTGGAAGTAGCACTTCCCTTGGATTAAACGGAAGTGATGTTTATGTTATTAAAACTAATCAAAAAGGCGCATTACAGTGGCAGGAAACATTTGGTGGAAGTGGAAATGAATGGGGTAAATCAGTGCTGCAAATGCAGAATGGAAGTTATTGGGTTTTAGGATCTACAAACTCTTCCTTTGCAAATTATGATTTTTATCTGTTAAATTTAGATTCCAAAGGGCGTTTAATGTTAAATAAAACATTTGGAGGTGCTAACGACGACTTTGGAGATACTGTAATCGGAACTGAAGATAATAATTTACTTTTATCTGGTTTAACTAATTCATCTGGTGCTGGTGCATTTGATACGTTGATTATTAAAACAGATACGTATGGAAACCAAATATGGAACAGGACATTTGGAGGGCCCGGAAATGACAGTGCCACATTTATTAGAGAAACCGATGATGGAGGTTATATACTAATTGGAGATACAAACTCATTTGGTGCTGGCGGTTTCGACATATTCGTTGTAAAATTTAACAATGCAGGATTACAGCAATGGAACAGGACATTTGGAGGGCCTGGAAATGATTATGCTCATTTTATCCTGGAAACACTTGATAATGGCTATTTACTCACAGGAACTACAAATTCCACTGGGGCCGGAGGAAATGATATAATTCTAATAAAGATGGATTCATTAGGGCAAGTTAAATAAAAAAAAAATCCTGATTTATTTTCAAATAAGTTATTTGGAGAGGTTATCAATGGATGAAACAGAAGAAAAATTGTATGGACAGATTTTTCCTATAACTGAAAAGTTAAAAACACTTGAAAAACGAGTTGCTATAATATTATTAATAAATTCCATTATATTCCTCCTGATTTTCAAGTTCAGCGGCGGAATAAATATATTGGCTTTAGTTTCCATTATTCTTTTTGGTTTAGCTGTTGGATTGCTTTTTCAAAGATATATGGATATGAGACTTGGTGGAACTCTTACTTATGCCATAATGCTGTATTATTCATTAGGTAATCTCTGGATTTTACCCCATTTTTTTGCTATAAGTCTTATTGGAGTTCCTATTGGAATATTCTTTATGAGAAAAGGTTATTTGGGACATCTTCTGTTTTATTTGTTAGCTGCAATTATCCTGCCTTTAAGCATAATATCTTACTTCATCCTACGGCTTTATATCCCTCCTTTTTCAGTAGTACCGATCATTCAGAGTGCTGCAGGAATAATATATTTAGTACTCCCACTAATATTCCTTTACAATCTTCTTCGTATAGAAAAAAGGAAAATACCATTAAATATTATTTATATGGCAGGTCTACTCCTGGCCGGATGGGCTTTATGGGTATTTATCCTTAATTACCTGGTTTAGAGGTGATTTAAATTAGCAAACTAAAAATAGTAGTTGAAGGAACTAGAGGAAAAAGCTCAGTAGTGAGATTTTTCCATGAATTTTTCTATGAAAATGGGTACAATACTTTAAGTCGAGAAACTGGCCTTGTACCTATGATTTATTATAATGGCCAGAAAACATTTGTTAAAAGAGAAGGAGAGCTTCCTTTTAACCTCTTAACCGAAATAAGAATCATAATAGAAGAGTTTGGCTCAAAAAAACCTGATGTAATTATTTTTGAAAACAATGCTATTAGATCAGAGTATATGAGAAGCTTATCTGATTACTTGCACGCAGATGTAGTTATAATAACAACTATAACCTTTGACCATATACTATCCCAAGGATTCAGCATGGAAGAGACTGCAGAAACATTTATTAAATCAATACCGCCCTATTCACATATTATCTTCTGGTCTAACCACGAATACGAATATGATGTCTTTAAAAAATCCTTTGAAAAAAGTGGAAGAAACGACGCAGATATACTCCTAAGCTCTCTTGATGACAGAGAATCCGTTATTTATGCTGCTTTAAAAAAGATAATCGACCAAAAAGGCATGAAAATCAGCAAAGATATTTCATCTGAAATAACTCCTGCAACCAAGGTCTGTGAATTTGTAATTGAAGAAACGTGTCCTTCACCCATAACTCACGCAATACCTGAGGAAGTTTTCTCATATGACCTTCAACATAGAGTTTTTGTAGATGTAGGGCATGTAAATGACCCCATACACACATATCTCATATTACACCAAATAATGGCACAAAAAAAGTTTGAAAAGTTTTATTTACTATTTAACTTCAGAGAAGATAGGTTAGAGAGAATTCCCTTATTTATTGAAGGTTTTTTACCATTGATAATGGAACATGTGAAAGGAATCATTATCAGATCAGATGCCATAGCATTTTCACCCAGTTATCTTGCCAAATATATAAAAAACAATATAACTGGAGCAGAAAACCTAAAATTTTACACATTTAATGATTTTAATGAATTTTTAAATGATGTAACACCACAAATACCTGAAGATAACTATATAATAATGGTAGCCAATACTGCAGACAAATTTGGCTACGAACTAATTGACAAACTAAATTTATTCCGAGAATCGTACCCTATACTTAATAAAATAAATCTTTTTGAACTTAGATACAGTAAAAAACCAGAAGAACTATATTAAATCATTAAATTTATCTGTTGAAATAGTTGTTTATTTACCAATGTCTCTCCCCTCCCAATCTAACTAAAAAAGTGTAAATAGAAATTTAAAAACCTATTTCACTTGTTTTATTTAAGTTATATTTACTGTTTTATTGTACACTACTGATCGGCCCAAACCCTCACTATAAATCACAATATCTACTTTGGTAGGTGTTTGATTCAATTCAACGTCCACATTTGCATTATCTTTTTCGCCAGGCAAAGTATCCTCATCCCACCATAAAAATGGCGCATACTTTGGAATAACTGCTCCATTGGAATCATAAAATACCAGATCCATTTCAAGCTCATCATAGACTTGGTTTGCTGTTATAGTTGCATTAACTTCATATTCATATTTAGCGGAAGTACTGTGGTTAGAATCAGTAAGAGTTACTTTGATATTATCAACAGTTAATCCTCCACTGAAGAAGCTCATATATACATATCCTCCAATACCAACAACAGCAATCAAAACTATAATGCCTACTATTATTCCCTTATTCATCTTTTTTATCCTCCTTTTAATTTTAATGGCCAATAAACCATCCATAACTGTAAGAAGGTCCTACATATGCAAATATGCTGATGTAAATAGGATGTTAAAACTGTCCACATATGAATATAAATGCAGTACTACTTTTTTTACAGTTTATACTATCATTATGAAACGCTGAAATGAAATGGAGTTATAGGAGTGATTATTTTCATATTATTGTGTTCACTAACTAATATATAATATTTTATATCTAATTCAAATAAAAAAAAGTTAAATTAAAAACATCGGATTTTATTTAACCCAAAATAAAATAAAACTTAAAAAGATAATAATAAATAATAAAATATAAAACGAAAACTAAATTTCATGTTTTTTTTATCTTACATTTAGATCCCTCAATCTGAAAGATTAACAAGATATAATATGAACAAATTTTTCATAGGAGAATTCTATGTTAAAAATAGTCGATCATTTATTAGTACTGGAAATTTTAACCAAAATAAGGAAAAAAGGAATTAAATCCGCCCATTTTAGAAATGGAATTATAGAAATTGGACGGCTAATGTCTTACGAATTTGCAAATACGCTGGAAAAAGAAGATGTAAATGTTGAAACACCCTTAGGTATAGCTGATGGAATAAAAATCACTTCCAGAAAAGATATTGTAATCATTACAATTTTAAGAGCATCTTTACCATTAACTAACGGCATTTTGAGAGTTTTTCCAGAAGCACAGTATGGAGTGATTGGTGCCTGGAGAAGAAACACTCCTCCTTTTGATGTTTGCATGGATTACCTTAAAATACCGGATTTAAATGATAAAATTGTAATTGTGGCCGACCCTATGCTTGCAACTGGAAATACGATGGAATTAATACTTAAAAAGCTGCAGATGTTTGGAAATCCTAAAAGAATTACCCTTTTTACAGTGATAAGTTCTGAACCAGGGCTAAAAAAGATAATGAGCAGCTATCCTGAACTGGAAATTTATACATGTTCAGTGGAAAAAGAACTTAATAAAGATGGCTACATTGTACCTGGACTGGGAGATGCTGGAGATATTGCCTTTGGTAAGCCCTCTTAAATTTTAAAAATAATTTAAATCAATACTAAGACATTCCATGGGCTACAGCCAACCTTTAAAAAAAATTGATCAAAACTCCATTAAATGGTGCTCAGGCGTCCTCAATACAAAGATTCTCCATGAGATACAGCCACAATCCCTGGAATTCCCTCCACTTCAAGCTCAAAAAGAGCCTCCATACCTTCTTCTTTAAATGCAACTACTTTTTTGGATTTAACTTTGCTTGTAAGAAGTGCTGCTGCTGGAGGAGTTACAACAAAAATAGAATTATCCTTTTTAAGAGCTTCAATGGTCTCCTCTCCTAAAGCTCCTTTTCCTATATGGATTTTAACACCTGACCTAGCAAGATATGGAATACTCTCTTCTATTTCTGCTTTATTGCTTGTTGTGGGTGCTATTCCTGCATCACTTACTGCAGTGTGCATTATAACCGATCCTTCAATATTTATTAATGTTTCACCTTTTTTAATGGATTTAACAAGTTTTGGGAGTGCAGCGTCTCTTCCAGTGAGTATTTTACCATATATCTCTACTTTATCCCCTATTTTTAAGTTTAAAATTTCTTCGTTGCTCACTGGTGTTTTAATTTGCTTCATTAATACCTCCCCCCTTAATAAATCTGTTTTTTTAATCTTTTAATTACACTATTTAAAAAAAATGAAACTTTAAATTATTATTTGCCTTAAATCAGCTATAAACTCAATTATATGCTCTTTTTTTATGTGAGGCATGACAATAATCCTTATTGCCCGGGGATAAGATGATATTGAAACAGCCCATCCTTTCTTTTCCAGCTTACTGGCCATCTCATCTACAGACATTTCATCTGATCTAAATGCAACTAAATTTAATTCTGGCTCGGTAATTAATTCCATCCCTATTTTTTTAATACCATCAGCCAGTAACTTAGTAACTTCCATGCATCTTTCAGCAAGAGAAATATAACCATCCATACCCATATATTTAAGTAATGCCCATGTTGCTGCTGCTGAAGCACCAGCCCTGGTTCCTACAATAGTTGACTGTTTTTTTTCAGTTAAATATGGGGTTTCTATGCTCATTACATCCAAATATTTTTCTTCTCTAAACAGAATTCCACCTGTAGGTATAGGTGCCATTCCCATTTTATGAGGATCAATAGTCAGTGAACATACACCATCCAAACTAAAATCAAACTCCGGAAGATCATAACTACTTTCCTTTAAGAAAGGTATCATAAATCCACCAAATGCAGCGTCAACATGCAAATATATTTCATGTTCCACGCATAATTTTGATAGTTCAGGGATGGGATCAATCTTTCCCAGTTCTGTTGTTCCAGCCACACCCACTATGGCTACAGTTTTATCACTGATAAGGTCTTCAACAGACTGTAAATCTACCCTGTAGTTTTCATCAAGCTCAGCTTCCTTAAGTTCTAAGCATAAAATGTCTGCCGCCTTTTTAAAGGAAAAATGAGCAGATTTAGGGACAATTATCTCAGGATTACTGATACTTGCACAATTTCTGGCGGCTCTCATGGCCATTATATTTGCCTCAGTTCCCCCAGTTATTATATAACCACAAACATCTTCTTTCCCAAGGATACTGCCTAAAATCCGTATAGATTCATCTTCTAACTCTTTAGTACCTTTAAATAATCCAGGATCACCGAGATTAGATTCTAAAAACATTGAATATGCTTCTCTACCCACTTCATGAGGGCATGTGCACATTGAACCCAGTATTCTGCCAGAACTATGAGTTAAATCTTTTTCCTGGAATTTACTGAGTTTTTCAAATATTTCGTCCCTATTAATTCCTTTTTTATCCATTTTAATTCCCTAAAAAATAATTTAATCAAGTTTAAAATAAAAAAAAGTGTAAAAAGAGAAAATAAGTATTTTTATTCCTGTAAACGTTTCCTTGCAGCTTTTAGGACAAGTTTCTTTTCAACCCTAGCCACAACTTCCCTTACAGTTGCAACAGCATCGGTATTTGCAGATACACTTTCAATTCCTGCCTCGACAAGTTTTTCAACAATTTCAGGCATGCTTCCAGCTTGTCCGCAGATACTGGTTTTGACTCCTGCCTCATTACAAATCTTTATAACACGAACTAAAAGTTTCAAGACTGCAGGATGCTTTTCAGTGTAAAGATCTGCTACGTGTTCGTTGTTTCTGTCAATTGCAAGTGTGTATTGAGTTAAGTCGTTTGTTCCAAAGCTTACAAAGTCAACACCTTCAGCAATGAAATCTTCAATAGTAAGAGCAGCTCCAGGTGTTTCCACCATGATACCAAAGTCAATTGTTTTATGTGGCTTTAAACCCACTTCTTCAGCTATTTGCTTGGCTTTACGAAGTTCATCAGGGTGCTGTACCAATGGAATCATTATTCCAATATTAGTGTATCCTTGTTCATGAAGCTTTTTAATAGCTTTAAATTCAGCTTTTAAGATTTCAGGCTCATCTAATTCTCTTCTGATACCTCTCCATCCGAGCATTGGATTATGTTCATATGGCTCGTCTTCTCCACCGTCAAGAGTTTTAAATTCGTCTGTTGGTGCGTCAAGAGTTCTGTACCATACTGGTTTTGGATAGAATTCATCTACAACCTTCAAGATGTTTTCTACAAGGATTTTTATGAGTTCATCCTCATTTCCATCAGTTATGAACTTTTTAGGGTGCACTCCAGATGTTAGCATCATGTGTTCAGTCCTAAGAAGACCTACACCATCAGCTCCTGTTGCTGCAGCTTTTTTAGCAGCTTCTGGCATGCTGACATTTACTTTAACTTCTGTAACTGTTAGAATTGGTGCTTGTGCCATTATTGCAGGTTGTTCTTTGCCTGTTTCTTTTTTATCTGCTTCTTTGAGTTTTCCCTTATACACGGTTCCTTTATTTCCGTCAAGTGTTACTATTTCATTTTCCTCAAGAATCTTAGTTGCATCGCCAGTTCCAACAACACATGGAATTTCAAGCTCTCTTGAAACAATTGCAGCGTGACAGGTTACTCCGCCTTCATCAGTAATGATTCCATCAGCTCTTTTCATTGCAGGAACCATGTCCGGTGTTGTCATTACTGTAACCAGAATGTCTCCTTCTTGAATTTTATCAAGTTCATCAATGCTGCTGATGATTTTAACTGCACCTGATGCCATTCCAGGGCTTGCACCAAGTCCTTTAGTAACCATTGTTCTTTCTTCATCCACACTTTCTTCTGCTTCGCCACCATTGCTCATATTAATTGTTGTTACAGGTCTTGATTGTAACATGAAGACTTTTCCATTATTTATTGCCCATTCAGTGTCCTGTGGAGAATCATAGTGATTATGAATCTTTTTGCCCATATTTGTAAGTGCTGCAATTTCAGCAGTGCTTAAAACCCTCTTATTTTTAAGGTTATCTGGAACATTTATTTTCACTGTTTTTCCAGCTTCAGGGTCCTTTGTAAACATTATGTTTTTCTCGCTGATTACAGATTCAAGGATTTCGCCGGTGTTTTTGTCTATCCAATACGTATCTGGCGTAACGGTACCTGATACCACAGCTTCTCCTAATCCCCATGCTCCTTCAATTAATATTTTCTCTTCTCCGGTTGATGGGTGTACTGTGAACATTACGCCTGCTTTTTCGGCGTCTACCATTTCTTGAACCACTACAGCGATATAAACTTTAGAATGATCAAAATTATGTTCTTCTCTATAAAAAATAGCTCTGGATTCAAATAAAGATGCCCAACATTTCTGTACATACTCTAAAACATCTTCTGCTCCCCTAATATTTAAAAATGTGTCCTGTTGACCTGCAAATGATGCTTCAGGAAGGTCTTCTGCAGTTGCAGAGGATCTTATAGCGACAAATACATTTTCTCTGCCAATCCTCCCACATAATGCATTGTAAGCCTCAATTATAACTGTTTTTATATCATCAGGGACATAAGCTTCTAAAATAATTTTTTTTATCTTTATTGAGGCTTCTTGTAGTTCTTTATTATTGTTGACATCTATAGCATCAAGAATGCCCATTATTTCATCAAAGATACCTGTTTCTTTTATGAATTTGTCATAGGTTTTTGCGGTTACTACAAATCCTGGAGGTACTGGAATTCCTGCTTGAGTTAATTCGCCCAAATTTGCGCCCTTTCCACCAGCTATGTCTACATCTTCTTTTTTCAGTTCTTCAAAAAATTCGACATACTTCATGCTAAACACTCTTTTATTTTATTAATTCTTCACCTTTATCAACAACAACCCTGCAAGGCACAGGGAACTTCATTGCAGCCCTTCTTAGAGCTTCTTTTGCATCTTTAAAGTTTCTTTTGTTTGTATGAATACTTAAAACCTTCTGATCTGCCTTTGCAATTGCAACAGAGCTTACAGGTTTTCCGAATGCTTTTCTCATTCCGTCCTGCACCCTGTCAGCACCGGCACCAGTTGCCATTGGATTTTCTCTGACAATGTGGTGAGGATAAACCCTTATTTTAAGATGGTAACCCATCCTTCCTGCTCTTCTTTGCATATATCTATTTGATGCAATCCTTGCTGCTTCCAACGAGTTATGAGATAAATGCGCTGGTTTTTTTAAAGCAAGGCTTACTGTTAAAGGAAAATCCCCTGAAAGGTTTCCCATGTCATATTGAACTATCCTGGAACCAGGAATTTTTCTAATGTATTCTTTTCTTGTGTATGATCTGGTCATAATAATCCTCCATTATTAAAATTTTTAAGTCTATAAGTTAATAAACCTTCCCTTCTATATACACCAATAATCATATTGATGAGATTGTAATATTTATCTCTTTGATTATATGGCCATGTATTAGGTGGAAAGATTATGAAAATTGCGATAACCGGAAAAGGAGGGGTCGGTAAAACAACCCTATCTGGAACACTAGCATGTATATTCTCACAACGTTATAAAGTATTCGCTATTGATGCAGATCCTGATATGAACCTTGCATCAAGCCTTGGTATAACAGAACCAATTGTCCCCATTTCCAAGATGAAAGACTTGATAAAAGAAAGAACTGGTGCAGAGCCCGGATCATCCTTTGGAGAGGTTTTTAAGATTAATCCCAAGATCAGTGACCTTCCCGAATCTTTATCCATAAATTACGATGATGAAGGAAATTTAAAGCTACTTGTAATGGGTACCGTGGATAAAGGCGGTGATGGATGTGTTTGTCCAGCTTCTGTACTTCTTAAGGCACTTATGCGTAATTTAATCCTTAAAAAAGACGAAATCATAATATTAGACATGGAAGCAGGTGTAGAACATTTGGGAAGAAAAACAGCAGAAGCAGTTGACCTGATGATCATAGTTGTCGAACCAGGTTTAAAATCTCTTGAAACTGCAGAGCGGATTAAAAGATTAGCTGGAGATATTGGAATTCCTAAAATTGCCTGTGTGATAAATAAAGTTTCAAATGAAACTGAAAATGATTTTGTAACCACAAAACTTAAAGAAATGGGACTTGAAGTCATTGGAAACATTCCCCGAGATGATGCAGTTATTAAAGCAGATATGGAAGGAAAACCACTTTTAGATTATCCTGATTCTTTTGCATTTAAGTCCATAGAGAAAATTGCAGAAAATATTTTAAGTTAAAATAGGGAATTAAAACTATGGAAATTAAATCCACAATTACTTTCACATATAAAACAAAAAAAGAAGCAGAAATTGCCTTAGGTTCACTTAATCCCGATAACATGAACTTTGTAAATGCACATGTTACAGAGAGTAGCCTTATATGTAAATTAGAGTCGAGTTCGCTTAGAACAGCCCTTGCAACAGTTGATGATATTTTGTTTTGCGAGATGATGACTGAAAAAATTATAGATTTTACAAAAAACGAAGAATAAGTTTTATTACAAATTAGAGGTGGGGAAATGAAATTCACGCTTAAAGGAGAAATTACATTTAGTAAAGAGGCAGATAATGCCCAAGAAGATGTTAAAAAGTTCATAGAAGAAGCAAATAATGAATTATTTTTAAAAGGAGTTCCTCAAGACCAGATCCAAGATGCATCAAAGATAGTAAGCTGGGATCTAAAAGGGAACACTTTAAAACTTGAAATGGAATCAGGAAGACGTGGCCGTGCCCATGATGCACTATTACGTATCAAAAAGCCATTAACTGAACTTTTAGGTAAAAAATATCATTTAGGTATCAGAAAAATCCTTGTAACTGATTATAAAATTGAAATACCCACAGAAGAAGAAATCGAATTAAAAGATGTTCCTTATGTAGATAACTTTGAAATTAAAGATAATGAAATAATTCTCCAGTTTAAAGATTTAGAAGAAGGAGATTTAAGAAAACACATTATTGATAGAGTTATTAAGTATGTAAACAATGAGATAGTAACTAAAACTCCTGAAATAGGTGAAATGCCTTCAGACATACTTACAAAGCAAGTCACTAAAGTTGAACCTGGAACAATTATAGGAAAAAGTAGTAAACATAAAATTTTCTTTGAAGGAGACCCCACTGAAAAAGCTGCAGAGCTTGGATGGGTTAAAAAGTTTCCTGGACGTGGACAATGGTTCTATGCCCCCCCACTTGTAGCATTACAACGTGCTCTTGAAGATATATTCATAGAAAAAATGATTTATGAGCTTGACTTTGTAGAATGTCTCTTCCCTAAATTAATCCCTATTCCAGTGATGGATAAAATGAAATACCTGTAAGGACTTCCAGAAGGAATGTACTATTGCAGTGCGCCGCGTAGAGACCCAGAAACATTTAATAAATTCCGTGACGAACTTGCAATTAAACGTGAAGTTCCAATTGACCTCCTAAAAGAAGGTTTAAAGGACCCTTCCTATGTACTGGCTCCAGCACAGTGCGAACCGTTCTATGAGTTTTTAAGCCACGAGGTAGTGGATGAAAAGGACCTTCCTATAAAATTCTTTGACAGAAGCGGATGGACATACCGTTGGGAAGCTGGAGGAGCAAAAGGACTTGACCGTGTGCATGAATTCCAGCGTATAGAGCTTGTATGGCTTGGAACTCCTGAAGAAACTGAAAAAATAAGGGATGCAACTGTTGATATTTCCCATAAACTCGCTGATGAAATGGAATTGGAATGGTACACAGAAGTAGGTGACGATCCGTTCTATTTAGAAGGTAGAAAAGTTGAAGAAAGAGGAATTGAGTTTCCAGATATCCCTAAAAAGGAAATGAGGATAACTGTACCTGGTCAGGAGAAAGGTGTTGCTGTAGTTTCAGCTAATATTCATGGAACACATTTTATTGAAGGTTTTTCAGTTAAAGAAACCCATAATCACAGAATCTGGACAGGATGTACAGGTATTGGTTTAACCCGCTGGGTTTTCGGATTCCTTGCACAGAAAGGTTTTAACCCTGAAAACTGGCCAGAAGATGTAAAAGAAAGATTCAAAGGAGTTAAAGTTCCTAAATTACTTACTTGGCCATGATTCACTTTAAATTGAAGATTTAAATCTATAATGAAATTTATATAAATATAAACCTATGTTATCTATTTTTATAGAGGAATGAGTATGGATAGTTCTTGTCCGAAGTGTGGAAAAGAAAATATAAAAGATGCTAAGTTCTGTAAAGAATGTGGCTACAGTTTAAACCAAACACAAGATGTTAAAAATAAAAAATATGGCATAATAATTATACTTTTCTTAATATTTCTCATAGGCATGGGCATTCTTCTCGTTGTATATACTTTTAATTCTAATAATGTAAACATATACAATAAAAAAGGCCTTAGTTTTCAATACAATTCAGCTTTAGAAATATCATCTGAAGAAACAGAATATGAAATTGAAGCTGATCCTAATAACCGGTATATTGCTCTAAAAACTAATTACAAAAAACATGAAAATTTACATAAGAATAGTTTAAATCATTCTGACATTCCCCATGAAATTATAATTGAAGTAAGCGTCCCCAAGTCTGCCAAGGACTTCAAAAAACCCCCATATAACTCTGCATCTCCTGAATTTTATGTAGGTCATTATGTAGAAAATAATTCAAAAACAGAATATGATATTTATGAGGGGAATGGTTTTATTAACTATTATTTTACTAAATATTATGAAGGAGTACCAATATTGTATAAATTACGTGTAATGGATGTAGAAGCAATAAATAACCCAACTGTACTCAAAATCATAGAAACAATTAACTTTCCTCAAGAATAATATTTACCTGAAGCTAAGATCTCAGTAACTCATGATTTTGATTCAATTAATAATAAAAGTTTTATATTGCCCATTCATAGAATAAAAAATGATTAGATGGTTAATTTAAAAGCAGCAATGGTCGGATTTGCATCAATTCTATTTCTACTGTGGCTTATTTATCTTAAAATTAAAAAAGATTCAAATAAAAAGAAAATAAGAAAAATTAGAAAGGATAAAAGTAAAAATAAAAAGATTTAAATTTATTTTGTCTCTTGTTCTGGTTCTTTACCTTTTATTAGGCCGTAGGTTATTGCTGTTGCAAAAAACACGAAACCTAATAATATCAATCGCTCCAAGGGATGCTTACTAAAACTATAGCCTGGCCAAATCGCTGGAACACCAATAGCTATACCACTAAACAGTAAAATAAAAACTAAAACCGCTACAACAATTGCAATAACTTTCCTAACATTCACCATTAAACACATCCATCCAAGATATAACTTTTAATTCACATTAACTTACTAATATCAGTACGTATAAGTTTCAAATATGTTTTATGTGCCCTAAAAATATCAAAAGTGTTTATTTTATTTCTACTCTCAACTACAGCACTACAACCCGACAAAAGCTTCAAAAAAGCATTTTCAGTATTTGTGAAGATTGGTGTTTGTCCATCGGCACCTTTCCATTTATTAAATACAGACATATACCTTATTTCAAATAGGTCATTAAAGAGTTTTTTTGTTTTTTTATCATTCCATTTAATCTTACCTAACCTTTTAAAGAATTTTTTAGTTGGTTGGGGTGTTTCTTGATTTGAATCGAACTCTTCAAGCATGAAAAGTATTCTTGCAGCCATTTCACCATAAAAAATTTTATTTAAATCCTCAGGAGTAAAATCCCGACCTATATTAATGCTGAACAAATCATAAATTGGTGTGTGGATTACTAAAACGTCTTTTGCAGTTATTAGTGGTGCAAATGGCATGTTTAAGGGGAATTTACTCATATTATCTGCTGCAAACCTAATTAACTTTGAAGGTTCATCATAATCCCCCGAATTCACACGAGGATCCATAACAACACCATGAACTAGCTTCTCATAAACCCATGAATCAGTTAAACTTAATATACCATCCACTACTTCTTTTAATCCTTCAACATCGTTAAAGTCTTTTAGTACTTTTTCTGCTACTTCTTGGGCTGGTTTTTCTTTTAAAAACATTTCTATCTCCTTACCATCTGAATATGTTTGTTATTCCTTTATAAATTGTGTTTCCTAGTGATTGGGCTCCGTTACAGATTGTTGTTCCTATTGATTTGATTCCGTTGTATATTGTGCTGCCCACGGATTTAAGTGTGTTGTATGCTGTTTTCCCGTAAGATATGATTTTTTTACCGTATCCTATTGCTTTTTGAGTTAGGGGATGTTTTATTATTGCTTGAACAGTAGGGCTACTCAATAATTAGTCTATAATTTAAAAATAAATAAATATTTAATTAATTCTCATCCATCAACTCTAAAAGTTCTTTTTTAGCTTCAAGTGCTTCTTCAAAAGAAGGATTTAATTCTAATGCTTTGTTGTAACATTCCAATGCTTCATTGTATTTTCCAAGATTACGGAGTGCAGTACATTTGTAGCTAATTGTCATTTCAGAATCAGGGTTTATTTGCAATGATTTATTGTAGCATTCTAATGCTTTTTCGTATTCTTCGAGTTCACTTAAAGCAATACCTTTATTTCCCCAAGCATAATCAAATTCTGGATCTATTTTTAATGCATTGTTATAACACTGAATTGCTTCATAGTATTCTTTTAAATCAGATAAACTATTTCCCTTATTAACCATGCGTATTTAAATTTAGGGTCTAACTCTATGGCCTCATCATAATATCTAATACTTTCTTCATATTTACCTTCTTTTCTAAGTTTAATGCCTTTATCGGTTAACTTTCTTAGTTTGTTTCTTTTGAATAAATTTAAAACCATACGTTATTACTCCTTTCACCAGATTCCTAACTTATTTCCAATCCAAACTAAACCATTTGTAACTGTTTTAACTCCTGGAACATTTTTCACAGCCCATTGAGTTGCAGGATGATTCCAAACAGGATCAAATATTTTATGTGCTACAGGCGCAATATATTTTTGTGCTAATGGCTTAAAATGCCTATCATACACATTTTTAGCTTTATACACCTTCTCTTTAACAAAAGTTTTAGCTTGAGTATATTTAGACTGAGCATACTTAACTAAACCTTTCTTTTGATACTCTGCTCTTTCCTGGTTGAATCTGTCTAGTGCTGGTTGAAGAGTTTTATTGTAAACTAGCTGAGCAACAGCCTAACACCTAAAAAGTAGCACCACAAACCATTAACACTACAACAATACCATAAAATGCTGGTTTAAACAGAATTTTATTTGTTAATATGTTTCAAATATTCTTCACGACACTTTCTTGCCTCTTCAGGTTTCCCTAATTTGCCTAGTGTAAAGCTTTTGGTTTGCCATGCATATTCATTCTTTGGATTGATCTTTATGGCTTTTTCATGATATTTCATCGCCTCTTCAGGTCTTCCTAGCTCAGATAATACACGACCTTTATTACTCAATGCATGAACATGTTTTGGGTCTATTTCTAGGGCTTTATCAAAATACTCCAATGCTTCATTATAACTACCAAGATTCAAAAGAGCCAAACCCTTATTATACCAAGCAGATCTATCTTTTGGGTCTATTTCTAGGGCTTTATCGAAAAATTCTAATGAATTGTCGAACTTACCAAGACTTAAAAGAGCCAAACCCTTATTATACCAGGCCCATTTGTGTTTTTCATTCCATTTAAAACATTTAATTTTATTAAACATGGTAATAACACCCTTAATATTTTTTAAAATTGAAAAACACATTTACCATATCCCTATCTTATTTCCAAACCAACCTAAACCATCTGTGGCACGTTTAAAGCCAGGCACATTTTTCACAGCCCATTGAGTTGCAGGATGATTCCAAACAGGATCCAATATTCTATGGACAGAGGGTTTAACGTATTTTTGTACCAGCGGCTTAACATGTGTATCATAAACTTTCTTAACATAATATGCTTTTTCTTTTACATAAGTTTTAGCTTGAGTATATTTAGTTTGAGCGTATTTGACTGCTCCTTTTTGAACTAATTCTGCTCTTTCCTGGTTAAAACGGTCGAGTGCGGGTTGAATTAAATTTTTATTGATTTTTTCCCGAGCAGACTGAATTGTATTAATTACGGGAGAGATAAGTGGCGCGTAAATAGGATAAGCAAACATGTTGAGGCCCATTCCAATAATACCTCCTGCTATAATTTTTTGATACAATGGAGCATTTTTTGTTTCTTCAATAAGCCTTGCAACTATCTCACCCCACCCTTTGGGCGGATCATTACTTGCAGAAATAGTATTTAATCCATTTTGCCACATTGAATCATAGATATCTTGTTGTGTTAAGTCGTATCTGGTTTTTGGATCATCGAGCCAGTATCCTATATCAAATGCTATTCCTGCACCTATTTTCATTCCTATTTGCGTTCCAATATGTACATTTGATGGCAGGGGTTTATTTAATTCAGGGTATTTCTGTGAGTAATATTCATTAGCTTTATAAATTGCCACTCCGCCAGCTATAATTCCAGCTATGGCTAAAATACCAACACCAACACCTTCTGGTAAAGTAGCAACTCCAGCACCGGTTAAAAAAGTTACAATTCCTTCAATCGTAGGAATAATTCCACCCTCTTGCCCATAAACACCACCAAACAAGTTCTTCATCTCATCAATACTTAGTGGTGTTCCTCGTCCGTTTGGATTCATGGTCAACGCATTTCCAGCATAATACTTGTTGAATTGTTCTGAATTCATGATTACTGTTCCCAGGAACGGATCCTGTATTATGTAGTTGTCTCCGAGTTTTCCGAGGATTAGAGCGTAGTGGTTGTTTCCATTTATGTTTAGGAGTACGATGTCGTTGGGTTTTAGTTGACCTGCATCTAAATGTAATCCTGTTAGGTTTATTCCATAGTATGAGGCTGCTTGTGTTAAACCATAAAAACTTATTCCCTGGTCGGTTAATCCTCCAATCTGTGATATTAGATTAGCATCTGCCTTTGCTCCTAAACTGTTTAGAAGGTTACCTAAAGCCATAGCTCCGCAAAGATTATTATTTGGAGTCGGATCAGCAGGTTTACGAGGAATATTAAAAAATTAATTCATTATTTATCCACTTCAGACTTATTCATTTCCCATAAATTATCCACTAAAACAGGTAAATCAGTTTTAAGAAGTTTAAAATAAGTTCTATACGCAATGATAATATCTTCCATGTTAATTTTATCTCGATTGTTGTTTACAGCACTGCAGCCAGCTAATAATAAAAGAAATTTCTCCTCCGAAACAGTTAAATTACCTCCTTCTCTTATTCCCCATTTTTCAGTGTGAATCGATCCATATAATCTTATTGTTTTCCCAAGTAGTTTTTTTGTTTTTTTATCTTTCCATTTGACTTTTCCTAGTTTTTGGAAGTATTCTGCAGTTGGTTCAGGAGTTTCAGTAACTTCATCAAATTTATCTAGGGCAAAAATGAGATGTTCATCTAATTTACAAAGATGGATTTTTCTCATTTCATTGTAATCAACTTTTTTACCCGTGTTAATCTCATAAATATCTGCAAAGAAAGTGTATACCCTATAAAAATCATAAAAAATTAGTAAATCAGTCAATGGAGGACTATAAACAATAGGATGTCCCATATTCCCATAAGCAAGTTGGGCCATGACAACTTTTTTGCTATCCTCTTCTGTAAATTTTATTTCCTTGAGATCATTATGCTTATCATGAAATACAAAAACATTAAAGAACTTTTCATATAATTCAGAATCATACAAACCTTTTATTTCATCAGCCAACTCCCTAACACCATCAACATCGCCAAACTCATCAATCAAAGAGTTATAGTGTTTGTTTATATATTTAAACTCATCATACGCCATTTTTATCATCTTCCTACCAAATTCCCAGTCCCCTTGCAAACCAACTTACACCATCAGCTGCTTGTTTTATTCCAGGCAAGTTTCTTATTGTTTTGAATGTTTTTGACTGCACAATAGGATCTAAATATTTATGTGCCACTGGTTTAACATTCTGCTCCATCCACGGCCTAACATTATGATTATAATACTTCACAGCCTTAGTAGTGGTTTCTTTAACATAAGTTTTAGTTTGATTATATTTAGATTGAACATACTTAACTAAACCTTTCTTTTGATACTCTGCTCTTTCACTGTTAAACCTGTCTAAAGCAGGTTGGACAGTTCTATTGTAAGCATCTTTGGCGGCGGCTTTAAAACTATCAATACCTGCTGATATACTTTTAATTATACCTTCAGATGGCCCTATTGTACCTGTGCCCAGCGCTGTTATATCTCCTAATGTCAAACTTCTTGAAAAACCCGTCCAACTAGGAGTATTAACAATTCTTGTAAGCCAAGGAATTTTAGTAGCAGTCCAAGGAATAGTAGCAAGTGTTTCAGCAATATTTATTCCAATAGTCAAAGGATTCCAGCCAAAAGGAATACTAGCCCTTGAAAGCAAATCAAAACCAAATTTTGTAACTGAACTCGTTGAAACTCCTATGTTAGGAAGATATTTAACCAAAAAATTGTATGCAGGACCTAAATTGTCTTTAGCTCCTTGGATTATTCTTGATGTCCATTGTGTTGCTCCTGACCAGCCTGATCTAATTGCTGTTGCCAATCCATTTACTATGATTGGCCCATATCTTACTATAACGTCTCTTAGTGTGTATATTGCTCCGGTGATTGCAGCTGTAATTCCACTCACACTTAAATCTATACCGCCCAACCCTAAAGCTCCTAAGAGGTCTGTTCCACCAGTTGCTATTGTGGCTATTGCTACGAAAACCGCGTCAATAGCCGTGTTTGTGCCTGAAATATTACCGTTATTATCTGTTCCGAACCCAAAGTCCAGTAACGTTTTAATGTACTGTCCACCCCACATATTATCTAAGTTTTTATAGCCAGGAATAGTGATTAGAGTGGAATCCCAAAAATTCTCAGACTTTACAGGCTGCCCCGATTCAGAAGCCCTTGCCTCAGCCATCGCCCCTAACATAACCATACCATCACCTGCAACACCAGAACTAACACTCTTCTGCAGTATTTTATGTGGTGTGACTGGTTGACTGTTCACCGGAGTACTCAACGTATTTACGAGTGTTTGCTGGTCAACTACAGCAGTTAGTGTGTAGCTTCCAGGGTTAAAGACTTGTAGTTGTGTCCAGGCACTGTTATTAGTCATAGGGGCTGTTTCTGGGTAGACATCCCCTCCATTATTTATAAAGAATTGCACCAGGAATGAAGGAATTTCCAATGCTAATTCCTCACCTGTGCTGCTTTTGAGGGTTACGGTGATGTTATATATTTGTCCTGGATTTATAGTGCCTGATGGTACGTTTAAAACTGCAACAGCCTGGTTATTGGTGTTTATATTCATTCCCGTGATACATGTGGCTATGTTTTGGCCCCACCAATTATACTGAGCATCAACGGTTCCATGATCATTATTATGGAGGTTATGAGTGTTTCCTGCGATACGGTTGTAGTTTAATGTGTTATTTGTTCCGTTTTCAATGAGGATAGCACGAGGATTTCCAGTTATATTATTTTGAATAAACGTATTGTTGCTGCCGTTTAGTGTTATACCGTTTTCTGTGTTGTTATGAATGTTGTTTTGTGTTAAATTGTTATTGTTTCCGTTTATGGTGGTTCCGTTGGTGTTGTTAAAGATTAGTGTGCTGTTAACATGATTACTGCTTCCGTTTATGGTTAAACCATTTGTATTATTCTGCAACAAACTACTATTCAACGTATTGTTGTTTCCATTAAATATTATTCCTGTTTGGTTGTTAAAACGGCTAGTAATATTAGAAAAACTGTTATTGTTTCCAATAACCTGTAAACCATTCCTGTTCAATGTTAAAATAGTGTTATTCATTTGATTATTATTCCCTGTGATGGTTAAACTGTAACCGTTATCTAAAAGAATGTTAAAAATAGTTAAAAGGTTGTTTATATGGTTATTATTTCCCTGGATGTTTATTCCCTGGCCGTTACAGATTATAGTGTTTCCCAACATATTCAAAAAATCAACAACATCATTATCCGACCTTATTAAGAGTCCTGTACCGTTATTATCAGTCAAACTATTTCCTGTAACAATATTATTTCCGTTGATGTACATTGCTGTGTTGTTTTGATTACTAACACTATTATTAGATATAATATTGTTAGTTCCTGTGATTTGTATCCCATTAGTCCCATTTAATGCTCCAGAACCATTAACCAGGTTATTATTCCCGTTTAAAGTTAACGCATTAGTGTTGTTTAAGAAGAAAAGATTGTTTATATTGTTTCCATTACCATTAAAGATTAATCCGTTGGTATTGTTTAAAAAGTAACTATCATTAAGTTTATTACCATTACCATCAATCAAAACACCGTTTAATGTGTTATAAACCACAGTAAGATTAGTTAAAACATTATTATCTCCCATTAAATGCAAACCATTATTATTCCCGAATAATTGTGTTCCATCTAACAGATTACTATTACCCGTGAATTCCAATGCGTAGTTATTGGCTAGGACACTGTTGTTTAAGAATAAAAATGATCCTAGAATATTATTATTTCCTACGAGTTTTATTCCAATGCCGTTTCTATAGATCTGGTTGTCTGTGATGGTGGGATTGTTTAAATTGTTTCCATAAGTATCCATATTCAAACCCCAAACACTATTATCCATTATAAGATTATTAGAAACAGAATTACTGTAACCAGATGTTACACCGTACACATTATTAGTTACAGTGTTATAAGTAAATGAATTACCGTTACTACTGGTAAAAACCGCCCCGTATGGGTTGTATTGGAAAGTATTCCCTATTATAGGTGTAGAATCGGTACCTGTAAGCCATAAACCAGCAATATGATTACTATTAGCAGTGTTAGCGACAACAGCACTACTACCACTACTCTCTAGATTAATACCACTCCAACCATTACCATTAGCAACATTATTTTGAATCCAAGAACTAGGACTAAGCCTTAAAAATATCCCTCCACCACCATTACCATTAACCACATTACCAGTTAACCTGGAACCAGGTGAATTATAAAGATAAATACCAGTATAACCCGAACCAACCACCGTGTTACCCGTTAATGTTGAAGTGGAACTGTCCAACAATCCTATTCCTACTTCTCCGTTGTTTGCAACGTAATTATTAGAAAATAATGAGTTGGTGTTGGTTAAAAGAACACCAAAACGTTTATTATTGATAATAGTATTACCATTGAAATTTCCATTAATTGCATAATGACCCTCATAATTACCATGAATACCATAATTTGAAAGACCATTACCATCAATAACCAAACCAGAAACCGTGACATCACTGCTCCACACATCAATAACCGTATGAATACTCTCAGTTGCCCTTAAAACCGCGGCCCCAGAATTTGCAGCTACTAGTTTCCATGATTTTAAAACCTCAATAGGCTCATCCACATTATAAACACCATCCCTGAAAATAATGGTGTCACTATAACCAGCAGCACCCAAAACACTCTTATAATTACCAGGATTAGCATAATGAACATCAGCAAAAACCACACCACTACAAAAAGAAGATGCAATAATTAAAAACAACAATGATACAATAAAAAACCTAAAATTCATAATACAATAATAATACAATAACAAATAAATACTTAACGGTAATGACTTTATATAACCACAAAAAACAAATCAAAAATAAAAAGTTATAAAAATAAATAAATGAAAATAAACAATTAAAAGAGGTTAAAAACAATATTATACAATTTTAATCTTTAAAATAGAAAAATAGAGTTTTATATCAAATTTAATACTCTATTCGCTGTTTTGTTCTTCCACGTCTTTTTCTTCTTCTGTATTCACTTTTTTCTCGAATACATCTACGAATTCAACTCTGTCTATACCCATGTTGTCCCAGATATCTCTTGCAATCCTGAACTTTGCGTATGTAACCTGGTTATCGAATTTAGCCATTTCTGAAAGGTATATCATGACTTTGCCGTCTTCGAGTTTTACTTCGTTGTCTTCTGGTTTTATGTTTGGGTTTGGGTACTGGAGCTCTATGATTCCATATATTTTCTCCAGGTCGTCTTCTATGATTTTTTCAATTTCCACATCGTAGACTAATGTTTTACCTGCAAATTCATGGTTGAAGTCTACTGTTACTCTTCCACCGCTGATACTTCTAATTCTTCCAGTGTGACCTTCTAATGTGATGTTCATGCCTATTTGCGGCTTCATGTTCTGTCTTTTGAATTCTGCCATAGGTATAAGTTGCATTAATTTAGAATCTCTTACTCCAAAGGCGTCTTCTGGTTTTACTTCGATTGTTTTTGCTTCACCTGCTTCCATACCTACAATACTTGCATCAAGACCTTTTAAGATATGTCCTGTTCCTACTGCGATTGGTATTGCCCCATATGTTTTATTTTCAGTTTTAAGTCCTTCTTTTTCTGCAACTTCTTCCATGGTTGTGTCGAATATTTCACCTGTTTCTTGAACTTTTCCAGTGTAGTTAAGCCTTATAAAATCTCCTTCTTTTATTGCCATGTTTCTATCCTCCTCATTGAAATGTTATTTTTAAAATTTTTAAGTGTTTTTTTATCTTTATAGTTTAATACGCGAATAACGGATGGGTATTTCTCTATATAATCTGATACTGTTTTTTTATCTATTTTTGCTTCAAGAGATGATAAAATTCGCGTTTTGTAGTGTCTGCTAAACCCTCGTGAGATGCATTTTTCAATATTTCCCATATTGTTAAATGGTCGGTTGTTTATGAGGTTTTCTACAGTTTTATCATCTAAAAGAGCCAGTGATTTTAAATATTTTGGGGATTTAGTGTTTACAAGTTCAATTATACCTTCATCATTCCTTAGATCATGAAGCGGGGCTTGGTGCTCGTTAATTTCCCTCTTTAAAACTTTAATGGTTTCAGGAGGCAGCATTTCTTTAACTGAATCAAAATCTTCCTTCAAAACAGCTTCTCTAATTTTAGTGCCACTTACGCCTTCAATACGTTTTACGAATATGAATTTATCCTTAAAATCAAAATTTACCTTTTTTAAGGATTTTGAAAGTGATACTATGACATAATTGTCTTCATGAAGTTTTCCCTGTATTAAAACTTCTTTAGTATCCATATCAATGATTTTATAGGGTTTTGGAGCCACTCCATTTCCATCCGAGATTTTCTGGAGTATCCTATCAAAACCTTGAACTGGTTTATAACCCCTTGGAATATAGTCTGCATCCAATGCTTTAAAAATCTTTGCAAGACATAATGAATACTGCCCAGAACCCATTATTCCCATTGGTGGGCCTTCTATAACTATATCTGCCCCAACAGCAATTGCAGCATCGGCCCTTGCATGTCTGGTCATGATGTAGGGCAGTCCTCTGCCACTTCGCTCAAATAGCCCTGGAACTACTGCAACAAAGAGCCCATCTTCAATTTTTTCTTTTGAAATATCCATACAGTGCTTATGACCTTTGTGAAGTGGAGAATATTCTGTAAAATCTGCAATTATTTTAAATTCGCCACTTTTTTCATCGTAAACTGGATTTTTGGCCATATCATCTGCAAAAAGTTTGCCATCTCTCTTTATGATATTTCTGACGAATTCTTGTTTTGAAGGCATACTATTATGTTTATTTGCACTTTGCATAAATTAATTGTTCTAAACTGCAATTATACATCAAGTTCGCTGCGGCCTCTTAAATGAATTTTAAATATAAGAATTCATATAATAATATTGGGGGTATTGAGTTTGAAAAAACATGTTTTTATAATATCTATTTTGTTTTTAATTGTTCTGGCATCTGGATGTATTAATACTGGCAATAATAACCAGACAGGTCAAAATACAACTAATAATCTTACTGATAAAAATTCTAAAATGAAACATTATGAAGATAGTGAAATGTCTTTTGATTATCCTGAAGGATGGAATTTAAATCCTGGAAATTACAGTGTTTCATTATTTAATGGTAAAAAACAGATTACAATAGAAAAAACAAGTATTACTGCTGCTTATGAATCTAAAACTGTTTCCAGCAAAGAGAATACTGTTTCTGCAACAGTTATGTTACCTTTAGAGATTGTTTCCAATAAAACAATTAAGGTGGATGGTGTAGATGCTCAAGAAATTATTTATAGGAGCAAAGGAGACTCAGGACCATCACGGATGGAAGTAACTATTAATAAAAATGGTAAATTATTTAAAATGCACCTATATGCTCCTGTATCTGAATTTAACAGTGCACAAGCAGATTTTAACGTAATTATTAACAGTTTTAAAATTAAATGAGTAAATTATAGTTAAAATACGGATTTAATTAAATATTTAAGTGGTATCAATGGAATCCCTTAAAAATAAAGTATCCGGACATTTAATTGACCAAAATAAGAAGCCCATTTCTAACATTACTGTGAAAGCATGGGATAATTCAAGTATCTTATCGAAGAGCGAGTTAGAAGAATCAAAAACAGATGATAAAGGCTATTTTGAAATTGATTATACCCATAACTTGGATTCACCATCTAAAGATAAAATTGATTTAAAACTTGAATTTTTAATTGATGATGAATCTGTAATGTCCTTATCAAAAAACAACGTCCCTAATATCTTTGATTTTGGAGATATAGAAGTAAATAACGGGAATATTGGCATTAAAGGTAGATTAATTGATGAAAATAGCAGCCCTATCTCTGGATTAAGGGTTATAGCAGAAGACATTGATTTCGGGAAAATAGAATTAAATGCAATGGATCTTATTGAATCAAAGGTTAAATCATTGGGTTCATTTATTAAAAAGGATACTATGCTCGATAACTCAGTGAAATTTGTAAAAGACAAATATAATAAACTATTCTTTTTAGAAGACGATTTATTAGGCGAATCCATAACAGATGATGAAGGATATTACCAGATTCTTTATCCGCAGAGCAAGTACAAAGAAATTTTAGATAAAGAGCCAGATATACGTATTATTGTTAAAGACCAGCTTGGGGTTTTTAACCTCTTCCAGACAGAAACCTATGATAATGTGGAAGAAACAATAAAATACGTTGATGACATTGTAATAAACCGTGCTGCGCTTGAGGGATGGTTTGTTACATTAAATGAAAGTTCATTATCTCGATTTTCACAAAAAAACAGTTTTGAAATATTAATAGATAATAAAAACGCTTTAGAAAGAATAGTGGATGCAATAGATAATGCTGAGTCATATATTCATTTAACTCAGTTTGAATTTTATCCTGACTATGTTCCTCGTTTTTTTAAATTAGATGATGGAAGCTATGAAGCTGATAAAGAACTTGTTTATAAGCTTTTAGATGCAAATAAACGAGGAGCTTCAGTTAAAATTATAATAAATGAAAATGCCATTGTTCCAGATAGTTTTGATGAAATAAACAATTATTTTAAGGGTAGTGATGTAGATGTCCGCAGATTCCCGGCAAATGGCCCTTATGCCATGCACGCCAAAATTCTGGTTGTTGATGGGAAAAAAGCATTTATTATTGGGTCTCCTTTTACTCAAGCTTACTGGGACACACGTAAACATTTCGTTGATGAAACACGACGGTTAAAGAAAAATGAAGGTCCTGTTCATGATGTTTCCATTTATTTAGAAGGTAAATCAATCGAATATGTGGATGAATTCTTTATTGAGCTTTGGAATTATCTTTCAGACAGTTACCACAGTGGTAACGATAAAATATTAAAAAATCCGGTTTATATTAAAGAAAATAATTCTTTAAAAAGCACAGAACCTGTTTCAGTCCAGAATAATGCTTTAAAAGCAGTTAATGAATCCATACAAATTGTAAGATCAGTAACTCCCAATACATTAAATAAAAAGGAAGAAGCAGGAGTTTTAGAAGCATATAGAAGGGCCATAACAAATGCAGAAGAGTTTATTTACCTTGAAAACCAGTATTTCACCAACAAATATATTATAAATGCTTTAAAGAAGGTTATTGAATCTAAACCAGATTTACAGTTGATAATGGTTATTAATGAAGTTCCTGATGTCCCCACATATAGGAGCTGGCAGCATTATGGTTTAAAAATTTTAGGATTGGATCTAGATAAACCTGTGCTTGAACATCCGCAAATTGGTGTTTTTGCCCTATGGTCCAGTATACTGGAAAATAAGGAGAATAAACTGCGCCACTGCTATGTTCACAGCAAAGTAACAATTGTTGACGATGTTTGGGCCACTATTGGCTCTTCTAATTTAGATGGTTCTTCTTTGAGCTGTGCAGAGGAGTTTGGAAGTAGAGGCACGTCCAAAAATCATCGTAATATGGAGATGAATGCATTGCTTTTTGATTTTGAATCCAAAGGTACAATCCAGAACTTCCGACAGGAGCTGTGGAGAGAACATTTAAATGATATTAAACCTAATCAGCCATCTGAAGAAGGATGGCTGGATATTTGGAAGAAAACAGCCTATGGTAACATTGAAAAATTAGAAAAAAATGAAATTAATTTATATGGTGATGTTTTACCTTACAGTGCAAAGAGGAACGCTGAAGAACAAGTTAAAGATATCATAGAACAATACAGAAGAATAAAAGGTAGATTTAACCTATAAATCACATTCAAGAATAAATTTATTTTTTAGTGGGGCAAATTCTAATGACTTATAATTTTTTAATTTGCAGTCTTTATGATATACACAAATCTAATAAATCAAAAAGATATACATAGATATTAAGTTTATGGGGAAAAATGAATCAATTTCCATATTTCCATTATACTAACTATATATCCAGCTAAAAAAAGGTGTTAAATTGGTTGATCTGTGTCTTATTAACTGTAAAATTGTTCCAGAAAACAGGGAATGTTCCATAGGGATTGAAGAAGGAAAAATCGCTTTTATTAAAAAAATTCCCCCTAAATGTGAAAAAACAATAGACCTCAAGGGAAATCCAGTTTTACCCGGTTTAATTGATTCTCATGTTCACTTCAGAGATCCTGGACTTAATTATAAGGAAGATTTTAGAAGCGGCAGCATGTCTGCGGCTGCAGGCGGATTCACCACAGTAATTGATATGCCTAACACTAAACCACCTACTGCCACTAAAAAAGCTTTCTTAGATAAAAAGAAGATTGCAGAAAAAAAGAGCATAGTTGACTTTGCTCTTCATGCCAGTGTTTATAAAACAGAGCATATTAAACCATTATCCAAGCTTAGGCCTGCATCTTTTAAAATATATAATGATTTAGTTGATAATGGGTTTATAATGGAGATATTTAAAGAAGTTTCAAAATTATCTCAAGATCAGTTGATTTCCGTGCATGCCGAAGATAAAAGTATCACTGATTACTGTATGGAATCTGAAAGAACCAATAGCGATTCAAATGCTAAAATATATGCCAATGCACGGCCACCACTTGCAGAAATTGTCAGTGTTTCCACAAGCATTGCATTAGCAAATTTTTTTAATGTAAATACCCATATTTGTCATGTTAGCACGTCCAAATCCCTTGAACTTGTAAATCAAAGTAAAAATATGGGCTGTAAAGTTACTTCAGAAATAACACCTCACCATCTCTTTTTGGATGATTCTTATTTTGAAAAATGGGGTAATTTGGCAAAAACAAATCCTCCACTTCGAGATAATAAAAATCGTTTAAAAATTTCAGATTTAAAGAATATAGATACAATTGGAACAGATCACGCGCCACACACACTTAAAGAAAAGAAAAGAAATGTATGGGAAGCCCCACCCGGAATTCCAAATCTGGATACAACACTTCCATTGCTTTTAACTCAAATTAATCAAAATAAAATGGGTTTTGGAGATATAAAGCGTCTTTTATGCGAAAATCCTGCAAAGATATTCAAACTTGAAAATAAGGGAATGATTAAAGAGGGAATGGATGCTGATTTTGTATTTGTGGATATGAAAAAAGAAAGCATAATAACTCCAGAAAACTTCAAAACAAAGGCCAAATATTCTCCATTTAGTGGATTTAAAGTTAAAGGAACGCCTGTTATGACCATGATCCGGGGAAATGTTGTTATGGAAAATGGGGAGATATTTGAGAATAAAGGTAAATTTGTTTATTAAAATTAGTAATTATTATTAAACGTAGGAGTGATAAAATGTGCGAATCAACAGTTTACTCAACAGATAATGATATGATCATGGAAGATGTTTTATCCATTAAGATTGATGGTGAAAACATAGAACTTATAGACATATTAGGTGCAAGAAAAGATCTAAAAGGCGTAATAGTTGAAATTGATCTGGATAAACATGGAATTTACATCAAATTAAATGAATAAAAATTTACTTTTTTTATTAATATCAAAAATAGCTAAAAATAAAATATTAAGGTGGAAAAATCCACCTAAAAAAACTAATTTTCTGTTTTTATTTTAGAGATAATGCATCGTTTGGACAGTGATCAATACATTTGTCACAGAGTATACAGAACCCTGTTAAAGGTACTTTCGCGCCTTCTTCAAGTTTCAGCATGTCGTAAGGACATACTTCAATACAGTCACCGCATTCATCACACAATGCTGGGCTGAATTCTATTCTGTCTCTTTTGACTATTTCACCATCGATTTCTTTGTCTATCTGTGATACTTTTAATGCACCTGTTGGGCATTTTGATGCACATGCTCCGCATCTTGTACACATGGAATAAGATTTGCCAGGTTCTACTCTTATAGCTTCAGTAGGACATACTGTAGCACATCCTCCGTCTAAAACACAGAGTTCTTCATCTCGGACAAGTCCTTCTTCAGATGCTGGTTTTGCAGGTCCAAGCTCAACATTAAGGTTTATTGCTTCAACTGGACACATTTTAGCACATAGTCCACATGCTGTACAAATTTCTGGAAGTTCTACTGAAAGATCAGCAGACTTTGACTTTATAAAGTCTCCAGGACATGCATCAACACAGACATTACATCCAATACATGTTTCTTGGTTTAGATCGAATGATATCATCTCTTTAGCCCTTTTAACAGGATCTTTACCAGAGATGTACACTGCATTCCATGGGCATGTTTGTGAACATACACCACATTTTATACATGTGTCTTCATTGATTTCAATAGGTTCTCCGTATTCAGAAAGCGTAATAGCATCTACCGGACATTCCGGAACACACATTCCGCAACCAGTACAGTCTATGATGGCTATTGGTCCTGTGATATCTTTTACAACAACTTTAGGTTCTTTAACGCCATCTATACCTATAACATCTACTGGACAAACGTCAACACATTTCTGGCACATTACACAGAATCCTTGTAATGGAACTTGCTGCACTTTTCCCTCTTCCAGTTTTAAGACATCTGGAGGGCATACTTCTACACATTCTCCACACTGATCACATGCTGAAGGACTGAAAACTATGCGAGTTTGAACATTTCCTGATTCGTCTAATGTCATCTCTTCAGCTTTTAAGGCACCTGTTGGACAGGTAGATACACATTTTGGTTCACCAGCACATAAATCACAGTAAATCACGTCTTCAGGTGTTACTGCAATTGCTGCTGTTGGACATGTGCCCTCACAAGCTCCGCATCTAATGCAACCTTCCTTGTTTACTACTATCATTTTTTTCACCCTTAAATGGTTTAAATTTTGTTTATAAGGTGTCCTTCACTGTCATATACTTCAAGGGTTGCAAGTTTCATTTGACTGTCAATTTCGTGAGTTGCGCATGATAGACATGGGTCGTATGCTCTTATTACCATCTCCATTAGGTTGAAAACACTGTCATCTACCTCTACACCTGGTTTTATGTAGTCTTGGGCTACTTTCTGGATACCCATTTCCATCGCAGGGTTGTTCTGGATAGTGGCCACTACAATATTGGCTTTGGTTATGATACCATTGTCGTCACATGCGTAGTGGTGGGTTAATGTTCCACGTGGTGCTTCCACGATTCCTACACCTTCACCAGCTGCCCTTTCAAGGGAGTCTGGGAATTTCTGTCCGGATAAGTCTCCTTCTAATGCGTCAGCTGCACATTCAGCAGCAGCAACGAGTTCTATGAGTCTCGCCCAGTGGTAGAGTAAAGTCTGTTGTCCATATCCAAAAGTGTCATGGAACTCTTTGAAATAATCTTGAGCCTGTGGCGCAGCATCTGGCATCTTGTCAGCAACGTTAAGTCTGGACATTGGTGAAACTCTGTAGATACCTTCTGGGTAACCCAGGTCTTTTATGTATGGGAATTTGAGCCATGAGTATGGTTTAACGTGTTCCGCGATGGTGTCCAGATAGTCTGCTGGCTTGAATTCTTTGAACATGTTACCATCTTCATCTTTTATTCGTACATCGCCATCATAAACATCCCATACACCATTTTTGGTTAGACCAGTGTGTTTGGTTACAATGTTACCAAGAGAGTTCACTAATTCGAGGTTTTCGACAAATATTGGCTTAGCTGTTTCTATGGTAGCTACTGCCAGTTCAATGTTCCTCTGTGCTTTTTTCAGTAATTCTTTCTGTGTTTCATCGTCTAACTCCGTGGATATTCCACCAGGAGTGGAGGATGTTGGGTGAATTGGCCGGCCACCAATGGCTTTCACGATGTCTAAAGCATTTTTCCTGAGTTCAATAGCTTGAAGAGCTAGTTCAGGGGCGTCTTTAACTATTTGGAATACGTTCCTGGTTTTTCTGTCTTTTCCAGCTATGAAATCTGGTGCAGCCAGGAAGTAAAAGTGCAGAGCGTGGGAGTGCATATATGAACCCCAGTTCATAATCTCCCTCATTTTATAAGCAGCAGGAAGAATATCTTCGCCACCGTATCCGAAACATGCGTCAACTGCTTTAGCAGCCGCCAGGTGGTGCTGTACATCACAGATACCACAGATTCTAGGAACAATTCGAGGAGCTTCCTCAATGTTTCTTCCCTGCATGAATTTTTCAAATCCACGGAATTCCATAACGTGGAGTTTGGTGTCCTGGACGTTTCCTGCGTCATCCAGTTCCACTGTGATTTTAGCGTGACCTTCAATCCTAGTCACAGGTTCAAGTGTTAATTTAACCATTTATTTACCCTCCTTTTTCACCTTAAATGGCACGAGAGACGCTGGGAGCGTGTAGGTATAGAAAGTTCCAACCACATCATCAAGTTGGTCAGCAACTGCCTCTGGATCAACGGTTTTATCGTGTTCAATTCCAAAGTCAGACCCAATTGCACTTATCATTTTTGCACCTTGGTCCATTACCTTTGAAGTTGGTCCGTAACATCCTCTACATTGAATAGCTATGCTTGGACATTCTGCTCCACAAAGGGACATTGTTGCTGGGCCCATGCATACTAATCCTTGGGTTACTAAACAAACATCATCATCAGGCATTCCCAGTTCAAACTGTCGAATGATTTTATCCATAGCCATTCCTTCCGGTGGCTTTTCTCTAGGACAAACTTCACATAAGTTTGTATTTGGTATTTCAGGTAATTCTTCTCCTTTTAAGAGAGCCATAACAATCTGTGCAACTACATCGGAGCGAGGTGGACAGCCAGGCAAAGCTAAATCGACGTCAATGACATCAGTTAGTGCCCTATGCCTACTTTCCAATTTAGGTACTCCATCATGAGGAATTATTCCTTCATCATTGTATGTACTTTCAGAGTTGACGTAAGCTTCTTGTGTAAGGTCATCAACAGTGTGTAGGTTTCCTAATCCGAAAATTCCTCCATAAACAGCACAAGTACCATAGGCCATAACTAAACCTGCTTTTTCACGTACTTTTTTTGCCAGTTCAAGGTTTTCTTCGTTTCGAATACCTCCAGTTACTATGGCGACATCTACATCTGTCCATTCATCATATTTAACATCCATTAGAACAGGCATGAATTCAAAATCTGCTAATCCTAAAACATCTACTATGGCTTCGTGTATATCTGCAATAGACAGTTCACACCCAGAACAACAACCAAGCCAAACACTTCCTAATTTAATTTTTTCAGCCATGTTTATGCCTCCGCTTCTTCAACTTCTGCCAATTGTGCCTTAAGCGGTGATGGTCCAAGGTTACTAACACGATCTACCATCATCTTAACTGTTTCTGCGAATTTTTCCCCTTCTGATGCAGAAATCCAGTCGTGGTATACTCTTTCTTTTCCAATTCCTAATTCGTCTACAAGTTTGTAGATTAATCTCATTCTTCTATCTAATTTATAGTTACCTGCATCGTAGTGGCAGTCCCCGTGGTGACATCCGGCTACAATAACACCGTCAGCACCTTCTCTGAATGCCTTTAGAACAAATTGTGGTTCTATACGTCCTGAACACATTACTCGTATTACACGTATGTTCGGAGGATATTGCATCCTTGCGGTACCTGCTGTGTCTGCTCCACCGTAGGAGCACCAGTTACAACAAAACATAACGATTTTTATATCATCCTCAGCCATAGAGTTTCCTCCTTGCGTTTAATCCATGTACTATTAGCGTACTAAGATTTGTGTACTATGTACACTTATAGGTATAAAACCAATTATTATAAAGGTTACTTATAAAACAAAGTAGAAAAGTTTATATATTAAAACAAGATTTTTGGCCCTTAAACTACCCGTTAATCGGGCTTTAATACCAAATTAAAAATATTATATTTATCTATAGATTATTTAAAGATTTAATTGTGCCATATAATCCCCAAATACTGCAATTTGTAATTTATTTTTCTACCATATAATAATTGTCTTACCAACCATGGTTAATATAAATATTAACCATAAATCAGCCCTATTAACAATTGTTAAATACTATATTAGATTATATAAAATAAAATACAGAAACATGATTTTAAGAATTAAAAAATAACATTATTAAAAACGATGGTGGTAAAACTGCTACTAGAAATAACTGATCTAGCCGTTGAAGTTAGTGGAAGAGAAGTTTTAAGTGATATAAACTTGAACATAGGCCAAGGAGAAACTCACGTTCTTCTAGGACCCAATGGATCCGGAAAAAGTACACTATTCATGACAATATTAGGATTTCCAAAGTATAAAGTAACTAGGGGAAAAATAATATTCAAAGGAGAAAACATAACCAATTTCACAACCACAGAACGTGTGAAAGCTGGTATTGGTGTTAGTTTCCAGAATCCTCCAGCAATAAGAGGAGTAAAATTAAAAGATCTTCTAAAAATGGAGAGCATGCATGGAAAGCCTGATGAAGAAGAGTTAAGCCCAGAACTGGCAGAAATCGCTGAAAAATTAAAAATGAGCGATAGATTCTTGGAAAGAGATGTGAATCTCGGATTTTCAGGCGGTGAAGTAAAGCGTTCTGAAATTCTACAGCTTCTTGCCCAGCAGCCTGACTTTGTAATGTTCGACGAACCAGATTCTGGTGTAGATATCGAAAATGTGGAACTTCTTGCTGAAGAAATCAACGTGCTACTCGATAAAGATAAAAAACCAGGATTAAGAGAAAAATCAGGACTCCTTATAACTCATTTAGGTTATATTTTAAATTTCGTTGCTGCTGACACAGCTCACGTGCTTATGGATGGCAAAATAGCATGTTCAGGCAACCCTGCAGAAATTTTAGAAGATATTCGAAAAGAAGGATTTAAAGGATGTGTTGAATGTTGCAAAATACACTAGATCGGGCAAAAAAAGCAAGTGAAAAGAAAGCTCTCTATGGAGAAGATATCGATCTTGAAAAATTCATCAAAGAAGAAGCAGGAGAACATGAAAGGGTAGATAAAGCCTCAGAAGTTCCTAAAAAAGTACAGGACACCTTGCTTAAAGTTGGTGTAGACCCTAATGAGAACGAACGATCAGGGACATTTATTCAAGTTGATCAAAGCGGAGTCTGTACCACATGCGCATCTGAAGGCGTGGAAATAATGGGAATGAACGTGGCCATGGATAAGTATGGCTGGATTAAAGATTACATGTGGAAAGCTGTGGCTCCAGATACAGATAAATATACAGCCCAAACAGCAATTAGAGAAAATGAAGAAGGAAGCAGCGGTTACTTCATAAGATCTTTACCTGGTTCAAAAGAAGTGTTCCCTTTACAGGCATGTATGTTTATTGGCGATGAAAAAGTAATGCAAACAGCTCACAATGTTATCATTGCTGAGGAAAATTCTGAATTACACATCATAACTGGCTGTGCTACAGGCGAAGACGTAAGTTCTGCCCTTCACGTTGGAGTATCTGAGTTTTATCTTAAAAAAGGAGCTAAAATTACTTTTACCATGGTTCACAACTGGGCTGAACAGGTAGATGTACGTCCAAGAACTGGTGTTATGGTTGGGGATGATTCCACTTATATCAGCAATTATATACTTACCAGCCCTGTTAGAAGCATCCAATCTTACCCTACAGCCTATTGTTCCGGTAAAAATTCCAAAGTGTTATTCCAATCCATTCTGGGAGGTCAAAAAGACTCTGTGTTGGATATGGGATCTCGAGTTATTTTAGAAGGAGATGGAGCTAGCTGTGAAATGATTTCAAGAGCAGTTTCAAAGGATCAGTCACAAATTTATTCACGTGGACACTTAGCTGGCAGAACACAGAACGTTAAAGGGCATTTGGAATGTCATGGTTTGGTTTTATCTGATGATTCCATGATTTATGCTGTTCCAGAGCTTGAAGGTAGTGCTACAGAGCTTGAAATGTCTCACGAGGCAGCTGTAGGTAAAATAGCTGAAGAAGAAGTATTATATCTAATGTCAAGAGGTCTTACAGAAGAAGAAGCTGCTTCAATGATTGTAAGAGGATTTTTAAGCATGGATATTACTGGTTTACCTCAAGAACTTGCTGATGAAACTAAAAGAATGCTTGATATGAGCCTAAAAGGCATGTAATCATTGCATCTTAACTTATTTTTTTCTTTTTTTTAATTATTTAAAAAAATAGTATAATCTCTAATCAGGCTAATTCTAAATTAAAAATTGTATGTAATTTGAAAAATAAGTAAATTATGATTCTGAAATTATTATAAACTCACCGACTTTCTCCACTTTTCCAAATGGAACTAATAAATGGTCGCCTTTTTTCTTTGCGCCTTTAACATTGATGTTTCTACCTTTTTCAACTTTAATTACTACATCAGTGATTTTTCCGGTTTTACCGTTTATTATAAGTTCATCCAATTCCCCTAATATTCTTGCATTGTTTGTAGCAACCTGATATCCTTTAATTTCGCTCCAGACCTTTTCTTCCCCTTTTATAGGTTTTCTATCTTCATTTACCATCATCATCACCCAACAGTTTCTTAAGAAATTTCATGTCTTCACACGTATTAATATTCAAGGCAAGTTCTATTTTTTCTAAAACTAAAACTTCCTCATTTTGTGTCTTGTTGATTCTTATTAATATATTTAATCCCGATGGCACCATATTATCAAACACTGCTGTTGGTTTCAAGCCATTTTTTTTAAAAAAATCCTCTGGAACAACAACACTCATTGCTGGCTTCGATGATTTCCCATATTCATCAAGAACATGGTCAATAATGCTGCTATTTATTAAAGGTAAATCTGCAGTTATTGTAAGTAAAACATCATCTAAATCACAATTAGCGATGATAAATTGGAGATCATACACATAATCATCACCAGATGTCATTACTGTCTTTATTCCCTGTTTTTTTAGATATTCATCAGTTTTTGGCGTGTTTTTGCTTGTTGCAACAAGTATGTTATCTATATTTTTAGACTGTTTTAATGCTTCAATTACATATTCTATCATAAATTTATTATTTATTTTTATAAGAGGTTTTTCACTGTTTAAATCCATTCTACTGCCTTTTCCACCGGCCATTATTATTGCTGTAACCATTTTGAAGACTTCCTTGAAATTTAGGGGCATTTAAACTTAAACACAAAATTTATATATATCCATTCCCCAATAATATCCTTTGCTAATAAAATATTTAGAGATATTAACAAGGTATAATAACTAAAATCCGTGGTGGTAACCAGATGTTTGATAACATTAAAATATTACTATTATTCAGTTTTTTAACAGGTTTATTAATTGGTATAGGCTATTTAATAGGCTCATTTTTCAAAGTAGGAATTTTAGGGGCATTAATTTTCTTTTTATTTGCAATTGCCCTGAATTTTGCCTCATATTTCTATTCTGACAAAATTGTGCTTAAAATGTATGGAGCAAGAATTGTTTCTGAAGAAGAAGCTCCCGAACTCCATTCAATAGTTGAGGAGCTTGCAATGAATGCAGGAATTCCTAAACCCAAAGTTGCAATAGTTGAAAATTCTACTCCAAACGCCTTTGCAACAGGTAGAAACCCTCAAAATGCAGTTGTAGCAGTAACTACAGGCATATTGAATTTATTAAATAAAGATGAGCTTGAAGGAGTTATAGGTCACGAATTAGGGCACGTAAAAAACAGAGATATATTAATTAGTGCAGTCGCTGCCACAATAGCTGGCGCTATAATAATAGTTGCAGATTATGCAAGATTCTTCGCCATATTTGGTGGTGGAGACGACGCAGAAGGCATAATTGGAATAATTGCAATGACTATACTTGCGCCAATTGCCGCCATAATGGTCCAATTTGCAATAAGCAGATCAAGAGAATATAAAGCTGATGAAAGTGGTGCACAAATCTCTGGAAACCCATTAGCACTTGCAGACGCTTTAAACAAACTTCAAATGAGCGTTAATACAAAACCAATGGATGCAAATCCTGCAACAGCCCACATGTTCATAGTTAATCCTTTTGGAGGGAAATCAAAAACACTTTTAAATTTGTTTTCAACTCATCCTCCAATGGATAAAAGAATAAAAAGATTAGAAGAGCTTAGAACTTTCTAATCTCCTAATTTTATATTTTCTAATCTAAAAAAAAGATTAAATCATTCCTTTTTTCTTTTGAAGTTTCCTTCGCTGTCCTAATATGCATGGCCCACCTTGTTTTCCCCCAATAGGTATATGTGGTGTTCCTATGGAGTTCATACATCTTGCCATTACTGCTGCACCCATTGCAAGAGCATCAGACACAAAAAGAGTGTTATTGAAACAGTCTTTTGAATAGTTAAGTATAAGTTCTGGTTTTCTTCCAGTTATCCCTGCTCTGCCTGTTACACCCAATGCAGAGCCTTCTTCAATTACACCTTCTGCAAATGCTTCATCAAGTAAACGTTTTACAATCATGGCACTTACATGGTCAAGAGTAGCAAATAAAGTGTGTATTCCGCTTTCAGCGTATATTTCATGGCCCAATTCTGTTAATTTTGGAATTTTATCCCCATTTTTACCTACATCACACCCAATAAGTGTTGTTCCCGCATCATATGCAGCTTTGGCATCTACAGGAACTGTTCCAAACCTTTCCCTGTTTTCTGGAACTCTTCCTATATCCAAATGTTCATGGGCACGCTGCGCATATTCTTCAGCCAGTTTCCAGTTTGCTTTTTTTAAAATGTCTTTATTGTAAAGATCTAATGCTGCTCCTCCACGTTTATCTACCTTTTCTGTTCCACGGATTATAGCATCAGATACTCCTCCAGCAAGGCCACAGAAGTTGCCTATTGTTCTTGCATATGGTTCTTCGCTGTTTGTAATTCTTCCAGCAAGTGTTGTTCCAAAATCAATTGATACACATGGATTTCTGTAATCAACATTTGTCCATTTAGCACCTACTTTTATACCTCCAGTTACAAGCTCTCCTTCCATTTCATTGGCCACTACTGCTTTTCCTGTTGGTGGAAGCACACTTACAACTGCCCCGTCAAACATTACCTTCTCAATTAGGGTGAAATCTTTTAATTTTTCTGGGAAACTGTCTATGGACATTGCAGGGGCCATTTTTCGTGGAGGGATTCCTGCATCAAGACATCCATCTGCCAGAGCTATTATAAGTTCTCCAACTTCTTTAGGTGATGCAAATCCTGCAGTAACTCCTGTAGAACGCACAACAAAGTCTAAATCTTTTTCTATATCTATTTTTGAACGTTTTACTGATTCAAAGATTGTGTCTCTAACCATTTCAGAAACAGATTCTTTAGTAAGTTCTACATGCCAAACTGTTTCACCAAAGACCTTTTCGCCTTTTTTGGGCGGTCTGATATCTCTGGTCATTTTTACTGTTTTATCCAGGAGATATGTTCTGCTGGTGTTCAAGTTTGTGGCTGTTAGAATACATTTGGTGGTTGTATTTCCCAGTTCAACAGATGCAACGATGTAATAAACATCTGGCCGCATGTTCATACCATATCCTTGTCCTGCTGTTTTCTTTGTAAATGATGCCATTTTCGCATCTTCAATTGTAATATATCTACTTTTTGCAATTACCGGCTTTGGACCTCTACTAAATATTTTTCCCAATAGTGACAATGGAATACCCTCCGAAAATAAATATTTTCGGGGTTCAGGAAATCAAAGCCTGCAAATCTCCGATTTGTGGCATCAAAATTATAAATTTTGACAGCTTGCAAAAAACTATGTTTTTTGCGCTCCAAAAACCTCCTGTTTTTGAGAGATTTCCTTCAACCTCCGAAAAATTAAAATCTATTAATTAGGTTGTTAATAGAGGATATATATTTTGTGAAATTATTATAGAAAAAATGGGACTGAAATTTAGAAAATTATATCCAAACAAAATTAATTTAGAAATAACAATTATTTAAAAAAAATAAAGAAATTTAGGCGAATAATCGCCTATATTTAGAGCAATTTGAAGAACGGATGGTCTTCAACTGGTTCTGTTCCTATGTCTTTAGCTGCTTCTGCTATGAATATGTCAGCCATTCCACATGCTGGGAAAGCCATTCTAGCGTTTTCAATAGGGCCAAAGAGTACGAAGTCTCCACCAGCCATTTGTTGAATGAGGTTGGAACCTACATCACAAACTGGCCATGCTTCTGCGTGTCCTAGTCCACCTTTATCCACAGGTTTTTTGTATGTTCTGAGCCAATCCCATGCGGATGGTACGTTGTGGATACCTGATCCTACAGGAAGACCCCATTTACTTTTAACAGCAAATGATGTTCTGCATGCAGGTCCTGCACCTTGTCCTAATGGAGTAATAGCTACGTCCATGAACGGTTTGGTAATTCCACATTCTTCAGCCATTTCCATAAGTCCTTTGTCTAAAACGCTTCCACCATTTTCCCAGATGTTGATTTTACCTTCTACACCTGGTTCCATTGGGTTGAATCCTAGAACAATGGATGATGAGATAGCGGTTTCAGCTACAGCTGCTAGTTCATCGGCTTCAGAAGCCATGTTTATGGAGTTGTAGATTGCCCTTTCAGCCAATCCTGCTTCATCAGCATATTTTGCACCTGCAACTTTAGCTTCTGCTGAAGTTGAATCAATCATGAATGGTGCATCACATACTTCACCTACAAATTCCAGGTATTTAACAATAGCTTCAGGTGTTTGCCCAAAGGTCTGTACAATACATGGGTTTCCTGTAACGTCAGCCATTTCTTCCATAGTTTTTATCAGGGCTTCTGCTTTATCTTTGTCAAAAACTCCTGCTTTTTCATCACTTATAATACTGTGTCCGCCATAAAATATAGTTCCTGCCAAAACAGTTGGGTATTCACCAGGCTGGCCTCCAACCTTTACTCCGGCAACATCTATTACAACTTGTTCTTTATCAAATCTAAACATATGTAAAACCTCCTAATTATCCCCCGAATAGAGATTGTAAAGCTTTTATTACTAATCCTGCTTTTAAAACACTGAATGAAACAAATAGGATTATGAGCCCTATTATTATTCCATATAGGATACCTATATCCCTACCAATTTGTTGACCCATTCTCTGAGAGACTTCACCCCATGTGAATTCTACTTTCTCTTCCATTTCGTTTAATCTCTCATTAGCTTTGTTGAAATCATCGGCTGGGACAATAACACGAGGTATAACATTTTTTTCTTCATCTGCCATCTTATCATGCCCCTCCTATTTTAGTAACACCCAAGCAATTGGGAGTCCCACTAATAATATAGCCAGTATAAATCCCAAAGCCATACCATAGAGTCTGGTAGCTATGAGTCCGGCAAAAAGCCTTTGATCTCTACCAATCAATGCGGCCCTGTATTTTACATCTGCTGCTACTTTCCTTATTCCTCTTATATTAGGTTTATTGGATATTAACATCTTAAACCTCCATTATTTCAAGAGTAGTATGGTTCCAAGAGTCAGGGTAAATGCTAAACCAATCATTATTCCCTGAACTTTACCTGAATACATACCTGCGAATATTCTCTGTAGTGAACCGACGTTTTTAACTTCGGTTTGGATATTACGCATTCTAGCTTCGATTAAAGCTGTTTCAGGAGCTACAGGAGGTATTGCTTCACCTTCCTCTTCTTCTCCGGCACCTTCTTCTACTTTTATGATCATTGCTTCTTCTTCAAATGCCCCTGGATCTTTCTCGATGCATTCTTTTACTTTTGCTTGTATAGCAGCAGCGTCTTCTGTGTCAATCATGCTTATGAGTTCCATTTGTTGCTGGAATCTTTCGATTCCCTCATCAGGAATGTTTTCGATGAATGGAATAGCTCCAGTTGCATCTACTATTTTCCTTTTTTCTGGGTCAACACCATTAGCGTGCAGTGCTTCTATACTTTGACCTGTTATGTGGCCCTGTACTTCTGATCCGCATAAAATGAGGAATCTTAGGTTAGGGTTAGATATCAGGTTAGCAAGCATCTTTTCAATCCCGAGGTTTTCAGTTTTACATGGTCCTGCTATTGCTGCACCTGCACTTACTGGAACATCTTCTGTGTGAGAACCGAGTGTGGTTGCTGCAACTGGGCTTTCTGGGTCACCGACCACATAATCCCCGTTTATTACAGGCCATCCTTCTGCTGGTGATTTCTTTTCAGCCAACTTTAACACCTCCTACATAAATAGAGCGACTAGCAGTATTAATCCTACTACAAATCCATAAACCATGTTGGTCAGTTTACCTGCACTCAAGTAAACTCCTTCTCTTCCAGAGTATGAACCTGGAGATACGGTAGTTGGGTCTAAGGATGTATAGAAATCTTCTACTGCAATTTCTAATTCATCTAATTGTTCATTTATTGAGTCTAAGGAAACTATTACAGCACCGCCAACAGCGGCCCCTAAAATCCCTGTAGAAGGGTCAATAGTTAAATTCATTTCAGGAACAACTTGTACTAAAGGTAACATTTCTGCCATTTTTATTCCTCCTTAGTGCTCCTCTTCTTTAGGCCACATACCAGACCATGCAACTGATGCTGCGTCTTTGGCTGATGTTTGGATAAATGCTCTGATTGATATTAACCATGCTAAAGCACCTACTATTGGAACTATTGATACTTTCCAGTTACCAGATACTAATAGTGCAATTAATCCTACTATTGCCATTGACATGAATCCTGTGGATGCTGCCAGTTTAAGTGTTCTTGTTTGGTCTTCGTTTGGTCCTAAACATGCGTTAAACGGATGTTGTATGGCCATTGTGTTCATGATGAATAACAGCGCTATGAATCCTGTTGATATTACTGCAGTTTGTATTGCTGCAAGTTCTATGCTTCCAGCTATAGCTGCTGAAAATCCGATTACAGATAATGCTGATGCTCCTGCAAGTTCGGCAGTACCTTGTACTAAGACTGGTATTTTCATCTTTATGATTTTTTTACCGACAAGTGCAACTATTGCTCCTACTATCATGGATATTACAAGTCCCAGTACTGGGCCTGCAATAGCTAATTTAGGGCCGAGTAAAAGTGCTCCGGCTATTCCTGCTATTCCACCTACAACACCGATAGATAGTGACATGTATCCAATTGAAGGTACTCCAGTTCCTAAACCATAGCTTGCTACTCTTCTTATTGCGTCAGCACCCCATATTATGGCTGCGACTGCTCCAAGAGCTGCAAATAGTGGTCCGAATACTGGGCCTGCGTATGGTAATAAGTATATACCTACAAGTCCTCCTACAACACCGAGTGCTAAGGTTTGTGTGGCTGGTACAGCTACACCTGCGGGTCCTCCGCCTGCTGCTGACATTATACAGCACCTCCTTTAATTAGCAATACTCCTACAATTCCGACTACTAATGAGGCAATTATACATGCTAATACTCCTCTTGGAAGTCTCTTGAACTTAGGATCGTGGAATCCTTCGATGGTACCTCCAATGTTATAGGAAGCTACTACCGCGTTTATAAAGAACAATCCTAAAGCTAATATTCCTGCAAGCATTGCTGCACTTATTGCTATTGTTTCTCCAGATTTTACTGCGTATGCTGGAATCTGAATTAGTGCATCGTAGAGGTAGTAATAAGCTAATCCTCCACCAATTCCACCTAAAAGTCCACCTATAATTCCACTTACAAAACAAACTGTTGGAATTCCGTGACCTTCGGTACCTGGTGTAACAAACTTACTTTGTTCATATTTAGTTAGTGGGTCAGTGTCCACTTTTGCTGATGCCGGTACACATCCTACTCCGAATACGTAAACCCAGTTACCTACGAGCATAGTTATACCGAGCATTAAAGCTGAACCGATAGCGCCTGAAGCTAAGACCAACCAGAGAGGTTGACCTGTCATGGCTGCTGCTGTGATGAGTCCTGTCATACCTCCACCTGCTGCAAGCATAGCGGTACCTGTTCCCACACCTGTTGCTGTTGCTATAGCTGCTGGAGCTCCTCCTACTGGTATGAAGTGTACACCCCCACCAATTAGGACTCCGCCAACGGTTACAGCACCGATTAATAATAATGGGTCCATTATAATTCCTCCTTAATCTTCTAAGTATGGCCCGTAATTCTTTCTGGCAAATACTTCTACTCTGTTGTTTAAGATTATCAATAGTATGAGTATCACAATACCTGCAACTACTCCACCGACTAATCCAAAGACTATAGTGGTCCAGAAGCTTAGGAATACAATTAATCCAAAGCAGAATCCAGTTACAGGTCCACCAAACTTAGCACAGAAGTACACAACATCCATTGAGTTTCTTGCACCGAGTTCGGCATTTCTGGTTATGTCACCGTGAATAGCAACTGGAATACCTCCACCAAATGGATATTGTTGATATTCCCTTTCAGCACCGTAGTGAACGTCCCCTGTGGATGAACCTATAGCACCTATTGTTATACCCCAAAGTACTGCAAGTAGAGGTAATGCAAATGGGTGTCCTAGTCCTTGAATTGGTAAGGTCATTAAGTATGATAATCCTACTATTGAAAATGTTACAATAAATCCGTGTCCTGCTATTGGTCCTAAGTGCTGTGTTACAACATCCATGAATAATGGTTGGTTAAATTGGGATTGACCTACAATCCTTCCTAAATGTGATGATGTTGCCAATGCCACATGAATCAAGGCAGCTACGGTTGCACCTAAAGCTATCGACATTATGACGGGTAGGTGTAATGTTGCCATAAATACAAAGGCCATTGAACCTGCTATACCTGCTAAGGTACCCATTTGTACTGGTTCACCTGACACAGCTTTGTTAAACATTCTGTGAAGGTTTCCCATTTGTGGGGCTAGTTGGACCTGAGAGTTAGGGTTACTCATTGATCCTACATCAGATTCCAGATCCTCTGCGGCTCCTGCAATAGTTGCAGCAGCGCCCATAAGGGCAACAACACCTAATCCTGCTATCATAGGGTCTACTACCATATTTTGATCCTCCTTATTTTTAAATAAAATAAAAAAATAGGTGTTTGCGTAACACCTATTTATTTAGCTGGAGAGATAAGAGCTCTTTCTCCTGCTGGTTCGAATTCTCTTAATGCACCTTTTGCAACTTCAGCACGTGGCTGAGTGAAATCAAACACTAAGTTGTCGTCAGCAAATGCAATTTTAACCAGTGGGTTAAATACAAATGCGTCTCCTCTAGCTGCGTGTGGAGCTTGAGAAATACCTGCGTATTCACCTTGGTGACCTACGTTCATAGCGTAGTTAGGATAGTTAGGTCCTCTGCATTCGAGTGGTAGACCTTCGTCTCCTCTTATTGCGAATACGTTAGCTGCACCACACTGATCCTGCAAGTCGTAACCGTAGAATCCAAGTCTGGAGTGCTGTTCTTTGTGTAAGTACATGGATAAGTACCATGCGCTTAGACCAGTTTGAGCGTTTCCTGTAGCGAAAGCAGTTGCACAACCTGCAGCTGCTGAAACTATGGATGCTCTTTGTGATCCACCAAATATGGTTTCTAAGAGTGCTGGGTATTCTTCGAACTGTTCAAGTGCGTAGAATGTAACTTCTGAACCTACATCAAGGACTGTTTCCATGGTGTTAGGTGCTTCGGTCATTCCAAATTTGTCTTCTACGTATTCTTGACCGTAGTATGTGAAGTCGTCAAGCACGTTATCAGTGTATGCTGCTGTTGCGTATTGTGTGAATCCTACTCCACCTGACATGTATGAACCAAGCCAGATTTGGTCGTATA
Organism: Methanobacterium sp.; assembly: GCA_016222945.1. Lineage (NCBI taxonomy): Archaea > Methanobacteriati > Methanobacteriota > Methanobacteria > Methanobacteriales > Methanobacteriaceae > Methanobacterium > Methanobacterium sp. The sequence continues at coordinate 516,925 of JACRPY010000002.1, read as the reverse complement.
GCATTGCACCAGTAGCTACAACATCAAGGGTTGTTTTTACTGGGTCTTCAGGGTTAACTCTTGAGGATTGTACTATATCAGCTAAGAAACCGAATGCAACTCCTCCAGGTTCGTTTTCCCCTCTTGCTCTTCTTACTGGGAGATATGATCCCATGTGTACAACTTCTGCGTGTTTTGCAGCGTAAGCGAAGTCACCAGTTGCGGCTTCTCCTGCTGCTTGTTTGTATGCAGAAATCATGGACATACCAATTTGCATAGCAGACCATCGGGAAGTTGTACCTCCGTCACAAGTTCTTGAGACTATGGTTGGTACTCTTACAACTTGCCACATTGCGTCGCCTACTTCAGCTTTTAAAGCTTCAGCTTGGTCGTCTGGGAACATTTTGTTTATGTCTATGACATATGCAGAGTCAATTTCGTCTGCTATTTCATCGTTACCAGTGAAGATTTTCACGTAACTGTCTGCAACAAGTGATGGGTTTGTTTCCACCATGTGCTCTTGTACAACTGCAGCACCAGGCATAGCGTGGTTTACAGTTTCTAAGTAATGAGTAATTGTTTCAGGAGTTACTTCTTTACCTAACCTTTTTTCAATAACAGTGTGTGCAGTGTTTAAACCTACAACAACAGTTCTTCTTATTTCATCCCACATTTGCTGGATTGCAGCGTTGTTTACAAAGTGTAAATCGTCACCTTCAACAAATGTGTCAGTGGTTGAAACCTGGTAAGGCATGAGTACCCTTTGACCGAGTGGTGTACCAACGTCTGGGTTGTACATTGGGATTCCACGTTTTGCGGCTATTTCTTTACCTGCTTTAACGAATTCGGTTTTCCTTTCAGATTGTCTCCATCCGTCGAAGTGGTAAAAGGTAGTTTTTTCTTCTGTTGGGGCTTCTTCAAATTTCTTTTTCAAAGCGTTTATAAATTTTTTATCAGCCATATTAATCACCCTCCTGATTATTCAGGGTAGAATCCACCTTGAGATCTTAGTACGTGTATTTTGTGGAGTATTTCTACTGCGTCCTTGTCGTCTCTGTAAGCTTCACCATCTTTTCTGTAAATAGTGGTTTTTGCTTGGAGAGTTGCTTCGTCCAATGGTGCTCCTAAAGCTACTGGTTCGTCAAGCTCGTCACCAATTTGGTTTTTGACTGCTGAAACTATTCCAGTATCTTTGTTTAACATCAATCTTCTGAGCATGTCAAACATCATACCATCTTCATCGAGTCTTAGGGAGTGTCCGTGAACTGTTTTTCCTCTGATACCTGATCTTGCAGGGTCAAAGAATTCAGTTTCAAGAAGTTCTTTTGAGACTTTTTCCAGATCTCTTTCTCTTGTTTCTATAATTTGTCTTCCTGAGAGAGTACCTGCATCTGCTCCTCTGTACCTGCAGAGGTAAGATCTTGACCTTACGAATGGTTGAGCTGGAGCGTTGTACATTGAGTCAGTAAACTGAATGTATCTTACTCTGTCACCAGCTTTTGCACCGTCGAGTGGCTCGACAAGTTCTCTAATTGGGTCTTCTGGTTCATCCATTTCTTCGAGTGGTGGGTGAGCGCTTGGATATTCCTCACCAGGAGCTCTGTGTCCTAAGATGTTTACAACATCTTCGTCAGAGACTTCCCTTAGTTTTTCAAGTTCATAATCAGGGTCTTGGAAATTACTTCTATTTTGGGCAACCTTAGTTGTTCCAGGATAATATTTTGCCATTATCATGCACCTCCTAGTGCTAACCTAACTTTTCTAATAATTTCATCCAACTTTTCTTGGGGGGCTGTTTCGCCTCTAATAATACCGCTTATTATATCCACAATTTCACCTTTTGTTTTAGGTTCTTCGGGCATCACAGCTTTTGTTTTAACACCGATTTTTGCAAAATCTTCAAAGTCAACAGGATATTCACATATTACTACACAAGGCACGTCTGTGTTTCTTAATATTAACCGAGCTTTATAGACGATGTGATGTTTCACACCTCCAAGATGTACCACTATAAGTTTATGCTTATTAATTTGCTCTATTTCCTTTGGAGTGAGTCCAAAAAGACTGCCTCCTCCAGCTGACGGAGCATCCTGTGGAACACCAGCTCCAGCATTTAAGACAAGCGTGCTGGTCATTATGTTTGCCTCCCTTAGGGCAAATGTTATTTCACAAACCGGTTTTGTTATGTGTCTCCTTCCAGGAGACATTGCAATTGTTAATACTTCACTTCCACTTTGTGCAAATGTTCCTCTCTGGGCAATTCCTCCTCCTTCACCCATTCCCATTGTCTCTCTGCAATCTACAATATGTGTCCCTTTGCCAATCATTCTTCTTTTTTCCTGTTAAGTATTTGAGCCCTTTCACTGAGTTTAGCGTTCTGGTCAGTTAATCCAACCATTTCCTCAGGGATTTCATCTAATTCTTCCCCGTATTTAAGCTGGTCTGTGACTGTCTTTTGTTTTCTTATGAAGTGTCCTATGTGAATGTTAAATCCAAATGGTAAATCATCTTCGCAGATTTCTTTAATATTGTCAATGATATCCTCTGATTCAATGTCCAGGAGAATTCTGCCAGGTTTAACCTGTACGTTTACTTCTTCTCCGTTTACAACCATTGTTCTACGATCTGAGTGTCCTTCTCTTACTGGAGGAAGTCTTGGTCCATGTATAACCATTTTTTTGATACCTTGAATGCTATCAAGACTGTTTAAAAGTTTTTCAGCAGTATCTACGTTTAATAATCTGTGTGGAAAGATCTCGATGTCCATTTACTGTTTTGCCCCCAAAGTTAGATTACTTAAATATCTCCTTTTATGTCGACTGCTGCCTCCACTACATACTTGAGTGGTTCTCTGAATTCAGGTACTTGGCTAAATACGTCTTTAATTAGTCCGGAGGTTGCTTCTGGGGAGAACATCTGTGTACCTGCGTCGAGTGCCATTGCAGCTGCTACGCATGGTATAGCGAATCCTTTACTGTGTCTTGTAACGATGTGGTTACCGTTAAAGATACCAGGTCCACCTCCACCATATATGGAGTGACTGAAGAAAGAGAATCCTACTGCTACACCTTCAGCTCTACCGAAGTCTACACCAGGTAATCCAGTAGCGAATTCAAGAATATCGTTGTAGTATAATAATGTTGAGGATACACCTTGAGCGGCTCTTGCAGCACCTTGGTTTACCATGGTAGCTGCCATTTGTCCTGCTGCTGCGTATGCGTTCCATTTAGCTAAGTCGTCTGTTCCGTATACTTTGAAGTCAGATAATTGTTTTTCGACACCTATGACTCCGTCTGCTTCTGCTTTTGCTACTATGTCGTTTATGACTGATCCAACAGTTCCTTCTTTACCGTTGTCTTTTACGAGATCGTATACAACATTGTCTGCGTTCATTCCTTGATAAGCTAATCCGAGAAGGTGCATTCTTTCGAATCTACCTACTGCATCTCCCATTTCAAACATTGCTGTTTGTTCAAGGATGGATGATAGAGCTGCTGATTGCATGGTGTTTTTGAGTGTTGTTGCTACAACGTGGTTAACCATAACGTTTCTGAGTGCATAACCTGGACCTTCAAGTTTTTGAGGTATATCAAGCATGGTAGCTATGTTTCCGCCTGCGTATTCAACTGTTTGTGGGTATCTACCCATTACAGCTGCTTTTACCATGTTTGCATCGTACATGCTGATGTCAAACTGGTTTATTATAGCTTGAACAAATGCAGTAGCGGTTACTAATGATGTTGCTGAGTATTCAGCTGCTGCTTCAAATCTTGCAGTTGGTAGTTGTACTAATACTCTTTTTCCACCTGCGAGGAGCTCAACGTTTGTGTCGTCACCCTCTTCTACAAGAATCATTTCTTTTGCTTCTTGTGCTATGGCTTCAGCATTTCCAACTATATCTAGATCCATTTCTCTTCCTAATATCTTACCACCAGCGACCTTTCCGGATTTTAGAGCGTTCTCTACACCTTCTAGGTTCACTGCTATGGTCCTCTTGATACCTTGTACGATACTTTTGATCGCAGGGTTTCTCAAAGGACTTAGGGCTTCTAGTGGAACTTGTTCTTCAACAAGATTGCCTCTGTCGTCGTACAAGTCGATCTTATCTTCAAATCTTGCCATTTTTTCCCTCCTGAGAATTTTCGTATAGCAATTTAGAGTACCAATCCTCCCATGTGGATTTGGCTTGGCCAATGTTCACTTAAAAGGAATCCTTTTTAGTACATATTGATATACGAGACTGGATTTGTAGTCTTATATATAATTAAACTTTCTTTCTGATTCAAGTAGAAAGATTTATAAGGTATAATCACCCTATGTTTTCTTAGTATATTTTATCATTTTTTGTACAGATTAATTGAGTTAATTCTTTAAAACAGTTTGTTTTATGTAGTTTAAACACAAGTAGATAATATGCAAATTGTAGCAGATGTAGGTGGAATACCTGGTAAAGACTGTAACGGCTTTTGTAAATACTGTTATTTTAGAAAAGTTAAAGGTATAGAAGCTTTAGGCTGTAAAAACTGTTCTCCCAGCAAAGTAGGCTGTGAAAGTTGCACAACTGGAGTTAGGGAAACAGGAAATGAGTTTCTTCAACCGTTTTTAGTTGTAAGTTCAGTTCAAAGCACTCTCATGTTAGGAAATTACCGTGATTCAAACCTTAAAGTTAATATAAGCGGTGGTGGTGATGTTAGCTGCTATCCTCACCTGCTTGAAATTGTTTCTGCATTTTCAGACTTTGGGCTTCCTATGCATCTTGGATATACAAGTGGTAAGGGTATCAATGATGCTAAAACAGCTGAAGAACTTGTTTCAAAGGAAGTTAAGGAAGTTACTTTCACCACGTTTTCAACAGATCCACAGATTAGGAGAGAATGGGTAAATGATAAAACACCTGAGGAATCTCTTAAAGCACTTCAAATATTCTGTGAAAGTGCTGAAGTACATGCTGCATCGGTAATTGTGCCTGGAGTGAATGATGGTGAAGATTTAATCAATACCTGCACTAATTTGGAAGAATGGGGTGCTAAAGCATTTATATTAATGCGATTTGCTAATTTCTATAACCAGGGATTGATATTGGGTAATGAACCCATATATGATGTAGAACCCCACTCTCTTGATGAATTTGAAGCATTAGTTAGAAAAATTAATGATGAATTCAACTTTAAAGTAACAGGAACTCCTGTTTGCGATCCTGATAATGATACTCCTTTTGCTATTTCAAAAGATAAAAATAAGGAGTATTTAGACATATTGTCTGATGTTACTTCAGAGGCCACTATATTAACAAGTAAAGTATCGGCTCCTTTTATTGAAAGAATAATTGAAAATATTGAAGCAGATTCCCTTGTGAATGTTGTTGCAGTTGATCAAGATATTGGATGTCTTATAACCCAAAAAGACCTTGAAGAAACAGATTTAAGCCTTTTAAAAGAAACTGTTCTTATTCCTGGCCGTGCCTTTGTACATGATAAAGTAGCAGAGGAAATTTTAAGCCGTGACGGCGTAGACCGGCTTGTTGCAAGAGGTCCAGATAAATTAACAGTTGATGGAGAAATGAGCGGAACTTTAAGCAATGATGACATTCTTAAAAGTGAATTGATTGCTTTTGAAGATCTTATTGGTGCCATAAACTTTTTTGGAGTTAGAGTTAAAAAATAAGAGCATATATTGCTCTTTAAATATTAAATATTTTTTTAATTTTAATTAAAATAGAAATAATTTAGGCATTATATACTGTAAACTACCTATTTTGATGTTCTTTTTTTAGTTTAATTAGGGTTATTTCATTTTTTGAGCCAAATCTCATTGGAGGTCCCCATGTTCCAGTTCCAGATGATACATAAATTTTTGTTCCATTATGTTCATAGAGTCCATTGAAATAAGGAAAAGCCAGGCGTCCCAGAAAATTAAATGGGAAAAGCTGACCTTTATGGGTGTGCCCTGAAATTTGTAAGTTAATACCCGCGTTATTTGCAGCTTCTATTTCGGTAGGTACGTGGTACATCAAAATAGATGGTTTGGATCTGTCTATTTCTAATTGGGAGAGAACCTTCTTAAGATGGTGTCTTTCAAAGGAATAATCAACACCAATTATCTGTATATCTTGAATCTCAACCACTTCATCTCGTAATATATTAATATTTGTTGTTTTAAGGATTTCTAAAACATTTTCCAGTCCTTCATAGATTTCATGATTACCTATAATAAGAAATATGGGTGCTTTAAGATTATTTGTAGCATTGAACATGTATGGATGTAACGGGGCACTTCCATCTATTGTATCGCCAGTTATTAACACAATATCTGGATTTAATTCGTTTGTTTTTTCTACTATTTTCTTCAGAAACCCTGAATTTCTAATTGAACCCATATGTATATCGCTGAGTTGAACTATTTTCATATCTCTCCTTAAATTAGGAATAAAGATTTCAAGTTCCTTAATTTCCAGCGGTATATTGTTAACAATAGAATATGCGCTCATGATGGAGGTAAGTGTTATTATTCCAATTCCTGCTGTTACTGGAGGGATATTAATAATTAATTTCAGTATTTCATAGCCCAAAAGGAGGAATAGCGCATAAAATGAGATTCCTACCCATACAGCAGAAATAGTATAAAAGGCACGTGTTAATATATGTGATATTTCCCTTTCAAGCACGGTTGCAATAGGAAAGGATATTGCAGAGATAAATATGAAGATATAAACATTGTTACTTGATATGTTAAGTAACATTTCCATTCTAAAGAAAATATAGTAATTTAGGGCCATTAACCCTATGAAAAATATGGATACAAACATTGCCGACTGGATTATTCTTCTCATTTTGATATAAACTCCATAAAATTAAGCTAAGTATAGTTGAAAAAAGAGTTTTAGGGAAATTTTGAAATTATATTATAAAATAGATGATTCTGGTAACAGTTTCACCAGGGTGTAATCATACATAAATGATCTTTTAATTTCAGAAACGTCCTCTAACGCGTAATCGTCTACTTTGACCTTCCCAATTTCATCTTTATAATTATCATAGTCCAGTTTAATTCTCACTCCATCAAGTTGGCTTACAACTGGTAATGGTGAGTAAACTTCTTTTATGGCAGGTATTTGGTTTTCTATCTCTGTTTTAACAAGTATTGAAGGCACTATTGGTGGATCTTCAGCTATTTCATTTCTCCTATCATCTAAAATGCCTTCAACTACTTCAACAAGATTTCTAAGAGCCCTTATGTTTTCTCCACGTTTAAGTCTTCGCGGAATTCTGCCTAAACCCCCCACATAAGCTGTGGCGCCAGGAATATCCTCTGCATTTATGTCTGGTGCTCCAGTAACAACTACTGGTATTTCTATATCTTCAAAAAGGTGTGTTTTATTTAATATACATTCTCTAAAGCTCCCTAGTGCAAAAACTGCCAGATCATGCTCTTCAATAAGGTTCTTTTCATCTTCTGAGATTCTGGAAATTCCTTTTCCTGCTCCGCGAGAAAGGCCTATCATATTATCCTTTGCCCCGAATCTTCGGAGGTATTCTGATATATCGCATGCAGAATGAGGTAGATGTTGCCGGGCCAGTGTTGGAGAAACTATTGCTATTTCTGTTCCTGCCATTGGAGCTATTTTTACGGTTCCTAAGAGTTCTTTAGCCTTTTCTTTTACTTTATCAACATCTTCTATAGGAACTGCGAGAGTTATAACCAGATCCATCTGGCTGAGGTTTTCTTGGAGTACAAAGCCTCCTAAATCCTCTATTAATTCTGTTACTTCCTCGTGCTTGTGAACTCCACCAGTATAAGTCAGGGTTTCATACATAATTCTTTCTCCAGGATATTATACTTCATTTCAGCCCTTTTTATGGGATTTAATGGTGCATTTTTATGGGAAGGTATTTCCACTGCTTTTGAATAATCCTCTATTTTTATTTCATCCTTCATGTAATCAGGATATACTACAAAATGAGGATTCTCTTGGACTATATTATATCCCATATCTTCCACTATATCTTTTAGAAAATTTGAATAAACTCTTACTTTTATCTTTCGATTTTTGTCTTTATTTGAATCTTTGGTGTTTTTTATTTCATAATTTAAAGGTTTTGTGCCAAATGAATTTGAAAGCAGTATTATACTCTCTTTAATCTGTTTAAATGTGTTTAATTTGATTTTAAGGGATTTGGTTGCAGTTTGGGTTTCGGATAAAACAACTGCTACATCTGCATGTGCAGAATCTGGATCTTTGCTCACTTTGTAATCTGAAATTCCTGCAAGTTTTACTATTTCTTCGCACATAGGAGTTGTGACAATTTTTAAAGAATTTTCCAAATCTATCACCAACTATTTGATTAATCTTTATTTTCAGCGAATTTAAATTTAATAAATTCTACAATGACATCTTTAAAAAATTTCCTCTTATTTCCTTCAGATACTTGATCATAAACTGCCAACAATTCATGTGTATCAAAAAGATGGTTTTTTATTGTATTTTCGACTAATAGTAATTCTATTTCATCTTCAGGGTTTTTAGAGTCCATATTAAAAAATGATCCGCCCATGCTCATCTTATATTCATCTAAAATTGATTCCATCTTTTTATTTTCTTTATCCAATCTAATCACCAGTTAATTTGAATTTTTTAGGGAAACTAATAACATTTAGTAATTTATATTTAAAAATTCATTTAAAACTTTTAATATAATTTAAATTTTTTTATCATATAAAAATTAAAATTGTTTTATAATATTTATAATTTACATCAAAATGTATTTCAACAGATTATAATGTTACATCCTCCCAGTTCCAGCAAAATAATGAGCTAAATTTCCTAAACCGAGTTTTAAATACTTAAATTTCAGTTATTCGGTTAAATACATGTTAATTAATAACAATGGAAACATTTATATAATAACTTCACAATAAATTATATATTAAGATCAGTATAGCTGGTCAAGAGGATGTGAATAAATTGTTCGGAACAGATCAAGGTTCAAAAACAGCCCCACTTGAAGAAGGGGAAGAATATGATGTTAAAATAGAAGATGTGGGTAAAGAAGGCGACGGTATTACCCGTATAAACGGTTTTGTAGTATTTGTACCAGACACTAAAGCTGGAGACGAGGTTAGAGTCAAAATTGTATCTGTAAGAAGACGTTTTGGTTTTGCAGAAAAAATTTAGTTTATAAATTGAAAAAAATTCTTTTTATTATATTATAAATTTCTATTTTTCGGTGTATTTATCATGTTAGTTAGTTTAAGTTTTGAAAAGTCATTTTCTGAAGATGTTGCAATAATGGTGGATGTTTTAAGGGCAAGCACCACGATTACAGTTGCTTTAGATAAATTCAGCAAAGTAATGGCTGTAAAAGATAAAACGAATGCAATGGAACTTGCAAAAAAATATGATGCTGTTCTTGCTGGTGAAAGGGAAGGTGCAAAAATTGAAGGATTTGATACTGGAAATTCGCCTGTTGAAATAAAAAAGTTCCATGGAGATTGCTTAGTACTAACCACAAGCAATGGTACAAGAATTCTTGAAGGAATGAAAGCAAAAGCACTTGTTGGATCATTTATAAATGCAGAAGCAGTGGCAAAAAAGGCTTTAGAAATTGCTGAAAATCATATAGAAATTGTAATGGCTGGAGTTAATGGAAAATTTGCAATTGAGGATTTTCTTGGAGCAGGAGAAATAATATCAAACCTTACTGATTACAAACTTGATGAAATGGCGCTTTCGGCATATATGGCATCAAGAAATGAAAATATGGTAAATAAAGCTGTTAAAAACTCTGATTCTGCCTTAAAACTTAAAAAACTTGGATATTCAGAGGATATAACTTTTTGTATTAACAAAAATTTGTATAGCACTGTTCCCCTATACCAAAATGGAATCATAAAAAAACTATAGAATTACACTAAATTAAAATGTGAGATTATCATGGCACCAGAATCACTTGAAATAATAGGAACAGCCCACGTATCCGAAAAAAGCGTTGAAACTGTTAGAAACACTATTTTAGACAAAAATCCAGATGTTGTTGCTGTTGAGTTGTGTATAAACCGTTACCACAATTTAATGAACGAACAATATGGAGAACCTCAAAAAAATGAATTTAAAATAAGAGAAGTAATAAAAGGGAAAAATTTAACCTTATTTTTAGTAAGTGGATTCTTATCGTATATGCAGCGTAAAATTGGCGATGATGTAGGAGTTAAACCCGGTTCAGAGATGTTAGCTGCAATAAATGCTGCAGGAGAAGTAGGGGCACGCGTAGCTTTAATAGATCGTGACATATCAATAACCTTAAACCGTGCCATAAATAAAATGAGCTACATTGAGAAAATGAAGTTTATATATGGATTAATAGCTTCTTTTTTCAGTAAAGATGACGAAATTGAAGACATAGACAGTATCACTGAAGGAGATGCTCTAAATGAAGTTATGGGCTATTTTCAGGAAATGTCTCCAAAGGCATATGATGTTTTAGTTACTGAAAGAGATGCCTACATGGCAAAAATGCTCCTGGATATCCCTGAAGAAAATGTGGTTGCTGTTGTGGGTGCAGGGCACAAAGGAGGAATTACAGAATATATGGAGAATCCAGATAAGATTCCTCCTCTTTCTGAGCTTTTAAATATTCAAAAATCAAAAATATCCCTAGGAAAAATCATTTTATTTTCAATTCCTCTAATTTTTATTTTAATTTTTTTACTTGCTTTTTTAAATGGAATTAATATACAAACCAGTCTTATAGAATATATTTTAATTACAGGATGCCTTGCTTTTGCTGGATCTATTCTTTCTGGTTCAAAGATTTATTCTGCCATTACAGCTTTTTTAGCTGCTCCCCTCACAATTTTACATCCATTACTTGCTGCAGGATGGTTTTCGGGAATTGTGGAAGCCAAACTGAGAAAAGTGGGAATGGACGATTTAATGGACTTTAAGGAATGTGAAAGTTTGGGGGATTTCTGGAAAAACAATCTTTTCAGAGTGTTATTAGTTGTAGTAGGAACTAATATTGGTGCCACAATAGGGGCATTCATTACAATACCCAATGTATTTTATCCATTACTTCTCAAGATTTATGGAGCAATTTATCCCATACTTCTCGCGATTTTTAATGCATTTTACCCTATAATTGGCAAGATTTTTGGATGGGGCTAATCCATAAATGCTAAAAAATTATTTCACTAATTATTAATATTTAAAAATTTTATTTCTAAATTGAATATTTATTTAAATCCTTTTTTTTGAAAAATTTTAAATGAATTGAATAATACATCATTTATCACAATTTTAAAAATATAAAAAATTAACATGTGATTTTCATGTATCTCATATTCCGATGCGACTGTGGACGTGCAATGTATGCAAAAGAGGGAATTATGCAAAAGAAATGCGTTTGCGGTAAAATATTAAAGGTGAAAAGTCGACGTATCATTGCAAAAGCAGAAGATGCGCAGTTAGCATCCCAAAAGGTTAGAGATCTTCAGGAAGAAAAATATGGCGGTGCATTTTTTACTACTGCAAATAAAATCTGATATTAATTCAATTAGAACCATAATGTGATTATATATTAGTAAATAACCAGTTTAATCTCATGAAAAGTAGCATCTATAATATTACAAAAAAAGGCGAGAGAAAAAATATTGAGTTTAAAGAAAGCCTAAACAAAAAATACCATCTGGAAAAAGATAGGAAACAACGCCTTGCATCTCAAATGAAATACCGAATGGAAAGGGGCGATGGCGAAGCTATTTATTTTATTGGTGTTGATGATGATGGTAACCTTAAAGGACTTGATGAATATAAAATGGAAGAATCACTTTTTGTTTTAAAAAATATCGCCCAAGAAATTGGTTCAGTCATTTTGAACCTTGATAAATATCCTGGAGACAATGGAACCGTTGCTCAAGCTTTAATTGGCAAAAAAAACAATGTCAAAAAGGATCATATGCTTGTAGGTGTTGCTGGACATGTAGACCATGGTAAAAGTACATTAATCGGGACTTTAACTACAGGAAACCTTGATAATGGATCTGGAAGAACCAGAATATTTTTAGATCTCCAAAAACATGAAATAGAACGTGGTCTTTCTGCTGATCTTTCATTTGCAATCTATGGATTCTGTAATGGTGAAACTTTAAGAGTTAAAAATCCATTAAACAAAAAAGAAAAAGCAAAATTGGTGGAAAACTGTGACAAGGTCATATCTTTTGTAGACACTGTAGGTCATGAGCCATGGCTTAGAACCACTATCAGAGGCATAGTGGGCCAAAAACTTAATTATGGCCTTGTAACTGTAGCAGCAAATGAAGGACCTACCCATATTACTAAAGAGCATCTTGGAATTATAATGGCCATGGAACTGCCAGTTATAATTGCAATCACCAAAACAGATATAGTGACTGATGAAACGGTAAAAGAAGTTAAGGAAAAGGTGTTTGAACTTTTAAAACTTGTGGGGAGAATACCTTTCATGGTGAAAACAGATACAGATGCAGAATTTATAGCAAAAAATATGAATCAGCATTTAGTTCCAGTATTAAATGTTTCATCTTTAAATGGTGAAGGTTTAAACCTGTTAGATCATTTATTTTTAAATCTTCCAATACAAGACAATAAATATAAGCGAAAAAAGCCATTTATGATGTATATTGACAAAATATATTCTGTAATGGGTGTTGGAACTGTTTTAAGTGGGACAGTAAGGCAAGGGAAAGTAAAAAAAGGAGATAAATTGCTTTTAGGTCCTGATGGAACTGGGAAGTTCCTGGATGTAAGCATTAAATCCATAGAAATGCATCATTATAAAAAAGATGATGCTGAGGCTGGAGATGTTGTTGGAATTTCTGTAACTGGTGTAGATATTGGTGATATTAAAAGAGGGATGATAATTTGCGCTTTTGATTATGATAAAGTTCCTGTAAGAGATTTTGAAGCCGAAGTAGCCATATTGGTACATCCAACAACAATTAGAGAAGGTTATGAGTGTATAACACATATTGAAACAATTTCAGAGACTGCAATCATTGAACCTCTTGATAAAGAGTATATGTCCGCCGGAGACACAGGTAAAGTGCATATGCGGTTTAAATACAGGCCTTATTGTATTAAAGAAGGTCAAAAGGTTATATTCCGTGAGGGGCGGAGTAAAGGGATTGGTTCTGTTACTAAAATTATTGAATAATTATAAAATACTGTTTTTTATTTCTTCAATCATCTCACAGGCTTTGCAAATATTTAAAGAAGATGGTTCTCCGCATTTTTCGCATTCATATAACTTTGCAGTCTTTTTTTCAAATTGAAGTGTTTTTTGGAATGATTTAAGGATATTTGACTTGGTTCCTTTTTGTTCAGATTCCATTTGGTTTAAAAATTCCTTCATTTTAGCCCTTGCAGACGTGTGTGAGTATGGACACTCTGCAAAATGCACATCAATGTTATTTAAAACTGCCCACATTCCTACATCCTTTTCTGGTAAATTCCAGAGCGGTTTAATCCGGGGGATAAGTTTTTTGTGAATGGTGTCTAATTTTGGCCCAAACTTCCTAAATCTCTTAAAATCAGCCCTTGCAAATGTCATTAGAAACGATTGTATTTCATCATCTAAGTTGTGACCTGTTGCAATTTTAATAGCTCCAACCTCATAGGCAGTGCGGTTCAATAAATATCTTCTGAATACTCCACATGGTATGCATGCACTCTTATAAAAATCATGTATATCATCTAATTTAAATTCTAATTCGTCGCCAAATGATTTTTCAACTAATTTAACCCCTAAATCTTCAGCATTTTTCCTTGCTACTTCAACACCATCATTTCGATACCCTGAAATACCTTCATCAATAGTTATGGCTATTAAATCAAGATCATAATCATCTTTAAATTTATTTAACATGTGTAATGTTAAAATACTGTCTTTTCCGCCAGATAATGCTACTGCTATCTTTTCATTCTTATCCAGCAGTTTATATTTTTCAACTGTATTTTTTACATTGTTTTCAATGTATTTGTTGAAATCTTCCACATTTACCATATAATCAGCTTGCAAATCTATAATTACACATTAAAACCATGTTATCTGGTTAATTTAAGTTTAATTATACTTTTTTATAAAAATTAAGTTTAAATATTTGATATTCCTTTGTTTTGAATTATAATGAATTATTTTGATGCATTTTAAATTTTTGATTAAAAATATATTACGGTTCCAACATAAATAACAGTTATGATAACTGCTGAACTTACCGTAATCCCTATTGGAACTGGAGAAACAAGTATAAGCAAATATGTGGCTGTTGCTGTGTCTGTTTTAGACCAGATAGGGATTGAATATAAATTAAGTGGGATGGGAACTTCTATAGAGACAGATGACCTTGATAAACTATTTGCTGCTGTAAAAGCTGTCCATGAAGCTGTGTTTAAAGAAGGAGCCATGAGAGTTGCGACTCATATAAAAATAGACGATAGACGCGACGTTGAAAAAACAATGGCTGAAAAAGTAGCTTCTGTTAGGGAAAAAATAAAATAATAAAGAATTATTTGTTTCAAGTATGTAATTAACTTAAAATTCTGTCTGAAGCATCTTCAAGCACAGATACTATTTCATTAAGATTTTCAACAGTTAATGCAGGATTCACAGGGATAGATAAAACTTCTGATGCTGCTTTTTCAGCTTCAACACAGTTAGCTGTAAAACCTAAATCCTCATAGAGTTTCTGTTTGTATATTGGCCGTGGATAATGTATTCCAGTTCCAATTCCTTCATTATTTAAAAATTCTCTTAATTCATCCCTTTTACCGTTTTTAACTCTGATTGTGTATTGGTGGAAGACATGTTTAACGTTTTCTGCCACGTATGGCGGTTCAATACCATCAATAGTGTTAATGTGTTCTGTAAGATACTCTGCATTTTCAATTCTTTTTGCATTGAATTCATCAAGCCGTTTTAGTTGAACAACACCTATTGCTGCTGCAATATCTGTCATTCTAAAATTATAACCTAAAATAACATGTTCATATCTTTCACTTTCACCATGGGCTCTTAAAGCGCGTGCATCATGATTAAATTCATTGTTATTGGTAGTTATTATTCCACCTTCGCTTGTAGTGATGTTTTTTGTAGGGTAAAAGCTGAAACATGCCATATCTCCCCATAAACCTACATTTATCTTTTTATAGATCGCCCCATGGGCTTGTGCAGCATCTTCAATAACTTTTAGGTTATTTTCTTCGGCTATTTTATTTATGGGGCCCATATCTGCAGGTTGACCATAAAGGTGAACTGGCATTATGGCCTTTGTTTTGCGAGTTACAGCTTCTTTAATCTTTTCAGGGCTTATATTGTATGTTTTAGGGTCAATATCTACAAAAACAGGTTTTGCACCAGTATAAAGAATGGTGTTTGCTGTTGCAGCAAATGAGAATGGAGTAGTTATTACTTCGTCCCCTTTACCGATTCCTGTGCATAGAAGAGCCACGTGTAACGCTGTGGTTCCCGAACTTGTTGCAATAGCGTGTTTTGTCCCTATATACTCTGCAAATTTTTCTTCAAATTCGGCTACTTTTGGTCCCTGTGCAATGAAACCTGATTTTAAAACAGCTTCAACTTCTTTAATCTACTCATCACCAATGAATGGCTTAGCAATTGGTATCATCTATAATCACCTTTATATTTCCGATAAATGGTCTTAATAAACTCAGTTAAATCATATAAAAACATGAAATTGTCTATGTTATCCTTTTCATTCTATTATGGCTAATAGAATATAAATTATTTTATTAAAAAATAAATATTAATTTCACTTAAAAATTTTTACTGACTTAAATACTCCTTAAATCATCTAAAAAACATTAATTTTATAAATATCTGTTTTAATGTCATTAAAAAGTTTAGCCACATCTTCAGGCCCTAAATTACTTTTTAAAATATTATAAGCATCCATCTGGAGCATGTTTTCGCTTAAAAGGATTCTAAGGTTTATATTTTCAATTCCACCTTGTTTATATTCTTCCAAAACTGCAAGGATAACTTCTTTAACTTCCAGGCCATATTGACTTATTTTATCATTATGCAATTTAATATACTGCTCTGCCCTTTCATCTCGCGTTAATAAAGGTGATTCAAACACTATATTTGCAATAACATCAAATGTGTCGGATTTATCCAATTTTTCAGTTTCTTTTATGAAATTAAGATCAATATGAACTTCTTGAAGTATATCTATGAATTTACGCCTTTTACTGTCATCAATCCATAGAACTTGCAGCTCTTCAATGGTTGGTACTTGTTTTTCAATGAATTTCCTTGTAATTATCTTGTATTCAACGTAAGTGATTTTTTTACCGTTGAATTCAATTTCTATTTCCTTATCTGACATAATGAATCATCTGTTATGTAATCTTCATGTTTATAATTCTATTTAAACTATATTTTAAAGTTAAACTCTCTCTTTATATTTTAACTCTTTAAATGTAATAGTAAATTCAGTTCCATTAATTCTATTAATCTCAATTTCCCCGTCAAGCTGACTAACCAGATTATCAACGAGTTGTAATCCCAGTGTTTCTGCTTTAGAAATATCTAAATCTTCAGGAATTCCCATCCCATTATCTCCCACAATAAGTTTAAAATGGTCTTTTTCTCTGTAAAGTTCAATATGTATTTCATATTCCTCTTTGGGGATTGAAGCTGATTTATCTTCAGTGAGAGAAGGAAAAGCGTGTTTAATTGAGTTCATTACCAGCTCATTTACAATTAAACCACATGGAATTGCAGTATCAATGTCAAATAGTATATCACTAGTTTCTATTTTAGGAGTGATACCTCCATAAGAGGCATATGTTCCCAATAGGTTTAAAACTAAGCTTCGGATGTATTCTCCAAAATTGATACTTACCAAATTTTCAGACTGGTACAATTTTCCATGAATAAGTGCCATTGACTTTATACGGGCCTGACTATCTTTAAATATTTCAACAACACTTTCATCTTCAATATTTCCTGACTGAAGATTTAATAGACTGGACATAATCTGTAAATTATTTTTAACTCGATGATGAACTTCTCGAAGGAGCAGTTCTTTCTCTTTAAGAGATTTTTTAAGAACTATTCGTGATTGTTTACGTTCTGTAATATCTAAAAGAGAAACTAATCTTTTTTTAGTTCCAGGAATTAGTGCAACTGTAATGAAAACATCTTTAACTTCCCCAATTTTGTTAAAAAATTTAAATTCATAATTTCGGGGAACATCTTCAGGTTTAAACACCTTATTATATTTTTCCATTCGTTTTATATCTTCTTTATCAACAACAAAATCCATCCAGCGCATTTTACCTTCAACTTCTTCTTTAAAATAACCGGAAAGGCTTTCAAATTCTGAATTAACCAGAGATATTGTTGTATCTTCTTCAATTATTACTGTGGCAGTCCCTGTATTTCCAAAAATGGTTTTATAATAAGCTTCAGATTCTTTAAGCGCTTCTTCAGCCTTTTTACGTTCAGTTATATCTTCAAAAACAGTTGCAAAATGGCCCTTTTTGGGACAAAATACAGATATAAAGAAATGTTTATCCATAGGTTCAAAATAAGTTTCAAATGAGTCAGATACTCCAGTATTAGCGACTTTGGCATATATATCAATGTATGGCGGTTTTCCCGTGCCATAAATCTCAGATGCTTTTTTATCTAAGATTTTTTCTTTCTTAACTCCAATTATATTTTCATAGGCATTATTTACATCGATTATAATATAATCCACTGCTACGCCTTTATTATCAAATATTAGATTATGTAAGGCAACGCCCTCATTCATAGAGGAATACAATTGTTCGTATCTTGATTCACCCTCTTTCAATGTTTCCTTAGAATGTTCCATAGAAACTAACTGTCTATATAAAAGAACATAAATCAGAATAGATGTGATAATAACAAATAAACTTCCTTTTAAGCTTGCCATTCCAGTTAAAAACTGGCTATTTGTAATATAAGTGCCTAAAAGCCGATCTGAAACCAAAATCCAGATTATGCCAACTATAAAATAAATTAAAGGTATTTTAATTGCATTCCACTTGGGACTATTTTGGCGTTGGGATTTTTTCATCAGCATCCATTATAAATTCTATAATCATTTATTAATGGTTTATAACTATTAAATATTTTTTATCCTAATTATAAAATTAATCAGTTAACATAATCATCAAGTTGTAAGAAAAAAATATGCAGAATCAATTTAATCTGGATGAATCTAAGACAAGGTGGAAAAAAATGATTGAAAAAATGGGTGAAATGAAGGTAAAGTGGTGGATTCAGCCTGGGAATGGATAAAAGAATAAAATGAAAAATTAAATATTATTTAATATTGGTGAGTGCTTGTGACTCTAATTTTTTAATATCACCACTTGGAGAATATTGATACAAGCTAACATAAGCTAGAGCTGAATCTTCGCTTTTTGGAGGTACAACAACTACAAATGTCATAGTACATTTATTTTTATCTATCCATGTACCTGAATTTACATAGACTTGTTTTTCTTCTTTTTCATTGAAAGACGTTATTACCCGTGCCTCATGAGAATGTCCAAATATAACAATTCTCTTATCAGAATCCGGATTTTTAAAGAATTGGACACCTGATTGCTCATCAAGATGACTTGCAAAAGCTCCCTTCAGGACTGCTTCATCAGTCGGAATTTTAACTGAAACTAAATTGTTACTTTGTCTCTCATCCCAGCCTTCAATAATCCCCTTATACAAATTAACATCAATATAATCATCTTCTGAGTTTTGATAGGGTAAAACATCAGCTATAGCATAACAATCACTGAATCCATCGATACCCGTATTTATGGCCTTTTTAAAGAGTCCCTCTTCTACAGGGAAATCACTGATGAGGCCTTTCCACACATTCCAGTAAAGGAAGTAAAAAAATTGGACTTCGCCCAGATCATTTTTTTTAACTGGCGGAAATGGAATATCCAGTTTAGGGCGGCCCTGTACAACTGAACTGGTGGCCATTCGAGTAAAGAAGTATCCTGGAGGCAATATAGTATCAGTTTGAGTTAAAGATTGGTTGGAATAATCTGGGGCGCAGTAAAAATTGTATCTATGTCCATGTTCAATGACCAGTTCCGGGAAATCAGTTGGAGTATGTGCACCCAATCCTCTCACGTCACGGCTTTGAGATATTCCGGGCATGATACTTTGAATATCTTCAGAATTTATTAATATATCATGATTTCCAGGTACGTAGGTGACTTTTACATTATCCTCTTTTATTATATTGTTAAAAGCATCAAAAACTGGTTTATTATTAGAAGCTACGGCTTTAGTGAAGTCTAGCTGGGTTTTTCCATTGAATGTGTCTAAATGCATGGGGATGAACCATTCATCAATCAAATCACCAGCTATTACCAGTTCTTTTACATTAGGAGAAGTTCTAATATGTTCTAAAAAATTAACCAATGCATCACGATTATGGGTGAGTTCAGCATAAGCGTCATTGGCCCCTAAATGGAGATCACTTATACATATTATCAATGATCTTTCATTATTTAAATCTGAAATTCCTTCTGAATTTAAATTAAAAGAATAGTCCACTGCAAAATAATTAACAAATTCTTCTCTTATCGATGCTCCATTAACAGATTTTACATTGCCAGTAATGGAAAGTTTATATTCTTCACCTTCAGAAAATGCTTCAGATTTACGGATATAAAGAACAGATTGCGAATTCTTGTCAACATTTATTTTAACATCTATTTCTTGTTCTTTCCCATCAGATTTAAGTTTATAAAGTTTTATTCCATCCCTAACAGTACCCATATCTAAATCTTCACTGAATATTAATTCTATACGTTCTGCAGAATCAATAACAGATGGATCTTCCACTTTATCACTGAAAAGAATGTTCGTTTTAACATTTAATGATTTAACAGTTTTTTTAGAATTCAAAGAATAAACCCCATTTTTTTTATAATAGTTAATTTGATGAATCTTAGATAATTAATTTTCTTTATTATTTTCTAAAAAAATTCAGCTATCATTAATTTATTCGTTAACCTAATCAGGAACTTAAATTAAAACATAATGAATACTTCTGCCCTTTCCTTTTCTCTCAATTACTCCTAAATCAATCAATTTAGAAATTTCATTTTTTGCTGAGGTATCAAAAAGTCTAAACATCTCCCTGATGTCTTTATTAGTAATTTTACCATCAGCAATAATTTTTTCAACCATCAACATCTACCTTTTATTTAAAGTAACCCTGCCTTTTTCTTAAGAACTTTAATGTTCTTACTTAAATCAATAACTCTTTCTTTAACTGTTTTTATACTGGTGGCCACACCATCGTGAAATATTCTAAATAATATAAAAAAGGAAGATAAACCATAAAAATCTTCTTTAATTAAGTTCTGCGTCTTTCCATTTAAATATTGCCAGTAATTTATCCTTTTTACCCCAAAATATGATTGTTATTGCAATTAACGCAACAATAAATGACCATAATATGCTACTGTAGGGATCGTATGGTGCTGTGAAGACTGATGGCACATTCCCCAGCACGCTATCTTGAGTGCTGACTATTAATGATGCATAAATGTTGTTTATAACGTGCATCCCTGTAGCTGTTTCAATACTGTTTTCACCCAGAGTAATTACACCAAACATCAACCCAATTATAAGTGTTTCGGCAACTGCAAAGCCACTTACTGTCCCGTTTGGTCCGTTCAAAACATGCATCAATGCAAATAGAATAGAAGTAGCTAAAAGAGGCATGATAGGCTTTTTACTTAATAATCCGATTCCTTGCATTAAATATCCTCTAAAAAACACTTCTTCAAAGGATGCTTGAATTGGAAATGTTATTAAGCTTATAATTAAAAGAATTCCAAATGCACCCAGATTAAAAGTAAATTTAAACTCGCCAGGATTGGTTAAAATAGATATAACTGTGAATATACTTAAAATAGCAAGCCATAACCCTGCTCCTTTAAGTATTCTCCTCCAATTAATCTTGGATTCTGTAGTAATGAATGATATGAACTTTTTTTTGTGAATGAATCGTGTGAAAATATAAAAAATTGCGTAGGATGCTGCAAAGCTCACCAACGTTAATGGCAATAGGAGGAATGGATTATATAAATAGCTTGTAAAATCAGTTGAAATTCCATTTTGCATGATCAAGAATATAACTAAAACAATTCCACCTACAATCCCTATTAACACTTGTACGCCCCATGTTGATAGGATTGTAATCAGATATATCCACCAATTGTTTTTACCTTGATATGCATTGTTTAAAAAGTTTTTTGATGTTTTTAAGGATGAACCACACACTGAGCAGTATTTAGCATCTTCATCATTATTATGTTCACATTTTGGACATGCTTTCATTATTTCACTTGATTCGTTTTTAAATAATTCAATTATCTACCATTTGCAGTAATATATAATAAAAATAAATGGCAGGAGTATAATAAAAATTATCTTGTTATAACATAAATAAATATATGAGGTTTTATTTACTTTAAAATATTTAAAATCACTATTTATTCATCAGGTTAAAATTATGGACATTAAAACTATTCACGAAGGACTTGTGGAGATAAAAACTCCTGAATTTCATAAGATATCATCAAAAGCACCAGTTTTTTATAATCCTGCAATGGAATTAAACAGAGACCTATCTATACTTGCAATAAAAACTTTTGAGCAGGAATTAGAGCAAGAAATTAGTATATGTGACGCTTTCGGCGGAAGTGGAATTAGAGGAGTAAGATATGCTCGAGAAATAGACAACGTTTCTAATGTGGTTATAAGTGACATAAATCCACTGGCAATTCAATGTGCAAAGGAAAATATTGAAATAAACAACTTAGACAATGTTAAAGTTTATAGGGAAGATGCAAATATTTTACTTAGAAAATGCAGGGGAAAATTTGATGTTGTAGATATAGATCCATTTGGAACACCATCCCCCTTCATTGAATCTGCAGGAATAAGCTTAAAAGCCGGTGGAATGATTTGTGCAACCGCAACAGACACATCTGCACTATGCGGAACATATAAAGAACCATGCATCCGAAAATACAGTGCTAAACCTCTTAAAACAGAATATTGTCATGAGATTGGAATCAGGATTCTTGCAGGTTTCATTGCACGAACTTTATCCAAATATAAAAAGTGCATTGAAATGAAATTCGCCCACAGCAGCGAACATTACATGAGAATATATGCAACCATATCCAAAGGAGCTAAAATTACTGATGAATCCTTAAAAAACATAGGATACATACTGCACTGCGATAATTGCCTTAATAGAGCTGTCGTTAAAGGATTTGCACCATTAACACCCGCAAAATGTCCTGTTTGCAGTAAAAACTTTAAAATTGCAGGACCTCTATGGTGTGGGAATATCTTAGATTCTACTTTTATAGATGGAATGATAAAAAATATGGAAACTACAAAGATAAATCAAGAAAAAAAAGCATGTAAGTTACTTAAAATGACCCAAATCGAATCAAAAGCACCCCCTACCCATTATGATCTTCATGAAGCAAGTAAAAATTTAAAAATAAGCGCACCTCGTTTGGATGATGTTTTAGACTCACTTGAAGAAAGAGGTTTTTTTGCATCAAGAACTCATTTTAAGCCCACTGGAATAAAAACAGATGCCCCCGTAACTGTTTTAAAGGAAATAATCACAGCGCTCCATATAAAGGATTAAACTTTTTTTTAGTTAATCATGGACATTATAGTTTATTTCCATGAGGTTAGAGCGGCTCTTAGAATTGCTGCCTTAATCTTTTCAAATTCAGGAACTTTAGGATCGAGATATGGAAGCAAATAATATTCTTTCTTGTAATATACAGCCGGTAATTTGACAAATCCATTCTCTTCAGCATATTTAATAAATGGCTGCTGTACTGTTGTGCCTGCAGGATTAGTACCATCCCCTGATAGGATAATTATTAGTTCAGGATGGCTTTTTTGAAGATAATCTTCTGTTGCAAACCCATTTTTAGCAATGAACTTGTCATTCAATCCTGCCATATCTATCTGGTTCCAGTTAGAAAAATATGGCAGCGAACCTGAATCTATGCTGGCAAATGTCAAATTAAGATCAGAAAATTCATTTAATTCTGTCCCTAAACTCACATAGGACACTGGAAACCTTTCACTACAATTATTTAAGTAAGAATAATCAGATACAAAGCCCAAGTTAGACATTAAAAGTAAAAATACTATTAAAAATCCTGCATATTTTGATAATTGCTTTAAATTCTCTATTTTAAAGGAATTTTTCATTTCATGTAACAACACGACTAAAGAAATACCAGTCAGTATGTAGATCAGTACAAATGATGGATAATAAAATCTCTGGGCGTAATTCATGTAAAGCGATGAAAAAACATATATTATGTCTGCAAAGATGATTGTTGTGGCCATTGTAATCAATATAACACGCAATCGTTTGTATATCCCTTCCCTGTCATAGAAAATAGGTTCTATTCTATTAATAAATGCAATTAAAATCACTATTAATAAAGGAGCTATATATTTAATGGCCTCGCTTAACTTGTAAATACCGCTTCCAATACTTCCATTAGTTACCGTTTTTACTAAAAAAGGTAAAGGGAATATTTCATTAAAATAATACATTCTAAAGGCCATATATATGGCAATTGGGAATAAATATACTAAAATAAATGGTAAAATTGTTTTTATTTTACTTTCATCAACTTTATTTTTGTTTATAACCATGAAATATATTAAAATAAACAATCCCATTGAAATTAACATGCCTTCTGGCCTTAAAATGCTACAAATTAGTGATATGAATGCAAAAAAGTATAAAGTTTGTTTATTGAATGATTTAATTAGTTTATATGATAAGTAAGATAAAATAAGTACAAATAATGTATACGGCATAGTTTCTAACCCTGATACTGTATGTATCGCAGTTGCAGGGTTTATAAGAAGGAGTGCTGCTGCAATAGCAAATGCTGCTGAATATAATTTTTTATCATGAAATACTTCAGTTGCTATTTTCCAGTAAATATACAGTGTTCCGATTAAAGCCCCTATCCCTATTATTTTTGTAAATAAAACAGGATCCATGTTTAGTTTTATTAAAACAGATGCAATAATAACCCATAAAAAGTTACTGTAACCTTCTACTGGCGATTCGCCCACATTCCACACAATTCCAAAACCTTGAGCTAAATGTAACGCATATCTAAAGGTTATATACGCATCATCCACTGTAAATTTCCAAATATAAGCTAAAAGCGCCAGGAAGATTATAAATGAGATTATAAGACACGCCCATGAACTTTTATTAAGTTCAAGCCCCATATTTCGTCCATTTTTCATAATAATCATCCGTATAAACAGAAAACGTGTAAAAATTTAGTTATGTACTGTAAAAAAATGATTTTAAGATGAATACAACCTTAGTATCCATCAAATTCCACTATTTCTGCTTTTTTTACTCGTAGTTAATCATATTGGCGTTATAATAATATTGAAGTTCTGCGGCATGCTGTAACTCAAAGTTCCTGTAGGGTAAACTGAAGTAGGGATATAACATCCCTTTAATAGTGTAGTAGTAAGCAGGTATTATCCCATATTCTCTTGTCACTATCTGGAAAAATAGAGGATATCCACAACCTTGATTCAACATAACATTGCCTTTGGATACAGTTCCGTGCCAAACCATTGGAATTGGGCCTTTCTGGTTGTGTTGTTTTGCTAATTTGTTTACATATGCCATTGCGTCATCATAACTGTTGAAAATCTTTCCATCCATTTTATATTTGTATCTACCGTCAGGTATTCCAAATATAGCCACTTTAAGTGAATCCCACCATTGAATTTGATCATGTGACCCGGGGAGTGATTGAGTGTCTATAAAAGCCATTTCTATTATGTAAGTATCGCCTTCCATGTAACTACGGTAGTTTGAACTCCCTCCAAAATGAACTACAAGAGCACATTTGGAACCTCTATCCTCTGCATATTTTGCTAAAAGCTCTGAATGAGGATGTCCAGGATACATATCGGGATTTGCTAATTTAATGAATCCTAATCTCCCCACCGGCTCAATTGAGCCATTTGCACTTGCAACATAAATATAACCTCCCAGTAAAAGAAGGATTACAAAAAATACTATTCCTACTATTCCCCATCTCAATTTGTTCACCTATATGCCCTATAAGACATTATTTTTAAAACCATGAAATCTTCATTAAAACGTTGTTTTGACTTAAATTTTAGATTATTCCATCTTTTCATATTAAACATAAAAATTTTTAATAAATAAAAGATCGTTAAATATCATTTTACGTTATGGTTATTAAATTTTATTATACTTACTAGATAATGGCATTTTTAAATAATTCCTAATAAAATTTTATACTGAAAATTGGTATCAAAAATAAAATTAGATTAAAAATATATTATGATTTATAATATTTAAACTTTGTTATTTTTTCTAAATATGGAGATTTATATAAATAGAAACCCATATATAATAACTGGCTTTAGCCAAAAAAAGAAAGAAGGAGGAAAAAATATGGATATCGTAGAAAATATAACAGAGTCTATTAAATATCCCTTGGCTGATTGGGTAAAAATAGTTATTTTAACAGTTATCTCTATAGTCCCTATAGTAAACTTCATGAGTACAGGATATTATTTAAGGATTATAAAATCAACCCTTGCCGGTGTAGACGAAGTTCCTGAGTTCGATAACCTCGGAGAACTATTTATTGATGGTATAAAGGTACTCATTGTGGGCATTGTTTACATGATTATACCAATGATTATATGGCTTGTGGCATTACTACCTGTATTCTTAGCACTATTATCAGGCAGTCAATCCAGTGCAATTGCCGGTTTATCGTCTATTCTTACAATAGTCCTTATGCTAATAGCTTTCATTGTAACCATTATAATGAGCCTATTAGTCCTTCCAGCTATTGTTAACATGGGCTTATACGACGGTTCAATTGGAGCAGCATTCAGATTCAGCGAAGTAATGGAAAAAATATCCACCATCGGATGGGGAAGCTATATACTCTGGATAATAGCAATATGGATAACTATGATGATATTAGGTTTAATCATAGGCATAATTGGATTTATCCTGCTTATTATCATAATAGGCCCTCTACTGTGGATTTTAGGTGGAGCTTATTTAACAATGTTCCAGGCTAGATCTGTTGGTTTATTATTTGCTTCAAGCATTGAATAAGCAAGAAACAAAAAAAAATCTAAATAAACCACTTTTATTTTTTTTATTTTTTTAATAACTTTTATACATAGCTTACAATGTCACTCTTTTTTGAAAAATAAAGTTTTATATAAATGAAATTAATATAATAACTTATTGGCTTATGCCGAAAAAAGAAAAACGGAGGAATAAATATGGATCTTTTTGAAATGATACAAGATGCAGTTATATTTCCATCATCTGACTTGACAAAAGTAATCACCATAGGGATTTTCCCAGCAGCAGCAGCACTAATTACGCTATTGTTATTGTATATTGGCATATCTATGGGGAGCTTAGCAGGTATAGGTGTGACAGCGATTATAGGAGGCATACTATCTTTAATAGCATTTTTATTTGTAGGTGGATACGCTTTTAGAACAATTCAATCAACTATAGCTGGATCAAATGAACTTCCTGATTTAGAAGACTGAGGCAAACTATTCATAGATGGTATTAAAGTTGCAGTCGTAGAATTTGTATACTTATTAATCCCTATTATAGTGTTTATTATTGGCGCAGGAGCTTCTATTTTAGCTGGAGGAGCATCTGAAAGTATATTTGCTTTTGCTGGAGGACTTGGTTTAACAGTCCTTATCGCCGGATTACTTGCAATAATTTTCGAACTAATAGCAGCGATTGCAATAGCAAACATGGCCTTAAATGATGGTAAAATAGGTGCAGCATTCCAATTCAGCGAAGTAATGGAAAAAATATCCACCATAGGATGGGGCAACTATATAGTCTGGTACATATTGATGATCATTGTAGGAGCTGTGGTTAACTTTATAGGCGGCATTATTGGTTGGATACCTTACATCGGAGGAATTATTGTTGCTTTAGTAGTTTATCCCTACATGTCTCTAATATATGCGAGAGCACTGGCCCTTTTATTCGGAACTACTACAGAATAAACACAGAAAAATAATAAAACGTATACTCTTTTTCTTTTTTTATTTTTATTGACTGTTAATTAAATTTATAATATTTTTAGTGGATACATCCATTTAAATCCCAGTTTTTATAAGAATATGCAACTTATTTAAATAATAAGTTGTAAAAGTGTAAACATTGTTCATTAATTCTATTTCATAAAAGAATATGTTGTGATAAAAATGGATGAGAAATCAATTAAGATCGACGAAATTGACAAAAAAATCCTTAATTTACTGAATAAAGACGGAAGAATGTCTTATAGGAAAATATCGCGTGAACTTAGCATATCAGTAGGTACAGTTCACAATAGAGTAGATAAATTCATTAAAACAGGGATTATCAAAAAATTTGTTCCGGCTATAGATCATTCCAAGCTCGGTTATAAATTAACCACCGTGATTGGAGTTAGGGTTAAAGGAGGAGTTTTAAGGAACTGGGAGAATAAAACAGCCTATCATAAAAACGTTGTTGGAATTTATGATGTTACAGGCGAATTTGATGCCATATTACTGGCAAAATTCAAAGATACAAGTGAACTTGATGCATTTGTTAAAGAACTCTTAAAAGAACCAGATGTTCAAAGAACTTACACTCAAACTGTTTTAAATATTGTAAAAGAAGATATGGGTTCTACAGAACTTCTAAATGAAGATAAAAACATATTTTAGGTTTATACAAATTTTACTCAAAGAATTAAAAGCTGATATGGCTCATTTATTTTTTTTACATCCTTCCTTTTTTTAGGAGATTATGCATGAAAACTGATAAATTAATTAAAATCATAAAACTCGGGCGTTTTCAGTTTATTTTTGGCGGTTTTTTATATTTTTGCCTTGGAGCATTCTTCGCAGTTTTATTGAATGCAGAATTTGCTTTAAATAAATTTTTACTCGGTTATGCTATTTTCTTTACGGCACATCTCTCCATGCACTACAGCAACGATTATTTTGATATGGAGGCAGATAAACATGGCAAAACAAGTCAATTTGCTGGTGGCAGCGGAATTCTTATAGAAAATCCTGAACTTAAAAACTTTTCAAAATGGTTTTCTATTACACTATTAAGTCTATCATTAATTTTCGCTGCAGTATTTGTTGCCATATTTTCATATTCCATTTGGTTCTTCTTATTTGTAGTGTTTGGTAACCTTTTAGCATGGTTTTATGCTGCTCCTCCAATAAAGTTATCTTATAATGGTCTTGGAGAACTTGCAACAATTTTTATAGGCTTCATGATGCCTGGTATGGGCTATTTAACATTAATGGGAACAATAAACATGTCTTTCGTTATTTTCTCAATACCCTTACTGCTTTATCAATTATTATTCATTACTGCTGTCCAAATTCCAGATATGGAAGGAGACAAATTAGGAGGTAAAATCACCTGGATCGTCAAAAAAGGACGTATATTCGGATTTAAAACAATAGCAGTTGCCGGATCATTAGCCACTTTTTCTTTCATTATTCTTTCCATTACCAATTTGTATCCAATTATCATAAATTTCAAAGTTATTGCATTTCTTTCGATAATCCCTCTTGCTTTTGCAATATTGAGTTATTTAAAGAAATCTGAGGATAGAATTACTGCTACTAAACTTGTAAACCAGAATCTTTCATCATTAATCCTATTTCTAGCTATAACCAACTGCTACTTTGTTTATCTCATTGTATAACTTAATGATTTAAATGCTTCAGAAATGTTTGGAACTAATAAAATGAAAAATATTGAGCTTAAAAACACAGTTCTAATCACGGTGATGCTTGGATCTTTTCTTATACCATTTATGGGAACATCACTCAATATTGCACTTCCTTCAATTGGTATTGAATTTGCATTGAATGCTATTTTATTAAGCTGGATTCCAACTGCTTTTATTTTAGCCAATGCTGCATTAATACTTCCTTTTGGAAGATTAGCAGATATATACGGTCGAAAAAAGATTTTTTTATATGGAGTTATAACCTATACATTTGCCTCATTTCTTGCTTCAATTTCCCCTTCAGGCATTTTACTCCTTATATTTAGTTTTTTACAGGGAATTGGTTGCTCAATGATTTTTGGAACAGGGGTAGCCCTTATTTCTTCTGTTTTTGATCCACAAGAAAGAGGAAAGGCTTATGGAATTTATGTGGCTTCAGTTTATACTGGAATTTTCAGTGGATTAATATTGGGCGGTTTTTTAGTTCAACAGTTCGGATGGAGAAGTATTTTTATTTTTAACATTCCTTTTGGTATTTTATTAATATCAATTATTTTATTGCAACTTAAATCAGAGTGGGCAGGATCTAAAGGTGAAAAATTTGACATTATAGGTTCTGTACTCTTCTTTTTTATAATAATCTCCTTGATGCAGGGATTTTCAGCATTTGCAGATGGAAATTTTGGTAAATATTTAATGTTAGCTGGAATTTTAGGGACTATTGTTTTTTTAATATATGAAAATAGGTTAGAATACCCTCTTTTAAAATTATCTGTCTTTAAAAACAAGATATTTACAATTTCAGTAACATCTATTTTAATAATTAATCTTGGAACCACTGCAATGACTTTCTTATTGAGCCTTTACCTTCAATATCTCAAACTGCTAAGTCCAAATGCTGCAGGAATCATATTAGTTTTGCAACCACTTGCTGTAGCTATTCTATCCCCTTTTGCAGGTAGAATATCAGATAAAGTTGATACTCGCATAATTGCCTCAATTGGAATGGCAATTACAACAATTGGATTATTTTCATTTATTTTTTTAAATGAAAACACTCCATTATATTTTATTATTTTAGGCTTGATTCTTGTTGGAACAGGATTAGCTCTTTTCTCATCTCCTGTAACGAATACTGCCATGAATGTTGTTAATAAAAATATTTACGGAACTGCATCTGCAACAGCTTCAACAATGGTATTTATAGGACAAACACTAAGTATGGGTTTTGCAATCATTATATTTTCTTTATACATCGGAAACGTCCAGATAACGCCACAATATTACCCTTTATTTTTAAAAAGTCTGAATATTGCTTTTATTGCCTATACCCTGGTTTGTTTTGTGGGACTAATTATATTAAGTTTTATGGGTAAAAACAGCGAAAAACAGGTTAATTGAATTGTTTATAAATAATAGAATCAATTTATGTTCAATTAATCTCATTGAATTCAAAATTTCCCCTTATCTTCTCAATGATTTTTCTTCTTACATATTCAGGGATTTTACGGCTTTTTTTCCGTGATTTCATTGTGCTAAAGCCAAAACAAGGGTCCTCAAATATAATACCTTCAAAAAAGGTTTTATTTCGATATCGTGGTATGAAATGCCAGTGAACATGAGGATTTGGAGGGTCTTTAAGGTATGATGAATTCATTAGGCATCCCCAGTTAAACATGGTTGAATCAAATGACTTTTTAAGTGCTAACTGCAAATTCTTAACAATTTTACTTAATTCTTCCCATTCTCCATTATTAAGCCCTGATAAATCCCCTTCATCCCGTTTTAAAGCCACAACACATGTACCCAGATTATTTTGGTCAGGTGCAAGTAAAATTAACCAGTATTTTGACTCAAATATTAAGTCTCCATAATTATTTTCCTTTAACTTTTCAAAATATTTACATTCCATGTTTGATCTTATCCCGGATGAGTTAATATTACTAATTATATCCATTTACTCTTTTTAATAATTGATCTAAATTAACACATTTTTATAATATGAAATTATTTATTATTTAAACTATATACCTTAATCAATCCACTATTAAATTACAAAATGGTGTTTTTATGACTGCACTGATTTATTCAGACGAATATAAAAAGCACGATACTGGAAATCATCCTGAAAATCAGGGAAGGCTTAATGCAATAATGAGTTCTCTGAAAAATGAGGGAATTTTAGATAAAATTGATATAATCTCTCCAAAACCGGCTACAACTGCTGATCTTTTAAGGGTTCATTCTAAAAGCCATGTTGAAGAGGTTAAAAGTTTATGCGAGAGTGGGGGAGGATATATAGATTATGATACTTTTGCAGCGCCTGAAAGTTACGAAATAGCAAAGCTTGCAGCTGGAGGTGCTATTCAAACTGCTGATTTTGCCCTAAAAAATAATGAAATTGCTTATTCTGTTGCACGTCCTCCTGGACATCATGCAACATCTGATAAATCCATGGGATTTTGCATCTTTAATAATCTTGCAATAGCCCTGGAATACTTGAAAGCTGTGCACAAGATTAAAAAGTTCTTGATTTTTGATTTTGATGTCCATTATGGTAATGGAACTGCAGAAATATTTTACAACGACCCTGATGTTCTTTATATATCCATTCATCAAGATCCAAGAACTATTTTCCCTGGATCTGGATTTATAGAAGAAACTGGTAGTGGAAAAGGAGAGGGTTATAATTTAAATATTCCTATGGCTCCAAGCTCAACTACTGATGATTATATTTATATTTTAGACCAGATTCTTGAGCCTGTTGCCTCTAAATTTAATGCTGATTTCTATTTTGTTGATGTAGGCTTTGATGGGCATGTAGATGACCCTCTTTCAAGCATGGCCCTCACTGATGACTTTTATGGATATATTGCAAATAAAATGAAAAACATTGCTGGAAATATGGCTTTAATATTAGAAGGAGGCTATGATCTAAATGCACTTTCAAGGTGCAACGTTAAAATGATAAACACATTAAATAATATAATGACTGAAGATTATTATAAACAAGAATTAAATGTTTCAGAGAATACCCAAAATACATTCAATAAAATAACTGATGTATTTTCCCCATTTTTTGAATTCTAATTAACTGGTGATATTATATGGAAAAATTAAGACTTCATCAAGCTCAAAAACTAATAGAAGAAGCAGGTAAATCAAGAATAGCTGCAGAAAAGTTTAAAACTCCAAAAAAAGGAAAAATCAACACAGAAATTTTTGGAGAAATAATGAATGAACTTATTGAAGCTGAAGAATTCATTTACTCCAGCAGACCATCCCATACACTCAACGATGCTGATGCAAAACTGTTTTGTGATAAAATTTTAAGTTTAAGAGCTAAATTAGACCTTATTTTAGCGGATTTTGGAGTTATTGAAAAAGAAAGCATAGAAGAAGAAATTAAAAAGTTATCTGAAGGTCTTTTAATTTTAACAAGTAAAAACAGCTTTAAAAAAGTATTTTCAAAATTTGGTGTTGACACCCAAAGGATAGTGGTGGCAGGAGTGCCACTTGAAATTGAAGATATGAAGATTTTAAATCCTAAAATTCCAGAGGCCGCACTTGGAGGAATTTCTAAGAAAATAGAGCATGTTAAAAATGATATAAATCGGAAAATAGATGGATTTAATTTAAATAAGATTTTAGTGATTGTTGAAGCCGATAAAGCAGGTGAAGTTCTAGGGAATCGAGCCAAAGAACTTTATAATGCTGAAATTATTTTTCTGGAAAATTTAAAGGATTTAACAGCTGATGAGTTTAAAGATATAATAAACAAACCCTAATTTTTTTAAATTAAACAGATGAAATATCCAGGATTATTAAACTGTTTTTTTTGAACCAACAGAATATTTATTTTTATTTTAAATTAATATTGATTTAAATAAAGATTTAATGGATTTATAATTACCTTTATATCAGTTGACCCTTATTAAAATTAATATATAATTAAAAATTTATAAAAAAGGAATTTGCTAAAACAGCAAAATTGAGTATTTACCTAACTATTTAAATTCTAAGGCCAAATATTATCTAATCGGGGTGAAAAGTTTGTCTATCAAATGTTTTCCAGATACACAAGATAAAATACCAACAATTCCAGTGCATCTTACAAGAGTAGGTGTTAGCGGGGTTAAAAAGCTTCTAAAAATTGAACGAGAAGAAAAAAGACCCATAGTTCTCTTGCCAACCTTTGATGCCTTTGTGGATCTTCCAAGTAAACAGCGCGGAATCCACATGTCAAGAAATCCAGAAGCAATAAGCGACGTACTTGAAGAAGTAGTAGGAGGTTCAGCTGTTGAAATAGAATCACTTTGCGCTGAAATAGTAAACCGTTTGCTTAAAAAGCATAAATATGCTAGAAGGGCCGAAGTAAGTATGAAAAGCGATCTTATGGTTGTTAAAAGATCACCTGTTACTGATTTAAAGACCCAGGAAATGACTAACATCATGGCAGACGCTACAGGCTTTAGAGACGGTGACGAAATAATTATAAGGAAAATGATTGGTGCAGAAGTCATAGGGATGACTGCCTGTCCTTGTGCACAGGAATCTGTGCGTGAAACATCCAGAGAAAATCTTCTTGAATTTTTAGATGAAGAAACTACAGAAAAAGTGCTGGATTCTGTTTCACTTGCCTCCCATAATCAGCGAGGACGTGGAATGATTATGATAGAAGTCCCACATCAAGAATTGATACGTGTAGAGCAATTAATAAAGATTATAGAAGAATCAATGAGCTCTTCTGTCTGTGAATTATTAAAAAGACCTGATGAAAACGCTATTGTTGTTCAAGCCCATAAAAATCCTATGTTTGTTGAAGATTGTGTTAGAAATATGGTACAGAAGATTGTAAATGAATTTAAACACTTCCCTGATGATACGCTTGTAACTGTAAGACAGGTGAATGAAGAGAGCATACATCGACATAATGCCTTTGCAGAGAAAGTAGCCACCTTAGGTGAACTTAAATATGAAATAGAAGGCATAGAAGAGATGAATAACGAGCAATAATACAAAAGACGGAGAGGATAATCAGTGATGCAGACACATAAAATTGCAGGTCAGATAATGGGTGATTTAGAATCATTTCATGGTTCAAAACCTGCAATAGATGCAGATAACATTCTTATTGTAAGAGGAATGTCCAGAAAACAGTTTGATAAATCAATGGACGAAGTTCTTCTTGATGTTTTAAACAGCCTAAAAGCTCAAAAAATAGATACTTTCTCCAAAGAAGGTGGAGATATTATAGGGATCATAGATGAAAGGATAAGAGCAAATATCACCATCCAAAGTGAAACTGATGTTTCCGGCATTCATCGTATGAAAGACTCCCTAGAAGCCATGAATTGTGACGTGGAATATATCCTGGGGCTTTTAGATAATATAGGAATTTTTATTGTTACATGGGTTGAAAAAGGCGGAATTGGACCTCGATTTGTTGAAGTTGTTGTTTCAAACCTCGAATGAATCCAAACCCTAATTTTTAATTTTATAATTCAATATGGAAGATAATAATGGAAATAAATTCAAAAGAAGATATAATATCTCTTTTAAACGTTAAAAATGACGATATAATATCTTTAATCTCTGCTGCAGGATCAAAAAGGAATACTAAAACTATTACATATTCCAAAAATGTTTTTTTACCCCTCACCAATATTTGCAGGAACGAATGTGGATATTGCACTTTCAAAAAGACACCTGGCGATGAAACAGCAAGAATTTTAATGAATTACAATGAAATATTCGATATTTTAAATAAAGCAGATGAATATAAATGTAAGGAAGCTCTTTTTACCTTTGGAGAACGTCCTGAAGAAACTGAAGATGTAAAAATAGCCCTTGGAAAGTTAGGTTACAATAGCATGGTAGAATACCTTTATTTTATCTGTGATGAAACCCTTAAAAATACAGGCCTTTTACCCCACAGCAACCCTGGAATAATTAAAAAGAAAGAATTGAAATTACTAAAAGAAGTAAACGCTTCTATGGGGTTAATGCTTGAAACTACAAGTAAACGACTTATGGAAACAATTGTTCATGAGAAAAGCCCAGGTAAAGATCCTGATTTAAGGATAAAAACCATTGAAGATGCTGGAAAACTAAAAATTCCATTTACAACAGGATTACTTATAGGGATAGGTGAAACTATTGAAGAACGTGCTGAATCTCTTCTTGAAATTAAACGGTTGAATGATAAATATGGCCATATTCAAGAGATTATAATCCAAAATTTCAAGCCAAAACATGGAATTCCAATGGAAACCTGGCCTGAACCATCTATAATTGAAATGATGAAGATGGTTGCAGTAACTAAGCTTTTATTCCCCGATATAGGCGTTCAAATCCCTCCAAATTTGAATAAAGAAACAGCACAGGTGTTTTTACTTGCAGGGGCTGATGATTGGGGTGGAGTTTCACCACTTACCCAAGATTATGTTAATCCTGAAGCACCATGGCCAGAATTAGATGATTTAAAAAATAAAACTGAAGAAATGGGATTATACTTAGATGAAAGACTTCCTGTGTACCCTAATTTCATAAATTCAGAATTTTTAAGTGATAAACTCATGGATAAAATCAAATCCTTTTAAAACTTTTAATTACATTGATGTTTAATCCCACATTATATATAATTAAGCATGTTATAGCTTTTATTAATACATTCAAGTGTTATAATTAAATTAAATAGCAAATAAAGTAAAATACTGACCCTCTTTCAATTCAGGGATGAATTTACTTATACAATCATTTTTTGAAAGCAACCATATACAATTTGTATATAACTATCAAATAAGCAAAACCTCTAATTATCACTAAACCAGCTTCCGAACTTGCATATCCAAGAATAACTGCAAGATGTGAAATACCAAAGAGGCCAAAAGCCGCACCTATATAAAGAGGGAATGTATTATCCATCTTTTTATATCCTGCATACCCCAAAATTACTATTATTATACAAAAAATAAGGTTAACAATAGTTACAGGATCATACGCTGTTGCCATGTTACATCACCTATTAAATAGTTATAATAAACTATATATAAATTTTTTTAAATATAAAGACCTGTAACATTCTATTAAATAAAATATATCCTTAAAAAAGAAAAATACTATTAAAATCAAACTATACTGATTAAAATGAATATTAAAAGAGCTAAATTATCTGATTTAGATGAAATACTCACCCTACAAAAAATAGCCTATAAAAGCGAGGCAGATATTTATAACAACTATTCCATACCTCCTCTCACTCAAACTCTGGATGAAATAAAAGATGAATTTAAGACCAGTATATTCCTAAAAGTAGTTGAAAATGGGAAAATAATTGGCTCTGTAAGAGCCGTTTTAATTAAGGATACAACATGTTACATAGGAAGGCTAATTATAGATCCTGATTTTCAAAATCAGGGTATTGGAACAAGATTGATGGATAAAATAGAAAAAATTTTCCATGAATGCGAGAGATATGAACTAATTACAGGCCATATGAGCGAGAAAAACATTAAATTGTACGAAAAACTTGGATACAGAATATTTAAAACTGAAAAATTAACAAAAAATTTAAATTTAGTTTATTTAGAAAAAATAAACAGATAAATCCGATAATCAATAATGGAAGTCTAAAAATGAGTAAATTTGAAGATTCAGAATGGAAAAAAATGGAATCTGCACAGGAATTCATTGAAAATGCTGATTTTTATATTTTAGAAAGAAAAAGATTATTTGAAATAATGAAATCTTTATATACTCACTTTTTAAAGGACAATACTAAAAATAAATTAATTAAAACCCTTGATATTGGATGTGGGGATGGAATATTAACCCAAGAACTCTTAAAAGTGGATAAAAACTTAGAAGGGACTTTAATTGACGGATCAGATGAAATGCTTAAAAACGCGAAGAAACGTCTCAAATCATATCCTACACTAAAATATATTCAAACAACATTTCAAGAATTAGTTAAAAATGATTTAACAGTAAAATTTGATTTTATTGTTTCTTCATTAGCTATCCATCATTTATCAATGGACCAAAAAGAATCACTGTTTAAATATATTTACAATCATCTTAATGATAAAGGATTTTTTTTAAATATAGACACTATTAAAGCGTCTTCTACTGATTTAGAGGAATGGTACCTTACTCTTTGGAAAGAGTGGATAACTGAAAAGGAAATTGAAAATGAAATTTCTGAAAGTTTCCAGCATATACCTACCCAATATAAAAATAATCCAGATAATCATCCCGATACTTTAAAAAAACAGCTAAATTCATTGGAATCAATTGGATTTAAAAATGTAGACTGTTATTATAAGTATGGAATTTTCTCCATTTACGGCGGACAGAAATAAATAAAAAGGAGCAAATTTATGGCAAAAATTGGATTTATAGGTTATGGTAGCATGGGAAGCATGATAATAACTGGTTTTTTATCTTCAAATGCTTTAAAGCCTGATGAAATTATTATTTCAAATAGAACAAAGAGTAAACTTTATAATATTAAAAAAGAATACCCTGAAATTGAAATAGCAGAGAATAACCTATTTTTAGCTGATGAATGTGAAAAGATATTCATTTTTGTAGGCACAAACGCAGTTAAAGAAGTAATTGAAGATATACATACGAAGATTTCAGATAAAGCCCATATTATCTATATTGCTGCAGCTTTAACCATAGAAAACGTAGAAAGTGTTTTTCAAGGGAAAATTTCAAAAGTTATCCCTAATTTAACTTCTGAAGTTAGTGAAGGAGTTTCTTTAATCTGCCACAATGAAAAAGTGAATGAAATAGAAGCAGAATTTGTAAATAAGCTCTTTAATTCAATTAGCACAGTAAAAATAATTGAAGAAGACGATTTTGAGGTTGGATCCGATTTAACAAGCTGTGCTCCTGCATTTATCGCTGAAATTTTCATGGAATTTGCTGAAGCCAGTGTTAAAAATAGTAATTTCAATCAAGAAGATGCCAATGATATGGTTATAAAAACACTTTATGGTACTGCAAAACTGCTTCATGATAAAAATATGAGTTTTGAAGAACTTATTTCAAGAGTAGCCACAAAAGGCGGAATTACAGAAGATGGCATTAAAGTTTTAGAAAATAAATTACCTGGAACCTTTGATGAACTTTTTAAAACGACTTTAGATAAACACGAGCAGATTAAAAGTGAATTAAATTGTCAATATAACAAAAATTAAGGATATTATACATTAAATCAGTTTAAATCATCTTATTCTTATATCATTCTCCTTTTTTAATTTAAATTCAATTTTTAGCAGGAATTGGTAAAATTTAAGCTTTATTAATCTTAAAACTGTTTGCAAATTTATAGAAAAGTTTATATATTTGTTAATAAAACATTATGACGACTCAAGTTACGAGGCTGAAAAAATGAATAGAAGAAATAATAGAAAAAGGACTATTTTAGATAGAAAAGGTTTAGTTGAGAAGATGCTGGAAGAAACAGCAAAAACAATTGACGACATCAAATACGACATTGAAAAATCAATTATCGACTACACATTTGTACCGGGAAAAGATATCATTGAAACTGATGAAGACATAATTGTACGTGTAGACCTGCCAGGCATCAAAAAAGAGGATATTGAACTTAAACTAACTGAATCAAACCTTAAAATTAAAGCTAATTTTGATATAACACAGGAGATCGAGCAAGGAAGCTATATAACATTTCATGATAGAAAATCAGGCGTTATTAGAAGATCTGTAAGATTCCCTAAGAAAGTAATGCCAGAAGAATCTAAAGCTACATTTGAAAACGGTGTTTTAACAGTTGAAGCTCCAAAAGTGGAAAAAACTGAAAGTTTCACTTTAGAAATCAAATAAAAAAAAACCCCATATATCTCTTCTTTAGGCGTTTTAATTCTAACAATGTTAGAATGAGATTTTTATGACCTAAATAAGAAATAACGTGTTTTATAATCCATCGAAAGATGAACTAACTTAAAAGTTTAATGAAAAGGATTAGGAGCTAATAAAATGTCGTATTCAAAACATGCAGCTAAAAAATCATTTAAATCCACAATAGAAACAGGTTTAGAAATGTTTGGTGATGTTATCGAGACCGTAATAACTGATAGCAGAGGCCATAAAAGAAAAAAAACTATTTTAGATGATGAAGGATTAATTGAAAAGATTCTAAAAGATATCGCAACTACAGCAGATTGTGTAAAAAATAATATTGAAAAATCAATTATTGATTATACCACTGCACCCCAAAAACATGTAGTAGAAACAGATGAAGATGTAATTGTGTACTTGGATCTTCCTGGCGTTCAAAAAGAGGATATCAAACTGAAAATTAGTGAATCAGAGCTTAAAATTAAAGCTAATTTTGATATAACACATGAAATTGAACAGGAAAACGGTGTATTTACACATGATGAAAAATCAGGTGTTTTTAAAATATCTGTGCAGTTTCCAAGTAAAATAGTATCTGAAGAATCTGAAGCCACCTTCCAAGACAGTGTTTTAACAGTTAAAGCTCCAAAAGTGGAAAAAACAGAAAGTTTTACTGTTGAAATCAAATAAAAAAAGATTGATATATTGATTATGTCTATGGGTGGGTGGGAAATTCTTTTTAAATATGTGAGAATTGTTACGTGTCGCCTCCATTAACGATATGTATTTAAAATATCTAATGTAACTGATTCTCCAGGTAAAAAGACATAATCTTTATTTTAAAACAAAATTTAATTAAAAAATATTCACTCCGTAAGGTTTAAATACCAAGAATATATAACTTAACTAATGAGCTATGGTATGCCAAGGTAGCTTAGAGGCGAAGCGGTGGACTGCAGATCCATTACACGGGAGTTCAAATCTCTCCCTTGGCTTTAAATCATTTTAAGTTATTATTTAGGGGTCATAGTGTAATCAGGCTATCATCTGGGACTCCAGTTGTCTTTGAAGAAATGCGCGCTCTGAGGTTTAGTACCCAATGATGATCAATTGGAGTACTGAGACAAGAGAAATCCTAGGATCTGGGTTCAAATCCCGGTGACCCCACTACACAACCTTTTTTTTATAATTTTGGTGGAAAAATGAAAAAATTCCATAATATAACGATGATTGAAGGTATTGGATTTGATTCTAACATTTATGTCTTTGACGATGTCATAGTTGACACTGGAACTGGTCAAAACATTGAATATGTGCTTAATTCAATAAAAGAAGCTGGTTTTAATATTTCTGAAGATATTAAACGAATTGTAAATACTCATTGTCATTTTGACCATACTGGTGGGAACCATTTTTTCAATGCAAAGATTGCAATTCACCAAGCAGATGCTCCAGCTCTTGAAAATGGAGATATTAATACAACTGCTGCTTATATGTTTGGAAAACCTATTGAACCCATGAAAGTTGATTTTCACCTGAAAGAAGGTGATAAAATAAATGATTTTGAGGTTATCCATACTCCTGGACACACAGCTGGTGGAATATGTCTTTATGATGGTGAAACATTGATATCTGGAGACACTGTTTTTGCTGAAGGTGGTTTCGGAAGATTTGATATTGGTGGAGACATAAAAATGCTTAAAACATCCTTAGAAAAGCTATCAAACTTAGATGTGGAATATTTACTTCCAGGACACGGTCCTGCTGTAGATAATGGTTCTGAACACATTAATTTATCTAATAGAAATATTAAACAATTTTAACCATTTAAGGATAATAATTCGGTTTTGAATTTATTTTATAAAATAAAGAATTAAATTGTTATTATTTATCGAATGAAAACATTGATGTTATTATTGTGGTATCCTGTATCAATAACATCGAAATATGTTAATTTCCAGACATTTCCATCATAGCTGGCATTTATACACTGATAATATGCATCCCATCTAAAATTTTGAACTTCAGGAAGATTATCTGCTTTATTAATAGCTTTTTGAGCCGACTGAACACTGCCTCCATTTACTGTGAGGCTTTGAACTGTTTTTTCATTTGATTTTTCTTTATTTATGGTGTTATAACTGAATGAGTAGTAAGTGCTGTTTTTAGCATTGCTTTCAACGATTGTCCATGTGAACATGTCCATTGTAGGATATGCTGCAGAATATGTGAAATTTTCGCTTACAGGATTTTCAGCAAGGGCATTAGACTTTTCATATGCCCTTATACCTCCAAAAGAGATTAAAATAATCATGAATATCGCCATTGCAACTTCCCTCGAAAATCTTAGATTTTCGGGGCCCCAAACACGTTTGTGTTTGAGGGTTTTATACTTCTCATCCGACGTTAAATAAAGAACAACTAAAACTATGAGTGCAATAACCGCTGTTGTAATATCTATATAGTAATAGATTTCGGCACTGAATCTTTCAAGTGTAAATGGATAAAAAAGAGGTATTCCTCTTGATGTTAAAAAATCAAGGAATAAATGAGTAAGTGCACCAAAATAAGCTATTCCCACTGTTTTTAAGGTGAATTCCACCGATATATCACGGCGAATTATTTTTCCTATAAATGAATTTATCTGCTTTCTGGAAATTATGTATAAAAAGAGGGTTGAGGCAACGGCTGCAAAAACGAAAGAATGTGTTATTCCTCTATGTGAAAAAACAAATAGAAAAGGTACTAAAAATCCGATCCATGCCACAAAAATAGTGTCAAAGTCAGGTGCAATTCCACCAAAAGCTCCTTCAAGTTTATTTTTACTTTTTAGGGCAAATAAAATAATAAATGGAACCAGAAAATGAGTGAAAAAATCCATGGTATCCTAAAAAACTCCATAATCTTATTTTGTGCACATTTTAACTATATCTTTAACAGATTCGGTTTTAACAAGAATTGATACCTTATCATCCTCATTTAAAACCATCTCTTCACGAGGGATAGTTATTTCACCGTTTTTATACACTGCAACAATTATATAATTATCTGTAGGGCTAATGTCACCTACTGTTTTACCAATGATCTTTTTATTCTTCACTGTAATGTCCAGTATTTCAGCATCGCCTTTTCCAATAACTATTAGGTCTGCTACCTTTGGTCTGGTTATTATTTTTTCAAGATAACCTGCTGCTGTTAGTTCTGGACTTATAACATCGTCTATGCCTACTTTTTTAAATGCTTCTTCGTGATCAGGGTTACTGAGCCTTGCAATAATCTTTGGAATTTCAAATTGCTTAACCAGTATACAAGATAACAGATTAGCTTCATCATTCCCTGTAGCTGCCACAAAAACATTTGCATCAGCCACATTAGCCTCTTCAAGTGTTTTAGTGTCTGTACCATTTCCACAAATCACCAATGCATCCAGTTCAGCTGCTGCATTGCCACATAAGCTATCATCATTTTCAATAAGGGTGACATCATGTCCCCTACTCACTAAATTTGATGCAAGATTCAGTCCAACTCTCCCTGCACCCATTATAACTACATACATCCTTTACACCTTTAGAAATTTTAAATTAAACCTTTGATTTCAGAATTATATATTAAATTAAATTTATTTTAAATATTTAGTCTAATTATTTAAATCATTGACTTTCAAATATTTCGTGTCATACTATAAAAAGATATCAATATAAATTAAAATCTTTTAAATACTCCTATTGATGCCCTCAAAAGAACAAGTATAGGAATAATTTCCAATCTTCCAATCCACATATTAAATATAAGGAATGCTTGAGGAATTTGAGGCATTGTAGAAGATGTAATACCCATTGTAAGGCCTACGTTTCCTTGGGCTGAGCATATTTCATATAAAGAGTTTAAAGCATCGTAGCCATATTGAACAAAGACAAGCCAGCTTATGAAAATGAAAACAAAATAAATAAATACATAAGAACCTGCTTCTCTAATCTCTACATCAGAAACTGGTTTTCCAGATATTTTTTTAGGTATAACTGAACCTGCAGGAGCTATTATCCTTAAAATCTCCCAGTAAACACCTTTTACGAGTGTAACTATTCGAATAAGCTTTAAAGCACCAGAAGTAGAACCTGCAGCCATTCCAATCACCATACACGCTGCAAGAATTATTTTAGCGTAGTCAGGCCAGGCAATCATAGTACTTACCGAAGGAATACTTGAACCTGTACATGAAAGTGCAGAAACAACGTTAAAAACCGCTTCTATTGGAACAAATTTCGCATTTACCATTAAAAGCACTGAAAAAATAAAAATTATAATTAAAGATGCCTGAAACTGAATATCATTGATGGCACTTTTAGCTTTACCTTTTAATACATTATAATGAACAACAAAGCTTGTACCTCCTATAAACATTAGCATTATGGTTATAATATAAATTATATTGCTTCCATAAGCTCCTATGTTGCCATTTTTAATGGACATTCCCCCAGTTGATAAATTGGTAAAAGTATTGTTTATAGCGTCAAAAAGGGGCATTCCAGCAATAACATATAAAACAATCCCTAAAACGGTGTAAAAAATGTAAATCCACCATATGGTCTTTACAGTTCCAAGAATACTGGGTTTTATTTTTTCTTCCCTTGCTTCAGACTTATATAATCTTGCTGCTGCAGTTCCTGGCCTAATAAGTATTCCAATTACCACAATAACAACACCAAGTCCTCCAATCCATTGTTCAATACTTCTTAAAAATAGAACTGATTTAGGAAGTATTTCCACATTTGCAAATATGGTAAGTCCGCTTCCAGTCCATGCAGACATGCTTTCAAAATAAGCATTTAAAAAATTAATATTTGTAGCTTGCATCAAAATAAGGCTTCCAATTAAAGCGGCCCAGAGCCATGCAATGGAAGCAATCATCATACCGTGTTTAAGTCCCATTCTTCCGCCATTATCTGCAAAATATTCTCTTAAAATAAAGCCTAATATAATGGAAAATCCTGACGGAATTAAGAAAGATATATAATTATTTTCATTGTAAATTAATGCAACTAATATTGGTATTAAAGTAACTACACCAATACCTATCATTATTAAGCCAAGTTGCTCTGATATTATAAAAAAATCTTTTTTTCTAAGTTGACCTATCATTATATCGTAATGATAATCAATCAAACATATAAATTTAATCCTTAAAAATAATCGACTGATTTTATGTCTATTCCTACTTATTCAATATTTCTTGTTAAATTAGCCTAATTTATGCTCAATTAAACTAAAAGACAGAGTTTCCAACAATTATTTGGCATTTCCAAGTAAAATAAAATAAAAAAAGAAGAGTAAGTTAAATTATTACTTTACCATCTCTTCTGAACTTATAAACTCTTTAATATCTTTGATTGTTGACATAAACTGGGCTGGGAAAATTATGGTAGAGTTTTTCTCACTTGCTATCTCATTTAGCACCTGCAAATTCCTTAATTGAAGAGCAACTGGATGTGCTTCTATTATATCTGCAGCTTCTCCCAGTTTTGCTGCTGATAAAAATTCACCTTCAGAAGCGATGATTTTAGCTCTTTTCTCCCTTTCTGCCTCTGCTTGTTTAGCCATTGACCTTCTCATTGATTCTGGCAAATTAATATCCTTAATTTCCACCGCTGTAACCTGTATTCCCCATGGTTCGCTGTGTATATCGATTATTTCCTTGATTTTCTCATTAATCTTTGAAGTTGAGGATAAAACGTCATCTAAAAGGAATTGCCCTATAACGTTTCTCATGGTGGTTTGTGCAATTTGATTTACAGCCCTATTATAATTTTCAATTGCTACAACAGCATCGTAGGGTTTAACTACTTTGAAATATGCAACAGCAGCTACATCAATTGAAACATTGTCCTGAGTTATTATTTTCTGTGATTGAATAGGCATGGTAACAATTCTAAATGAAACCTTAACCATT
The DNA here is from genome assembly GCA_016222945.1 of Methanobacterium sp. Lineage (NCBI taxonomy): Archaea > Methanobacteriati > Methanobacteriota > Methanobacteria > Methanobacteriales > Methanobacteriaceae > Methanobacterium > Methanobacterium sp. Next base: position 472,214 of record JACRPY010000002.1, on the reverse strand, counting down.
CTATCTACTAAAGGTATAATGAGGCGAAGCCCTGGTTCTTTTATTCCGATAACCTTTCCAAGGCGGAATACAACTCCTCTCTCGTATTGGTTCACTATTCTTATTGAAAGACCTAAAATAATTAAAATTATAATTCCTAATATGAAAAGTGTCACTATATCCATTTTTTAACCTCCAAAATCATTGATTTTGTGGTTCAGGAACGAAGTTCCTCAACCTCCAAAAAATTTCCTATTTTTGGTGTATCAAAATCTAATATTTAGAAAAATGTTATACATTTTTCTATCCCAAAAATCCATCCATGGATTTATTGAAGATTTTGATTAACTCCATTATTTCAAATTCAGTTCTATTCCATAGTATCATATGTAAAAACTAACTATTAAAATATTATTACTAAATTTAATGTAAATTAAATACCCTCAATTAAAAGTAGAATAAAAAAAGAGTTATAATTGTATTTTAACGGTTGTAAAAATTACTATAAGTATCTATACATGTACTAACCGCTTTTTAAAGCTAAAAATAGATAATCACTAAAATTTATATATAAAATTAGATTAAAAGTTAAATATTCATTCCTTAAGCAAAATAAGCTGATTAGGTCACTTGGATAAAAAAAATATAAAAAAATAAAGTTAAGTAAGTTAAAATATACTTTTTAAGATTAAATATAAAAATTTAACCAGTTGAAAAAAGGTTAAGATTCGTGAAAATAATTATTTTCAAGAAACTTATTTAATTTAATTCAAAATTTAAGTTTATTCAACTATATCCGCAAAACCGAAGTTTCTTCTTGTTGAATTAATTTTAATTTTAACTTCATCGCCAAGTTTTGCGCCTGAAACAAAGACTACAAACCCTTCAACTCTTGCGATTCCGTCGCCATCTCTTCCAACATCTTCAATTTTAACATCGTATTCATCGCCTACGTTAATAGGTGCTGATGGTCCTCTATCTGAGAAGTTATCTCTTCCGTAATTATTTCTAAACAATTCATCACATCCTAATTTAGCCAAAAATTGGCTTAGCATATTGTTTAATTTGAGACTATATAAAGGTATGTTATCTACTGAACATGAAATTTTTAGCCATTAAAATTTTATTAAGTCCCAAAACATATTATATTGACATGATTGGAATAATGGCAGATTCGCATGATAATCTGGATGCAATTAGAATGGCTGTTGATTTCTTCAATAAATCCAATGTATCCCTTGTAATACACGCTGGAGATTTAGTGTCTCCATTTACTGCTAAAGAGTTTAAAGAGCTTAATTGTGAATTTAAAGCTGTTTTTGGGAACAATGATGGTGAAAAAGAAGGTTTAAGAAAAAATTTCAAAGATCTATTTTACCTTGATAGTTTCATAGAATTTGAAGTCCAAAAAAAGAAATTTGCAGTTAATCATGGTACAAAAGAAGCCATTGTCGATGCATTAGTTAAAAGTAGGAAATATGATGTGGTAATACGGGGACATACACACAAATTAGAAATAAAAAAAGATGAAGCCCTTCTGATCAATCCCGGAGAAACATGCGGCTATTTATCAGGACAAAAAACTGTGGTTCTGCTTGATCCTAACGATTTAAGTTACAAAACAGTTTTTCTATAACTAATTTTTACTTACTATTAAAATTAAACATAACTCCAAATCCTTGTACTAAAAATAAACTTAAAAAAGGCATAATAATGAAACATAAAGCTTTAATTCTATTATTCATAGGAATTGGAATTTTAATTGGCATGATTCTATTTATAGGGCCTGGAAACATAGAAAATGCCATTAAACTTGCTAATCCATTATATCTTGCACTTGCAGTACTGATTCAATTTGTAATTTATGGTCTTTGGACCGAAAGATGGGCAATAACAGTGAAATCTGTGGATATTTCCATTAAAAAAAGGCATCTTTTTCCAATGCTCATGGTGGGATTAGCTGTAAATAACCTTACCCCTAGTGCAAGAGGAGGAGGAGAACCTATAAGAGGTTATATTTTAAGTAAATATTCGAGAACATCATTTGAAAAGTCATTTGCTACTGTAATTGCTGATCGTGGGCTGGATACATTTCCTTTTATGGTTCTTGCCATTATAACCATAATTTCAGCGGTTTTATATTTTAATTTGCCTAACTTAATTATTTACATACTCATTTTTGCAGTGATATTTTTGCTGATAATCTTTTTTATTGCAATCTATATGTCTTTTAATCTTGAATTTGGACGTAAAGTCTCTTTATGGATTGTAAAAATAATTAAAAGATTTTCCAAAAAAGAACATGCATCATTAGAAAAAAAAGCAATTGATGCCATTCATGGATTCCAAAAAAGTATGCGTACAATGGTCAACGATAAAAAAGTCTTGATGTATGGCCTTCCTTTATCCTTTTTAATCTGGATTTTAGAGATATTGCGAGTTTATGTTGTGTTTTCAGCCTTTGGAGTGGATGTTTCACTAATAGTAATAGCTGAAATTTTTATAATTTCTACAATGATTGGAATGATTCCACTTATTCCTGGAGGATTAGGATCTATAGATGGTGTTATGATCATCCTTTTTTCTGCTGCAGGTATTCCCCCATCTATAAGTGCTGCGGCAACGATCGTGGAAAGGTTAATTTCCTTTTGGATGACTTCAATAATAGGTACAGCTTTATTACCTTACTTTGGAACAAGTGTAATGGATAAAATTACAAAAAAGATGTGAAAAACCTTTATATAAAATAAAACCCCCTATTTTCTTATTTTAACATTCCACTAATTATTTATTTGAAAATTATGTGCAATAATCATGTTAAATAAAAATTAAACTGTATTATCAAATGATATGTCGTTAAATCCTTAATAAATAACCATTGAGCCTTATATATTGATTATATACTAATTTTAGACCAAAATAATTCGTTATTTCCTTTATTTTCAATAAATTAATTAAAAATTCAAATAGAAAAATATATAATATCTCTTAAACTACGGTTAATTCGGTGATAATCATGGAAATAAACGGTGTAGAAATAGAAGATACATTTGCAGAAGCATTCGGTATACAAGTTTCAAGAATACTGGTAACTGCAGCAACCAAAAAACTGGCAAAAATAGCAGCAACTGAAGCAACAGGCTATGGAACATCAGTTATCGGCTGCCCTGCAGAAGCTGGAATAGATTGTTACGTTCCTCCAGAAGAAACTCCTGATGGGAGACCTGGATACATCATAATGATCTGTAACATGTCCAAGAAAAAACTTGATCATGAATTATTAGAGCGTGTTGGAATGTGTGTACTCACTGCTGCCACAACCGCAGCTTTCGATGCCCTTGATGATGCTGAAGAAAAATTAAAAATTGGATTTAAGCTAAAATTCTTTGGAGATGGTTTTGAAAAAGAATTAAACATAGATGGAAGAACTGTTTATTCTATTCCTATTATGTCTGGAGACTTTTTAGTTGAAGGAGAATTAGGAATCAAATCTGGAGTAGCTGGCGGAAACTTCCTTGTCATGAGCGAAAGCCAATCATCAGCTTTAATAGCTGCAGAAGCTGCAATTGACGCTATAAAATCAGTTCCAAACGTAATAACACCTTTCCCTGGTGGAGTAGTAGCTTCAGGTTCCAAAGTTGGATCAAACAAGTACAAATTCTTAGGTGCTTCCACCAACGAGAAAATGTGTGTTACTCTTAAGGACGTAGTTGAAGATAGCGAGATTCCAGCTGATGTAAACGGTGTATATGAGATTGTTATCGATGGTGCAACTGAAGAAGCCGTTAAAGAAGCAATGAAAATCGGAATTGAAGCTGCTACCAAAGTTCCTGGTGTTTTAAAGATACGTGCTGTAAACTTTGGTGGAAACCTTGGGGCATACAAAATAAATCTACAGGACCTTTTCTAAGAGCTTGAAAAACCCGAAGGTTTTTAGGATCCCTTAAACGCTTGTTTTCGGGGCAGAGAAACATGTTTTTTGCATGAAAATCTGTGATTTTCATAAGCTTGCAAAACAAAGATTTGTAATGCTTTTAATATTTTTTTTTATTTTTTTTAATTAAATTGTTAAATTATGATACATTTACTTATTGAAGTTTAATACATCTTTAAAGTAAAATATTTAATAACGTTATGCCAATAACAGTATTAAAGAAACTGCAAATATTTTCTAATATGCAATGTATTATATCAATTAAATTTGATAGGGCTTAAAGGAAACATGGAAGGATTTTATGTCATATCTTGTATGTGAAAAGTGTAAAGGATATTACGAGCTTTTAAGAGGGGAATCACCTGAAGATTTTGAAGAATGTGAGTGCGGAGGTAATCTAACCCACGTTGAATCATTGGATATACCCTATAATAAAGAAAGAGTAAAAACAATTATTGAAACATTTAAAAATGAGCCTAAACCTTCAAAAAATCCCAACACGCGGGAACAGAAATTAAGTATAAGTGTAGATTATACTGATGGGTTGAATAGGCTTTTAAATGAAAATAAACCTAAAACTAAAAAAGACACCCCTGTTAAAATACAAAGATCAACATATAAAGAAGTAGCTTCAGTCTTAGAACTTTACAAATTTGATTATATTGACTCTATTGATGATGATACTACCTTAAAGGTCACAGAGATACTTGCAAACGTTGTTAATGAAGGAAAAGGAGTAATAGATGCTACTAACAAAATTACATCTGAAACTTCCCTAACTTATGATGATGCAATGCATATAAGTAAAAATGAAATAAGCAGGATAAAGAACCTTGGAAACTGGTATATACATAAAGAAAAAGGTTACAAATACTTCAAAATATCTAAAGCATTTGATGCTTGTGAAATTTGCCATAAAACATATGATAACATGATGTTTACCATGGAACAGCTGGAAATGCTACCACCATTACATGATCTATGTAAATGTAATGCTATGTTTTATAAAGACACCAAATAACACTTAAATACTCTTAAAAGAGTTTAATCTTCCTTAAATATATATTCACAGCTTGAACACTAAAAAAGATTTATTTTACTCTTAATTTAAGGATTTTCACCTTCAACAATTTTCCATATTTCTTTTTCAGGTAGATTAACCCCTAAAAGTATACCTTCTTTATCCAGAGCATTTTCAATTTTTTTAATCGCTTTAACATCAGGTGCAGCTACTGTATGGGAATGTATCTGTCTTGATATTTTATAAAGTGCTTCAACTGATCTTTTAGCGTCAGGTTTCTTTAGTTCATTTTCACAGTTTACAACATCTTCTTCTGAATTAATATATAATCTTCGAGTCACAATCTGTCTAACACCTGGCAGATAATGTTTTGAATCCAAAACCCGGCCACCATATCTGATTATCACTCTTTTATCATTTAGATTGCTAACGTCATGTTTTAAAAGGAGTTCAATTACCCGCCCATATTCTTTGATTTTAGTTTTTATTTCTTCTTTAGACAAGTTAACACCTAAAAGATATCCTTTATCTTTTAATTCTTTTTCAACATTGGCTAAGCTTTTCGTATCAGGACCTGTAATCCTGTGAGAATGAATTCCTCCTCCTGAAAGAGCATATAATCGTTCTAAAGATTCCATTTTAGCAGAATCGTGTTTCAAGCTTTCTAAAAATTTATTCATATCTTCAACTTTTGATAAGCCAACTTTCCTACGTAATGGTTCATGGAAACGGGGTAAATAGTACTCAATATCTTCTAAAATACATCCATGTTTTAGAATAATCTCGGATTCTTCTTTTATATCTCCTACTGCATGATTTTCAGTAATTTTTATTTCAGGTTTTATAACTACTTCAACAATCCGCCCATATTTCCTTGCAGCCTCTTTAATTTCATCTTCGTTAAGATCAATACCCAAAAGAAATCCTTCTTTTTTAAGTTCTTCTGCAACTTTATTTAAACTCGCCTTATCTGGTCCAGAAATCCAATGGGAGTGAATCCCGCTTACTGATTCGTATATTCTTTCTAATGCCTTTTTTCTTGATGAATCACGCTCTAAACTGCCCATAAACCTGTTTAATTCATCTATTTTAGTTATTCCAATTTTTCTTCCCAGTGGTTCTCTAAATTCAGGTAGATGGTATTCTATATTTTCAAGGGTGCATCCGTATTTTAAGATGATTTCTGCCTCTTTTTTGATATTGGAGACATCGTGCATCATTGTTATTTTCATTATGGTGGGCTCAATAGCAGCAAAATATATGTCCTCTCCACCACTTGTTTCAGGTGATATTACCCTATCTGCCCCTGATCTATAGAGTCGTTTGATATCTTCACGTTTACTGGCCCTTGCAACTATCCATATATTAGGATGCAGTTCTCGTGCAGTTAAAGTTATAAATAGGTTATCCACATCGTCTCCTGTAGTTATTATAACTCCTCTTGCCCTTTCTATTCCTGCATCTTTCAATGTGCGCTCATCTGTTGCATCCCCAGGAATTGCAAGAACATCAGGATCGTCCCATAATTCTTTCTCCACCAATTTTCTGTTTTTTTCAACAATTATTCCAACTTGGTTCCTTTTTTTAAGCTCTCGAAACACTGCCTTCCCCACTCTACCATATCCACATAGTACGAAATGATTTTTGGTTGCGGCCATTTTCTTTTTATATCTGGAACCAGAGGTTATTTCTTCTACAGCCATAGTAACCACCGATATTGTTAAAGTAAATACATAAGCAACTAACCCTACTCCTCCCAAAACAAGTGTAACCGTAAAAAGTTTTTGAGTAGTTGTAACTGGACTGATATCACCATATCCAACAGTAGCTATAGTAATAACAGTATAATAAACAGAATTAACTAAATCAAGGTGCATTATATATAAAGACCCAATTATTCCATATGTTATAAGAGATATTAAAGCTATAAAAGCATATATTAATATGGAATAAGACATAGACGGCATTTTGTTGGATTCGATTACTGGAAGCTTAATTCTTTGGGCCACCAAATCACCTTGATAATAAATAAAATTTTTTAAAGTAAATTAAGGTTATTATTAAATAATTAGTTTTATAAATTATATAAATAGTGGTATTATGACTCCAAAAGACATGATGGCCTTTGATGGTAATGCAGAAGATTTAGGGATTTCTAAGTCAGCACTTATGGAAAATGCAGGTAAATCCGTAGCTGACCATATAATTAACACATTAGACCCGTGCAAAGTCACCATATTTGCAGGAAATGGTGGAAATGGTGGAGATGGGTTTGTTATAGCAAGACATCTTTTAAATAATGGATACAGTGTTGAATTATTGTTTTTAGGTGATCCTTCAAGAATAAAATCTCCTGAAACTCTTCAAAACTGGACTGCAATCGGAAATATAAGTCTAGGGATTAATTTACTTGAAATAAAAATCATTACCGATTCATCTGCACTTAAAGAAGTTGATTCTCCTGTTATTATTGATGCAATGCTCGGAACGGGAATAAAAGGCAAGATTAAGGAACCAATTTCTGAGGCCATAGATTTGATAAATGAATCTAAAAGCATTAAAATTGCTGTTGATGTGCCCAGTGGACTTGATCCTTTAACTGGAGAGGTTCCAGATAAAGCTGTAGAAGCTGATTTCACGTTAACATTCCATAAATTAAAAAATGGACTTAAAAATGCAAAGACCAAATATGTAGGAAACATTATTCTGTATGATATAGGTATTCCTGCCGAAGCTGAAACATTTTTAGGTAAAGGAGACTTATTAAGGCTTAAAAATAGGAATATGGATTCCCATAAAGGTCATAATGGTATAGTTCTTGTTGTTGGCGGAAGTCAAGATTATTCAGGTGCCCCTGCACTTGCGGCGCTTTCTGCATTTAAAGCAGGCGTTGATTTAGTATATGTGGCCTGTCCACAGAGTGTTTCACAAACAATAAGATCATATTCTCCAGATTTAATTGTAAATTCGCTTTCAAATGACTTAATTACTGAAGATGATGTAGATAAAATAGTTGAACTTTCAAAAAAAGCTGATTCAGTTGTAATTGGCTGTGGAATGGGAATAGATAACGAAACAGCCTTAGCTATAAATGAAATCATCAGCGAAATCAAAAACCCAATGATAATAGATGCAGATGGTTTAAAATTAGTATATACTGATATAATTAAAGAAATAAAAAGTGATATAGTGGTTACACCTCATTCAGCAGAATTTAAAGAATTATTTGGTATAGAGATGCCTCCAGAGTTTGAAGATAAAGTAGAGATAGTTACAGATGTCGCCAGTGAACATAAAAGCACCGTTTTACTTAAAGGTGTTATTGATATTATCTCTAATGGCCAAAAAACACGGTTTAACAAAACTGGGAATCCTGGAATGACAGTTGGAGGAACAGGTGATTGTCTTGCAGGATTAACCGGAGCCTTAATGGCTATAGGGCATGATGGATTTGAAGCAGCTTGTCTTGGAGCTTATATTAATGGAAGAGCCGGTGATATGGCCACAGAAAAGTATAAATATCATTTTAAAGCAAGTGACATGATAAAATACATTGATGATGCCTTTAGATAGCCAAATTAATTCCAAATGCCTGGGCTATAAATAGAAGTATAACTCCAAACACTCCCCCAATCCCTGAAACTAATACTGTTAATATATTTATGGGAATATGCACAGTTGGAATGAAATTTACAATTACAAGTAAAATCCAGCCAAAAATAGCATGAACCAGTAATTTTAAAAGGAGTTTACCTATTTTTAGTAGAATTACAACCCCAATTATTGCAAGGATTACCATTACAGCTATACTTATTATACTTAACGCCATTTTATCACAAATCAGTATTGTTTAAACTGTTTAATGTTTTTTGTGAATTTATAAAGAAAAAATGGTTTGAGAAAAAGAAAGTTCAGAAAGACTTGGGCAGCATGTTGAAGCTTTAGAATGTTTTAATAATACATTGGAACTTGATCATGAATATGATGAAATTGAAAAATATAAAGAAGTCTTGGATTTGATGAACCAATAATAATGAGTAGCCACAGCCCAAATAAATCTTCAAAATATGATTAAAGGAAAGATTTATGGGAAAACTGTTAAAGTTAAGGTTGTTTATTCGGATATGTATTCTGTGAATGGCTAAAATAGGTTTATTAATGATATTTAATTAAATCTTATTATGGAAAAATGCAAAATTTGCAGTTCTGAACTATATTTAGATCAGCATGATAACGTTATATGTCCAAATTGTAACGGTTTTAATCCACTTTCTAAATCAGAATCTTTAGAAATATGTAAAAAACTAACACAATTCATTGAAAATAAAATGGATTTAATGTGTAATGAATTTTCTTATGATTATTTAATGAAACTTGGGTTTGGATTTAGAGAACATATACCTATACAAACTACTGAAAATTTAACTGAAATTAGGATAGATCAAATAATTGAAGGAACATTATTCATTAAGAATGTTCTTAAAGGCCATCATGGTCCTGATGGCAAATATTTTAAGCCTTTTGTTGAATTAATGGGCATCAATCTTAATGATCTCTCCAGTTTAAGACAATATATTATTTTTATTCAAGAAGATTACGGTAATCTTTTTGAATGTTCTAAATATTTGATAGATAAATATGGATTTAAATGCATTTTCCTTAATGAAAATAAAAAGTATTATACCTTTATTCCTAAAATATCATGGTTAAATTATAAAAATAGTTTAAAAGAGTATTATATCTCTTCAAAAAGTAGATTAAATGAAATTAATAAAAAAATATCAAGTGATAAAAATAATGAGCCTAAAGGAGAAGAAAATTTAGAGAAAAGAGTTTATAAAACATTGCGAGGAATGTATTTCGCATTATATTATGTTTCATTAGATCCAAAAATCTTTTCTTTTGATGAAATTGATAACAATCCTGAGGTTCTACTATTTATTAAGGATTTATTTATTCTTTCACAAGAAATAATTTCAAGAAGTGGCAAATCTTTTGCAAATATATCCAAAGAACTATTTTTTAAAGTAGCAAGAAATTATGATTATAATTCCTATAAATTATTTAAAATGTTTGTATCATCAAAAACAGATATTAAAGAATTTCCCATACTCATTGAACATAATAATAAGCTTATTTTAAGTCCTAGTACTATCCTATTAGTTTGGGGTTTTCTAGAATACAAATTCAATCCTGAAAAAGTAAATAGTTTATTAACTGGACACGATTTTGAAGATGAAATTGAAAAAAAGCTTATAGAATTAGGTTTATCACTTAAAGATCCAAAAAATCCTCAGATTTCTCTAAAAGGACGAAAAGTAAAAACAAAGAATGGAGAAAAACAAATTGATTTAATTGCATATAATAAAGAAGTTATATGGGTTATTGAGTGTAAAGATCATGGATTATGGAAAATAGATCCACAAATAATGTGGAAAAATAGAAAAAAATATAGAATAAGGGATATAAAAATGGAAATTAATAACAAGCACATTGATAGAGTTCAATTTGTAAAAGATAATTATGAGACTTATTTTGGATTCAAAAATGATTATAAAATCAAAGGATTACTTGTAACAAGAATTAAAGAAGATATTGAAGAATATAATGGTGTGAAAATAGTTTCAGGATTTGAACTGGAAAATAGTAATGAATTAATTGAAGAATAATTTTTTTATTATATATGAATAATTATTATCCAAAGCCTAATTTACATAATAACCATTAAAAAGATAATCTAAAAAGATACGGGCCTTAAATTACCTCAAAAAAGAAAACTTCCTCTTTTCATTCATTTAATTTTAAAATAAATAACTAGAAAAAACTTAATCTAAAACTTCCTTCATCCTAAATTCTTCTTATTTTTGATTATTTTCCTTAGAAAACATTATATACGTCACAATCAGATTATAAATAATTATTTGAATTAAGGAGGCAAAAAATGGATTTAAGTATTCTCATGAGCGTACCTATCGTATATTTAATACATATTCTTGAGGAATCACCGCGATTCCCTGCATGGGCTGTTAAGGTTCGTATGATAACTTCCATGAGCTTCGGCGAGTTCGCTCTGGGAAACATTATTTTCATGGCATATGTTCTTGTATCAGTATCTCTTGCAATCTTTTATACCAATGAGTGGACCCTTGTTCTTGGATTATCAACTGCCGCATGGATATTTTCAAATTTCTTAATCCACGCATACTATACTGTGCGCTATGGCGAATATTCTCCAGGTGTTGTGACTGCAAGCGCATTATATGCTCCAGTTGCGGTTTTTATATTCTATAACTTTATAGTATCAGGAATACTAAGCACAGCATACATTATATTGGCCATTATCATTGGTTTTGGAGTGATGTATGTTCCACTGGCTATACAGATGCATAGAACAAAAACAATGCTAAAAAAAACAGAGCCAACAGCATAAAAGAAAATAAATTTAATTACTTTTTTACTTTTTTCTTGATTTAATTAGATTTCCTATCCAAGTACCAAGAAGTGCACCAATGATACTCATAAAAATAACCATTATACAATCAATCAAGAGTATTACAATACTATCAAATGAAAGATGACTAAAAGAACCTGCTATTGCAAGCCTGATTAAATAAATAACTAAAACTAATGTAAATCCAATAAAACCGAATATCAAACCGTTAATAGCACCATTTTTAAAGTTTTCATTATTTAAATAACCTATAATGGCTCCAGCAATGAAAAATCCTATTAAAGATCCAATAAATCCTAAACCAAGTACATAAAAAATTATTATTACAACAATTCCTGCCAATATAGTTTTTAAATTAATCATCTATTCACCATTATTATTTTAATAAAATTCTTAAATTAACTTTTATATCTGATTAAGCTTAAAATCAATATATAAACTCACCAACATAGATTATATATGATGCAATAAGTATCGCAAATAAAATAATGCTAAAAAAAGCTAAAATTGGAGGAGCATTAGGTTTAAAAATTTCATTTAAAAGCAGTAACCAAACGAAAAAAATAACTAACACTAAGACGGCCCAGTATCTCCTACTGTGTTCATTCAACATTCTTTTTTTAGGTGGTTCGTCTATATCTAACTGCTTAGGAATATATTTTAAATTTCCGCCGCATTCGCACCTATCAGTAAGTTCATCTGGAGATTCACCTTCCTGTAATTGATAATATTCTCCACATGCATTACAAACAAGATAACTATTTGATGATAATCTTAATAATTTTATCTTGTCAGCCATTATGTTTAATTCGGAGTTAGGATAGTTCTTTCCATAAATTAATTTTTGAAAAGACATAAGTCGTCCGTTAAATATTTTGAAAATCTCTAAATAAGTTTTTCCTCCGCTAGAATTTATTTCTACTTCAAATTTATACAGCGGTGATAAAAAAAACAGCAAATATCCCCATACATTGGGTAAACCTTCTTGTTCATCGTACTTATAATAAAGATTATTAACTGTGTATCCTTCCTCTAAACGATATCCTTGTTGTTTAAACAAATAATCAACATATAGAGATAGTTTTTCAACAGTCATCGGATCAAAATCAAATAAATAACTATTTCCTGTCCATTCAAAGGGCGCTTCCATCATTTGCAAAAACTCTTGATCTACTCCACTACGTTTAGATTCAAGAGCCATCTTAATTTCTTTATTAGAAACCATTTGAAAAACCTAATTATTTATAATATAAAAGGTTTTTGTGACTATTTATATATAAGTATTATTTTTATGGAAATATATAAGCCATATCTAATTTAATGCTGAATATTTATTTCTCGGAAAATAATTATGAGATAATAGTTTCAGCTGATTTAAGCTTTAAAAAGTTTAAAAAATATTTCCTACATTTAGTCTATATTAAATAAAGAATTATAACTAAAGAAATAAATTAATGCAGGAATTGACTATAAAAATAAAATAAAAGGATATTTTAATCCTTTTTAGAGATATTATGGTAAAGTGCAGCCTGAATACCGTAATTTTTAACCATTCCAGTCATTTCACGCTGATCCATACCTTTATCTTCAAAAGAAACTGTTTCTTCACTGTATAAACTATAAGGAGATTCTCTTCCAAGAATTCTAAGATTTCCCTTGTGAAGCTTTACTTTTACAGTTCCAGTTACTCTTCTTTGCATGTTATCAACCAAAGCATCAAGATCTTCCCTCAAAGGCTCGTGCCACAGTCCATCATATATAAGCTCAGAATAAACTTCACTAACGTGTGCAGCGAATTTAAGTTCACTTCTTGTAAGTACCATCTGTTCAAGTGCTTTATGAGCCGTAATTAGTAAAATTGCGCCAGGAACTTCGTAATTTTCCCTTGATTTAAGACCAATTATCCTGTCTTCAATAATATCAATTCTGCCGATTCCGTTTAAACCTGCAATTTCATTGCATTTCCCAATTAAATCCAATGCATCCATTTTCTGGTTATTTAAAGCTACAGGAACTCCTTCTTCAAAACTAATTTCAATAACTTGAGCTTCATCAGGCGCATTTTCTGTTGATTTTGTCCATTCGAAAGCTTCTTCCGGTGTTTCCACCATAGGGTCTTCTAAGATGTCTCCTTCAATGGATCTTCCCCAAAGATTCTCATCTATACTGTACTGTTTGTCAGAAGGAAGAGGAATACAATGATCTTCAGCATATTTAATTTCTTCACTTCTTGTTAAGTTTAAGTCCCTTATAGGTGCTACAACGTCAAGATCAGACATTGCCCTTATTATAGTTTCGAATCTAAACTGATCATTACCTTTACCTGTGCATCCATGAGCTATTGCATCTGCTCCTTCTTTTTTGGCAAGTTCCACTATTTTCATGGATATTAAAGGCCTTGCAAGTGCTGTGCTTAAAGGGTAACCTTCATAAAGAGCATTAGCTTTGATTGCACGGAATATAAATTCTTCTGCAAACTCTTCCTTTGCATCTATGGTATAATGTTTTAAAGAGCCTATTTTATCTGCAGCTGCTGCTGGTCTTTCTATTTCTTCTTCAGGCTGTCCTACATCCACACATGCAGTTATAACTTCCATGTCGTAATTTTCTTCAAGTAATTTAATGCACACTGATGTATCTAAGCCTCCGCTAAATGCGAGAACCACTTTCTTCATTATTTCACCTTGATTATTTATATGAGTCTTATAAAAATATAAAATAGATATAGAGGATTATCAATTTAAACTTGGTGGAAACTGTGGAACCCAAAGAAAACATTAATATCATATCTCGTGAAACCAGGGGAAAAATTGAAAAAAACACAGAATTAATGGAACATGTGTCTAATAAAGGAATTATAACTGATTTAATTAAAAAAGCAGAATATGGAACTCCTATTTTAAAATTAGGTCACGGTGACCCTAAACTCATGATTACTGCAGGGATACATGGAGATGAACTTCCACCCCAAATAGCTGCAATGTGGCTTATTGAAGATTTAAATAGCAAAATAAACGGAACATTATATATAATACCATTTGCAGTACCAAATGCCACCATGAAGAACTCAAGAAGATTTAAAGGATTCGATATGAATAGAACTGCCTCAAAGAGCGGTTTTATATCCAATAAAATAGTAAATACCGTTAAAAAACTTGAAATTGATGCTTTAGCTGATTTTCACTCTACAAAGCCTGGAAGTAATCCAGGCATTCAAAGCGTTTTTTGTTCTAAAAAACCATGTTATCAAAGTTATTTAATGGCAGAACATGTAACTAACCATACACCGTCTAAAATGATTTGTCATAAAGAAGCAGGGACATTATACAAAGGAGCTATTGAAGATGAATGTAATTTAGCAGGGATTCCTGCTATAACTTGCGAAGTAGTGTCAAAAAATGGTACAGTTGATGGTAAAAGCCCTGAAAAATCCTATTTGCAGATGAAAGCATATTTAGAATATTTCAAGGCGATATAAATAAATTCTATTATACATAACCCTATTTTATTATATAATTAGTGATAAACATGCCATCCTATAAAAAACATGCCCTATTCTCCATAATTATAGCAATACCTTTTATCCAAGACTTTTTTTATCTTTCACTGGCTTTAATTGGGGCTGCCATAATAGACATGGACCATCATGTAAAAAAGAAAAATCTGATTTTAATGGCTGTTTTGGGAGTATCAATATCATTAATCTTATTTATCTTGAATTTGCCCTTTTTAATTGGGATTTCTTTGATGGTAATGGCTTTAATATTTTATATATCCAAACATAGAGGTTTTACACATTCAATATTTGGAATAATTCTTTTATCAATTTTACTTACCTTTTTTATTTTGGGTTTTTACAATCTATTTTATGGAATTAATATTGATAATAAGATTCAATTAATTGCAATATCCCTTATTTTAGGAATTATCACTTTAAATAAAAAAATGATTCTTCCTTTTATTATTGTTGTGCCCCTAGGAATTATTTTAACTCCCAATTTAAATTTAAGTTTATTTTACACCTTTTTAGCCTTATTTCTTGGTTGTTTAAGCCATATAATTTTGGATCTTTTTACTCCAAGTGGCATAAAATTATTAAACCCATTGTCCCCTAAAAAGTTTAAAAAAGGTGCAGGAATTTTTTTATTCTTATTATGGTGTTTTTCAGTGTTTATTTTTGTTTTTAAAGGTTCTATATTCTAATTTTTCTAATTATTTGCCTTATTAGTTCTATTAATTTAAGTAATAAATTTTTAGATAAAAATCCTCTTTAGAAAAAAGAGGTAGCTTTATATATCATGTTTTATCATTATAATTACATGATTAAATGGTATTAAATCAAAGGCCATTAATTTGGATTTTTCCACTTGAAACCATGTTAAATATACCAATTATCATAATGATACTAAAACACTAGCAATATCAACAATAAAAGAGGTAATCACTTGAACATCATATTCCGAATGTTTTATGCAATTGCTTATTTCATCATTCTCATTATAGAAATAATAAAAGCCACATTTGATGTAGCTTTCAGAACCATTAACGGGAAAGTTGAACCAGTTATAGTAGAAATTGAAACAGAACTTAAAAGACCAATTTCTCAAGTAATACTTGCAAACAGCATTACTTTAACCCCCGGAACACTTTCAATTGATGTAGATGAAGAAAACTGCATAATAAAAGTAGCAACTATTGTTCCAAGAGCAACTGAAGACGTGATACCTTTTGAACCATATATTAAAGGATGGCTAGAGTAAATAACAATAAATCACAGTATAAAGGTGTTAAAATGGATATACTACTCTTATCTGAATATATTCTAATAGCAGCGCTGGCATTTTACGCAATAGCCACCATAAGGATTGCAACCAGGAAAACCATATCTATGGGAATTGTAGGAGTACTGGGTCTAAGTGCAGCTGTAGCAACATTATTAATTTTAATTCAAAACATTTACGGCATAGCTTTCTGTAAAGATATAGCCTATGCACTGGTTATTTTAGGTCCAATTGGCACTATAGCTTTTTCAAAAGTTATACGGGGATGGTAACTTGGATGACATACTTACTTTGATAAAATCAGCAGTATTGATAATAGCAGCAGTTTTTTTAATTCTTACAGCAGTTGGACTTCTAAGATATAAAGATGATATGGAAAGAATACTTTATGCAAGAATACACATGCTTGGTGTTGCTGATATGGGTTGTATTATAGCATTACTCGCTCTTAATGAGCCTCTTCTAGCCATTACATACTTATTCTTGACACCATTTGCTTCACACGCTATAGCCAATGCATATTATTATGGAGAGGAAGAAAGATGATTGAATACATATTAATGATTGTAACAGTTTTGGGAGCAGTCATAGCTCTTATGCAAAGAGACCTCCTTAAAGCAGCCATATTAACAGGAGTTTCAGGAGTGGCAATAGCTTTCCTATATCAATTTTTACTAGCTCCTGATGTGGCACTTACTCAGGCCATTGTAGGTACAGCCATAATACCAGTATTTATTGCATTAGCAGTTAAAAAGACACGTAGAATGGAGGAAGAATAAAAATAGATAATATTTATCTATTAAACGGGGAATTATCATGATAATAGACTCACAATTAGCATCATTCTTCACAGCAGGAGCATTAATAATTATAGGTATTTATGCAGCCCTATTTTTAGATAACCTAATCAAAAAAATAATAGGACTAGCATTTATTGGAGACGGAGCAAATCTCTTTATAATCACCATGGGATACAAAGTCAACGGAATCGTTTATATATTCCTCCCAAACATGAAAATAGATTGGTTTGCTCAAAACGCATCATATCCATTACCATTTGCATTAGTACTTACCAGTATTGTAATTGGAGCAAGTACACTTGCTGTAATGCTGGCTTTAGTGATAGTACTGTACAAAAAACACGGTTCCATTAAAGCATCAAAGATTCTTGGAGATAAAGAAAATCAGGATAAAACTCCAGCAACAGGTGATAAATTATGAATCCGCTGATTCCATTAATGGTTATAATTCCCATAGCATGTGCATTACTTTTAAACATGCTTCACAAAAAGGATCGTACGGTAAAAGTACTGGGAATACTTATAGCTTTAGCTTTACCCATTATACCCTTGATTACAAGCTATGGACTTCATTACTTTGGAGGATATGCACCATTAGTTGAAAATCCAACAATAGCACAGGGTTTACCTGCAGCTATAACCAGTTCAGCTTTAAATGTATTCCACCCTGCCATTACATATTTCTTTGGAAGTGCACAGCAGATTTTCATATTTGTACTGGGCTTAATATCATTTTTAGTAATTTTAACAGCATTAAATGAAACAAAAAGACCTTCAGGAGTATACATCTTCCTTATGCTTATGGGGGTTGCTTCAGTATTTGCTATTATACTTTCAGACGATATATTCAACCTTTATGTTTTCTTTGAAATTTTAGCCATAGCTCAAGTAGGAATAATAGTGGCATCCAAAGTCAAAGGTAACTTTGAAACAGCCTTAAAATACATGATTGTTGGAAGTATTGCATCTCCACTCATGTTAGTAGGAATAGCACTTATACTGGGAATTACAGGTAATGTAAATATAACAGATATAATTTATTCATTAAAAACAGGTCTTGTTGATCCACAAAATCCTGTTTTACTTATGGCCTGCGGTTTAATAACATTTGGATGGTTATACGGTTCAGGATTACCTCCATTCCATACAATTAAGTCTGCAGTGTACAGCAAAGCTTTACCACACGGAGCTGCATTACTTCAAGCATTTTCTGTGTTTACATTTGTAGCATTAGGAATTATAATAATTAGAATATTTTCATACATGCCATTTTCAAAGGTATTTATAATTGCCATATCCCTACTTGCCATGATACTGAGCATAACCATGGCATTAATGCAAACCGACTTTAAAAGAATTATTGGATATCTTGCAGTCGGAGAGCTTGGTTACATTGGAATAGGCCTAGGACTTGGGACCAGCTTGGGATTAACTGCCGGTCTTTTCCAAGCAATTAACGAAGCAGTAATAACTGCATTCCTATTTATTGGATTTGGTACCATCCTTTACAAAACAAAAGAAAGTGATATTAGGAAACTTGGTGGAATGATGGTTCAAACACCGAAAGTAGCATTATTAGTGCTTTTAGCTGGTTTGGCTATGGCTGGTGTCCCTCCACTTAACGCTTTCCAAAGTAAATTAATGTTAATTCAAGCATCATTAAATGCAGGAATACCTGAACTTGGTATAATAATGATACTCTTAAGTATCGTGACTTTCATGACATTTATGAAAGCGTTTTATGCTATTTACATGCGTCCTAAGCCAAAAGAACTTGAAATTAGTGATGCAAAAATACCAAAAGCAACCATATTTTCACTGGTTGTATTTTTAATATTCTGTATTATACTGGGTTTGTTCCCACAAATTGCAACCAGTTATCTACAACCAATTACAAACATTCTGATATAATGATAATAACATTAAGAGGGTAAAACAAAATAGAGTGATTCTATGAGCCTTTATGACACTATAATAAATAAAATAAAAGAAGTTCAGGGATATGATGCAAAAAGTGGACCTGTAACTAGCATTACAGCTTCATCAACATTAGCAGCAGAAATAACGCTTTTATCATCCCTTTTAGTTGCGGCAATAATGTTAAGATATTTTAGTAAAACTTTAATGATTGTGGCAGTGCTTCTAATAGCAGCAATAGCAATTTTCGCCATGCCCATAATGCCTAAATTAAAAAAAGAGCAAAACGATTCTCTTAACAGCATGATATTCTATGTGATTTTAGCCCTTGGAATTATCACAACATTATTCTACTGGGGGAGTTTAAATGTCTGAAGGAATTAGAAACCTTATAGCCAGCGTTTCCCTGGCATTATTTGGAGTTACATTGTTTCAAGCAATTTACGGATTTAAGCAAACATTAACTCCAGGGATAAGTATTCTTTACAATTGGGTAGGTCCACATATTGCTCCAAACATGGTTACAAATGTAGTATTTGATTGGAGAGGCTATGATACCCTTGGAGAAGCTTTAATACTTGTAACAGCCGTTATTGTAACTCTTCTTGTGTTTGGAAGAGGAATGGTTGACCTTGGAGGAGATGAAGAATGAGCACAATCCTAAAATTATTCGTATTCCCCATTTCACTGATAATAATCTGTTTAGGAATAAACACAATCCTTGGAGGACACATAACCCCTGGAGGAGGTTTCCAGGGTGGAGCAATGATAGCTGGAGGATTAATATTCTGTATAATTGTATACGGACTTGAAAAAAGTCCTTTTAAACTTTCTCACAATTTTTTAGCCACAATGGAAAGTATTGGGGCTTTAGGATACATATTCCTGGGGCTTGCAGGCCTTATCTTTTCAGGGTTTTATATGTACAATTTAGGTGTGGATCTTTACGGTATAGTTCCTGCAGCCATTCAAACAATATTCAATTACCCCGATCCAATAAATGCAGGTATAATACCTTATCTTAACTATGCAGTAGGTATTAAAGTGCTTGTTGGTTTAAGCGCCGTTGTAATAGCGTTCTTAGAGAGTGACAAAATTCTTGGGGAGAATGAACAATGATTTTCTATATTGGTCCATTAGTACTGGGATTCTTACTAGGGTTCATATTAGGAACTAGAATTAAACCAAATCCCAAAAGCAAATTGAAGTTTGATAAAGAAGTTTATGCCATAGTTCTAATTGCAGCAGTAATCGTAGCATATTATATAGGGCCTTTCCCTTATTATGAGGATGGCCCATTAGCATCCGGATTTGTAGCAGGAATTATTGGTCTAATATTGGGTAAATTAACATTAGGAAGATAATAAAATCTAAAAAGGAGCATAAATAACATATATTTAAATAACAATACTTGAGGGCAAAGATCATGTTTTTATCAACCAAAAAATGCGAAGGCATCGGAGAATGTATCAAAGAATGTCCAACAAGCGCAATAAGACTTATAGACGGCATTGCATTTAGCTGTATTACATGCGGTGCCTGTGCAGAAGCATGCCCCAATAGGGCCATATTTAAAAATAAATATGGAGGATATGTGGTTGATAGGGCTAAATGTAACGCTTGTGGAGTTTGTGAATTAACATGTCCTGTAAACAGCATAAAAATCGAAAATGACCTGGTAAAAGGAATATGTTCCAGATGCGGAATTTGTGTGGACTCCTGTCCAGTAGATGCAAGGGTAGATGCTTATGATGTAATAGAAGACAGGCAGCTTAAATTCCTTGAATCTTTAAATTTAACAAATCCTCCAGAGATAAGGGTTAAAAAAGAAGATGCAATTGCCCAAAGGGTTAATGTACTTACAGACACTGAAAAATGCACCCTATGTAAAAGATGTGAATATTATTGCCCAACAGAAGCCATAAATGTCGATATAAACCTTGAAGGGAAATGCACAGAATGTAGAGTATGTGAAGAGGTATGTCCTGCAGAGGCCATATCTGATACAACTATTGACACTGAAAAATGTACTTTATGCCTTAAATGCATTAAAGAATGCCCTAATAAAGCCATCTATATCGACGACTTTGAGGTAAAAATAAGAAAACCTGAAGAAAATGAAAAAATCAAAGGAAAGATCGTTTCATGCTTAAATTGTGGTTTATGTACTGAAGCCTGCGAATTAGGGGCTTTAAAAATGGTGAATGGTAAAATACGTTATGATCCATCACTTTGCGATGAATGTACATCTATGAAATGTCTGGATGTATGTCCAGTAAGAATATTAAGAAAATCAGACGAAGAAGAACGTAAAATAAAAGGATACTGTGTTTCATGTGGCAAATGTGTAAAAGCATGTGATTTAAACGAAGCCAGAAGCTTTAAAACAGCCAGCTGGGATGGGAAAGTCACTGAAGACTGTATTTCTTGTGGAATATGTGCAGAATTATGTCCCAAAGATGCAATAACTCTTAAAAGAGGAAGTATTGATGTGGACTTGGAAAAATGTATATTATGCGAGAAATGCGCTGTACACTGTCCAAAAGATGCGATCCCTGCAACCACCATGTATAAAAAATCAATAAAAGACGGTTTTGTATTTATAGAAAACAAATTATGCATGAACTGCAGACTATGTACCAAAACATGTCCTGAAGAAGCTATCAGTGAAGATGAACATGAAAAACTTATTGTAGATGATTCAAAGTGTATATACTGCGGTGCATGTAACAATGTGTGTCCTGCAAAAGCAATATTATTTGAAAGAGAATTTGAGGTATCACAATGAAAAATGTAGTCCGAATAGTACTAGAAGGAACCTACAGCAACATAAAAAGAATTATATTCGCTTCAGACCGTGTTACAGACATGAACCTTAGAAGTAAAATCCTTGAAGGACATATAGTCCCCACAGATAAAGTTGCAGAAGAACCATGCATAGGTTGTGCTGGATGTAAAAATGTGTGCCCAACAAGCGCAATTGAAATGGTTAAGTTAGAAAACCCTGTTGAACTGATGGAAGGACTTATTAAAGAACAAAAACCAGTTTTAGACAGCTTAAAATGCGTGCATTGTTATTACTGTCATGATTTCTGCCCATTATATGCATTATTTGGAGAAGCAGGCACCATACATCCAAATGATGTTGGAGATGTGAATCCAGATATAAAAAAGATGCTTGAAAAACCAGTTAAAATATCTGACGATAAATTAGCCTATATATCCAAATTTCTCTCTGACACAGCAATATTAAGAAAAAGAGAAGATAAAAAAAATTCAAAATAATTAATAATACCATAAATTAAACTAATCTAAGAAAGAGGGATTGATTTGAGTTTAAAATCATATTCAAGAGCAAGAGCCGTACATGTGATGCTTGTATATACTGGAGGATGTAACGGCTGCGACATAGAAATAGTAAACTGCATATTTTCACCAAAATACGATGCAGAACAATACAAAGTATTTTTAACATGGAATCCAAGGGAAGCTGATGTACTGGTTGTAACCGGGCCTGTTACAAAGCACAATGAAGCACCTTTAAAAGCTATTTATGAAGCAATCCCTGAACCCAAAGCAGTTGTTGCAGCAGGAGCATGTGCAACAATGGGTGGAGTTTACAAGAACATTCATGGAGATATTCCATCTGAAGAGATTGCAGGACCTGTTGATGAAATTATACCTGTGGCCGCAAAAATTCCAGGCTGTGCTGTAAGGCCTGAAGACGTGATTTCAGGATTAGTTTCAGCATTACCATTATTATTAAATGCAGATTAAAAAAAATGAGGATCAATCTAATAAATTAATGAAAAATAAAATGTCAGAATTATTCTCTGGCAAGGGGTGTCATCATGGATAACAATAACAAAGTCACAAGCAAAGTAATCGAAACAGAAGTTCCTCTGGGAACAGTGCACTCTGCTGCAATAGAACCATACAGAGTAAGGTTATTTGTTGAAGATGAAATAGTAAGGGACGCTGAATTAACTGTAGGTGTCAATCACAGAGGAATTGAAAGAATAATGGAAGGATTACCTGTTGAAAAGGCCAACAGCCTCACCGAAAAAATATGTGGTATCTGTTCCAACAGCCACCTCTGGAATTCATGCCTAACTGCTGAAAAAGGGCTTGAAATTGATGTTCCTCCACGAGCAGAGTATATTAGAATTATAATGGAAGAGCTGGAAAGATTACACAGCCACTTCCTTTATTTAGCCCACGGAAGCGAAGTTTTAGGTCATGAGACATTTGCAATGAGGCTATTTTATATAAGAGAGACTGTAATGGAACTTCTAAGGATGATTGGAGGTAACCGTGTGCAGTACGGTGTTTCAGTCATTGGAGGTATACGACCGCGCTGTGATCTAAATGAAATGAAAATTCAAAAGATCAGCGAAGGTATGAATTACATTGAAGAGAAAATTGGAGAATTTGCAGATAGATTCGTAAGAGATCCAATGGTCATGTCCCGTATATCTGGAATTGCCGCAATTACTAAGGAAGATGCAAGAAGATTAGCTACAACTGGACCTTCACTTAGAGCAACTGGTATTGAAGTGGATTTAAGACGTGACATGAAGGAATATGAACCATTTGAATTTGATGTAATCACACAAGATACTGGTGATGTTAAGGCAAATCTTCTCATGCGTGTTCTTGAAATTCCAGAGGCTGTAAAAATTATCAGACAGGCAATTAAAGACCTACCTGATGGAAAAATAACCAACAGAAGCTGGGAAATGCAGGATACGGGCATTATAAGAAGTTACATAGAAGTACCACGAGGTAAACTCTACCACTCCTACAGTTTAGAGGATGGAAGGGTAAGAAATTCAATAGTAAGGACACCCTCTATAACCAACATAAATACTATGGAGTTTGCATGTATCGGAACTCATATAACCGATGCACAATTAGCAATAGTTCAATGCGACCCTTGCTTTACATGCACTGACCGTGCCGTTAAAATATTAGATGAACCTTTCAGGAATATAACAAAAATTTAGGGGAAAAAATTTAAAAATCCGTAATTCATTGAAATTTATTAAATATTCAAATATTTAGGAGAAATGGGAATGGATACAACAATGATTATAAATTCAATATTAGCAGTGATTGGAACACTGATTTTAGCATTTGCAGTAAGTATCTGGCTTCCAGGTATTGAAAGAAAATTTATTCATGCCAGAATTCAGCAGAGAGTCGGCCCACCAGTTTCAAGCCCGGGATTTATGGCCCCTATCAAATTCTTCTTTAAGCAAGTGTTAACTCCTAACTCTCCAATGCCCCGACTGTACAATGCACTCCCATTAATCAGTTTGATCATAATAGTGTTCATATTATTAGTTATAATGCCACAAATGTATTCATTTGCAGCTTTAGCAAGTATTATAGCAGTAATAGGGCTGCTTAAGGTTGAAGAAATTATGTACATGTTTATGGGTTCACTTTCAAAATCAGTTATGTCAGTTGGCATGCCCTTCCCCGACCTTGTAAAAGGTGCTAAACACGTTAATGAAACACGATCATTCATTGAAGAGCTAAGTACACTTCGTGCATTCCGTCTTATAGCTTTTGGATCATTCCCATTATATATTGCATTATTTGTACCTGTTGTGATGGCTAAAAGTATATTTTTAACAGATATATTCGCTTTTCAGCAGATACACGGCCCAGTGCTCTTTACTGTTGCTGGAGCAATAGGTGCAATTGTTTATTTCATTGGTTTCATGATAATGTTAAATGAATATCCATTCGCCATAATGAAAACCAAAGCAGATGTT
Source organism: Methanobacterium sp. (assembly GCA_016222945.1). NCBI lineage: Archaea > Methanobacteriati > Methanobacteriota > Methanobacteria > Methanobacteriales > Methanobacteriaceae > Methanobacterium > Methanobacterium sp. The sequence continues at coordinate 447,548 of JACRPY010000002.1, read as the reverse complement.
ATTGAAGGCCCTCTACTTGAATATATGTCTAAATACAGAGCATATGTTTATATTACCAGAGGATTCTTGATATTTGTGCTTGCAAGCCTGTTTACAACCATGTTCCTAGGAATACCTCCAAACATATTTAGCTGGAACATACTGGTAACCATAGCTGTAGCAATAATATTCCCAATAGCAATGGCTGTAATGAGTGCATTCTCCCCAATATTCACATTCAGGCAATTTTACCCAGTAGTAGCAGCTACATCAATCTTAGGAGTATTGGCAATTGTTGCCTCAGTTTTATAATCCCCTTAACTTGATAAAAACAAAAATTAATTCACAGAGGACTAGATAAATATGTAATTCAACCTTTTTAAAAAAAAGGTTGATCAAAAAATCCCTCAAAAATCAAAGCATGCAAATCTCTGATTTGCTGCGGAAATTGTAATCTAATAGTGAAATAGCAGGATTCCGATTAATAAATCTCCCTTTACTTGATAAAAACAAAAATTAATTCACAGAGGACTAGATAAATATGAAATTTGTAGTAAGACCTCAGCACATTATTAGTGTCGGCGGATATATTGTTGAAGTTGATTTCCCTTACAGAAACATAATTGTAGTTAATCCAACTGAAGAGCCAATAAAAATAGATGTTCCCATATTTTCCACTGAATGGATTGATGAACACCGAAAATTAGGGCTTGAAATAACTCCTACAAAGGATGAAGATTCATTTTTACGTACTTGGAGAAAAACTAAGGCCAAACTGGACAAAATAAAAGGTGAATCATCCTAAGCTTCTTTTATTTAAAAATAAAAAAAATAAAGCTGATTATGACTCTTTTAAACATTATTACACTTTTTTCTTTTTTAATTTAAAGTTAATCTGCATAATCCGCCAAAATATTTTTCCCTAATTTTTCTAAATGCGGAACTAAGGCCATTAATAAAGCACTTAGAACAACTGTAGCTATGATTATTTCCATCCAGCTTATAATATTATTGCTTATGGAAAAAAATAGGATTAAGCTGCTGAAAGGAACCATAAGGAAAAGTCCTGTTATCAATCCTGGGCAATACCTTTTTAAAAGGATTGTCCCACCTAAATGGGCAAAAAATGCATTGAAAATCATTGCTCCGTTAAATCCAAAATAAAAAAGTTTTAATACATACTCCTGCGGAAACATAATGAATAAACCTGTAGATAAATAAGCTAGCAATGTAACTATTAAAACAGCAAAATGAAATTCAGTTTTTGATACTGATTTTCGAAGTTTTCCAGCAAATTTTGACCATTGAGGTAACCATAATGCCTCTTCAATATTATGTAGAGTTATTGCTAAAGGAAAAAGTAAAAACATACTAAAAAAAATTGAATTATCCAATTAAATCACTCCTAATAAAATCTTTTAATAAATTTTTATATTCAGTATAAATTAGATAACATTAATACTATAAAGTTTATAGTAATATAGTAACTATGCAAAAAGAAAGTAATTATGTCTGTGAATGCAAACTATGTGCTTTAAACACTATTTCGAAAAAATGGGCCATTTTAGTCATTGAATCCATTGGAAATCATGAAAAAATAAGATTTAATGGAATTATGGAAAATGTGAAAGGAATCAGCCCTAAAAGTCTTTCTAACCTATTAAAAAATCTTCAGGAAGAAGAATTGATCCAAAGAGAATCCTTTTCTGAGATTCCTCCAAGGGTCGAATATTCACTGACAGATACTGGAAAAGAACTACTTGAAATACTGATACCTATTATTGAATGGGCAAAAAGAAGGGATCATCTTTATCATGAGATTTGACTTATTGACTGACTCTAAATTAAATTTTCTTGTGCTTTAAGCTTCTTTTCAACTTTTTAATTTTATTTGATGTAATTAACTACATTTTTATTTCTTTCAGGTGCCCTGTTATTAGTTGAACCATTCGAAATCTCTGATTTCGATGCGTCGAAATTAGAAATTTCAACAGCTTTGTATCCTAAAGTAACAGCATAATAAGGTTTGTAACCTTCTGGTATGCCTAAATTTTCAACATTTTCTGGATTTTCAAAGAAGAATCTGGCAAGTCCTATCCAGCATGAGCCAATATCAATAGATTCTGCTGCAAGAAGCATGTTTTGGATGGCTGCACAGCAATCTGCAAAGGGTGTAGTGGCATCTTCTTTTCCTGAAACAACTACAACTGTTGGTGCATTATACAAAATATGTAAATGTTCTGCTTTTCCCATTTTAGATATCCATTCAACTGGTATTTCTGCCATGACTTTTTTAGATTCCACGTTTATCTTATCAATGAATTCTTTATTTTGTATAACTGTAAAATGCCACGGCTGGTCATTATGGCCTGTTGGAGCATATATAGCAGATTCAAGAATTATTTCAAGTTCTTCATCCTTAATTTGCTCTGGAAGATATTTCCTAATGCTCCGCCTACTTTTAATATTTTCTAAAACTTTGTTCAATTTATCACTACCTAAATATTATTCAGTGCTTCTAATTTAGATTTACCACTATATAAAACCATATTATTTTAAAATAATAATTATTAAATGAATAAATTTAATTTAAAGCTTTTATATCCCTTTTAAAACATCAACTAAATCATCTAATTAAATCTATTCCTACCGAAAAAGCATTTGCAAGACGTTTTCCAATACCAAAATAGGCTCTAAAGGACGGATCGTACAAAAATGGCTTAATAAGTTCTATATCTGGATTTCCATTATCCAAAAAATTCTCATCAACTTTTACATCCAATATTTCGCCTGTAAAATGAGTATGTAATCCAAATTCGGCTGTATGAACTAATTTACATTCTAAAATTAGTGGAAATTCTTCAATATATGGTGCATCTACAAGTTCGCTTTTAACAGGTGTTAATCCTGTTTTTTTGAATTTATCTTCATTTCTTCCAGATGCCATTCCAAAATAGTCTGCTTCTTTAATGTACTTTTCAGATGGAATATTTACTGTAAAAACCTCTTTATTCATGATATTTCCATGAGTATAAGTAGCTTCCCTTAGAGAAATTGAAACACATGGAGGAGCAGAACATGATATTCCTCCCCAAGCTGCATTCATAGCATTTGGCTTTCCATATTTATCATAAGTCCCAATTATAAAAACGGGAGTTGGATATACAATTGTTTTTGCACCAATAGATTTTTTCATATTTTCACCTTTAATACATAAATAAAATAAAATAAAAGATGCTTAGTCACAGCATCCTTTAACATCTTTGCACATTTCTTTTCCTTCTTTGGTAGGAACTATTTTCATTCCATCTTTGTTGCAACTGATTGTTGCCACTGTTTTGTCATTGCATACTATTTTACATTCCTTGTTTTCCATAATGTTCGACCTCCTAAAGTTGAACACTATCGGTTATGCGATACTGCCATTTATAGTTATCGGTTATGCGATAATTCAAAAAATTTTAAACCATCAGAAAACCCCCTCGCCAATTTTTTCACCTAATTTATAATAACTTCGAAGAGAAATATCAAAAATAAATGGTAAAACCTTTCCCATATCAATTTTAGTTAATTTATGGCCAGATTTCAAATTAATGGATGTGAGTACATCTTCATCAGCATTTAAATCCATAACTTCACCTATAAACATAGTATGAGAACCTAAATTGACTGTTTCTTTTAACCTGCATTCCATAACTACAGGAAATTTTTTTACATACGGAGCATCCACTGTTTCTGCCCTTAAAGGAGTTAATTTGGAAATTTCGAATTTATTAACATTTTTCCCCGAGGCTAACCCCAAATAATCTGCTTCCATCACATATTTTTCAGTAGGGAGATATGGTATATGCCTTTCTTTTAATGATATTATGATAGGTGTATGTAGCTTCACGAAGGGCCACGTAAACACAAGGAGGATCCAAACAACACATGCCTCCTGCAGCTGCATTCATAACATTAGGCTTACCCTCACCATCATAAGATCCTACAATAGATACAGGTGCCGGAAATCCTAATGTTTTAGCACCAATACTTTTCTTCATATAAATAACCTCCCAATACACATCTTATAATTTTCATGTTTTAGCAAAGTTATCATAAAATTATTTAACCCGTTTTACAATATGTATTTGTATGGAATGCTGTGAGATGAAAGGATATTTAACCTACCTAATACTATGGATTTTAGGCAAAAAAAGCATGAATGGCGCCGAAATAGGTAGGGAACTGGAAAAACGGCGAGGAACTAAACCAAGTCCTGGTACAATTTATCCTGCACTTAAAGAATTAAGAAATAAAGGCCTAATTGATGTTGATGAAAATAAATATTATTCATTAACCTCTAAAGGTGAAGAAGAACTTAAATCCTCATGTAAATTCTTCTGTAACATATTTTATGATATTAAAGAAATGTCAGATTTCTGTGAATAAATTAAAAAATAAAATGAAATATCAAAAATATAAATTAGGGACTATGCACATTTAACTCCTTTAAAAGCCTGTCTCTCTCATTTTTAAGCTCTTTTAGTAAATTTTCATCGCATTTACCCTTCTTTTCAAGGTAAGCTATGGTCATGGTCACAGCTTCAAGATTAGCTTCATTTGGATTTACTGACATTTTAAACCTCTTTGGATTTATAAAAATATACACATCTAATCTAAAATGTGCCTTAATAGTTATTAAATCATTTCATTTTCTATTATCTTACGTGCAACTTTTAATGCAAGTGCTGCAGTAAGCAATATGGTAGGTAAACCCTGTGAACGAGGGGCTAATGATAGATCAGCAACCCATAACCCTTCAGGTAACCATGATGGCTTCATGGATGACACATCAGCTTTGGTTAGTGGAACAGTACCCCCAAGATGCCCTCCATTGTGCACACCGTTAATATAAGGGCCTGAAACACCTGCAGATTCCAATACATTCCTGGCCACAGAAATCGCTTCATCCAGTCGCAGATGATCTTCTTTTTTTATGTCTTTTTGCACTTTTCCATCTACATAAACCGCCCCTTCTTCTATATCTGCGAGTTTCACCATTAAACCAACCCGATCATCTATAGAAACATTTCGCCATGGTTTATGGAACCAGTGAGATAAAATATCAAGATAAGGAGATAAAATATAATCTTCATGTTTTGTATACCATGCCATAGGTAGTTCTTTAAGTTGATTAGCTCCTTTAAGAACGCCCCCAAGTGTAAGGACAATATCGACCCATAAATTATCTTTAGCAGGTAATCTGGAAGCTTTTAATATTTGGGCGGTGCCTATTCCTCCTGCAGCTAAAACCACAACATCTGCTTTAATAGGGTTTAATTTATTTTCTGATCTAACAATAACTCCTTTTGATTGACCATTTTCTATTATAACCTTTTCAACTGGTGATGACGTATGTAACGCGGCCCCAGCATTGATTGCATCATCTAAGAACCTTCGAGAATCCCATCTTGCCCCCGTAGTACATCCCAGTTCGCATAATCCGCATGATACGCATTTAACAGAATTTACTGCTTTTGGAGTGGCTTTTGGTTCCAGGCCAAGCTTTTCTGCTGCTTCAAACATATTTTGAGTTACAGGCTGCCATCTTTCCCTTGGAAATTCGGTTATGCCAATATTTCTTTCAATTTCTTCAAATTCTGGTGTAAGATCTAATCCTATTTCCTTTAATCCGTGATCAGCACGCACAATATTGCCGCAGGAGAGTACAGTAGAGCCACCAGTTGTTATGCCTCTTACGAGTACCAGATCATTTGCTGAACGGGTGGTGTCCATGGGGGGAAATAGCCTGGTGATATTTTTTTCATTTCCCAAAAGACCGGTTCTTCGAAGTGGTTCAGCCCATGATAAAAGCCTTGTGAATGGTTTAAATTCTTTTCCTGATTCCAATATTATTACTTCAAAACCTTTAGCCGCTAATTCACGTGCAGCTGTTGCTCCCCCAGCTCCAGTCCCTACAACTATTGTTCTCATGATTTAACCCCATTATTTCCATATATACAAGCTATACATTCCTGCGCTCCAGCAGTTATCCTCTCTTTAAATATCATACTCATATTTTCATTAAGACCATGGACTACACCTTCGTCTGCGGCGCTTAAAACCATACACGACTCTGATGAATAATATTTAGATAAATAACACCTATTTACTTTCATAAATAACTTTCCATCACTATTTTCTATTTTAAAGTCTATTCCCAGTATTTTATATAGTATTTTTGCTGCAAGTTCCAGATCCTTAAAACTATTTCCCACTCCAAGTCTCTGACGAGCTTCCTGACCAAGTTTACAGCCAACTTTAAACATAGCTTCCCGTCCAATTTTAATAGCGTTTTCATATCCTAATACATCAATTAGTAGCTTAACACGATTATTATGAGCCATTGCCATTGCAGCTCTTCTTTCTTCAATAGGGCCCTCTAAATTTTTATCTTTTGTCGCAATTTCCCCTATTCTTTCAGGCGCATGTTGCTTTAAAACATCGTTAAACCCTTCTATAGTAACTCTAGCAACTTTATCCAGTTCTTTCTTTAAAATATATTCTGGAAGCCATAAAGATGCAATTTTTAATCTGAAACTCATGATTGCACCCCCATACGGCCCAAATAGAGAATATTATCTGGTTTAGATGTTGAACCATAAATAAATTCAACAACATCCCCATAACGTCCCATAATCTCTTTTCTTTTAAGTTTTAGATTTGCAGTTAAATCAACGCCTATTGAAAGATCATTATATAAAATAGCCCATCTTTTAATCTCTTCTGGGCGGGAAAGCTTATTATTTATTTCTTTAATTAAATTATAAATATTTTGAAAATTTAAATTTGCTTTCTCTGTCCATAAAAAGGCGCTGCAGTAAGGTTTCCCCTCACCGATTACCATAGCTTCTTCAATTCCCGGAATATTTTTTAGCATTCCTTCAATTTTAAGTGGACTTATTGTCTTTCCATAGGAGTTAACTATAACTTCCTTTTTACGGCCAGTGATTACAAGACTACCTTCTAATGTTATATGGCCAAAATCGCCAGTGCAAAGCCAGTCATCTTTAAAAAGAGAATTTGAATCATTTTTAAAATAACCTGATGTTACCTGTGGTCCTTTTACCAGTATTTCGCCGTCTGCATCTATCTTAATGCCTGTAGATGGAAGAGGTTGGCCTACTGTTCCTATTCTATTTTTACCTACCCGATTAATGGTAACCAGTGGCGCTTCAGTTAATCCATAGGCATTATGAACTTCAATACCCATTTCATGGTAAGATTGGAGTAAATCATCGCTTATTGGTGCAGAACCAACAATTAGTTGAGCGCACCTATCCAGGCCGGTCTTTTTAAGAATTTCTCTTTTAATCAGTTTTCCTAAAAGATTCTTTAAGATTCCGTCAGAATTAATATAAATCCTGCCTATTTTAGAATCCAATACATTATACCATACTTTTTCATAGAAACGTGGCACAGAAAAGAATATTTTTGGCCGTACTTTAGGGAGAATCTCTCCTAGATCTTGAAAATCTTCCAGAAAGTATAGTTTTAAAGGTGCAGGCGCATAATATGGTGAATAAATCCCCATAATACCTTCCACTACGTGGTTCATGGGAAGGAATGAAAGATAAGATATTTCAGTGATTCTATCCTTCCAGGGAGGCATTGATGCAATGAACTCAGCCATCAAGCGGAGGTTTCCGTGGGTGAACATAACTCCTCTTGGTTTCCCCGTTGTTCCTGAAGTATAACGAATAGTAGCTGTGTCATTGAAGTTTAAATGAGTATTTACAATTTCATTTTCATTTTTACCATTATTAAGAAACTTTTTCCAGGACATAATATTAAAATTATTCTCAATGCTTCCTTCACAAAATGAAACAATAGGAATTTGAATATTAGCTTTTTTTAAATCGTTTAGAAGTTGAGGAGTGCCTACAAAAAGTACGCTTGTACCACTATCTTTTAATATTTCCTTAATTTCGTTTAAGGGGCTTGTATAATAAATAGGAACACTTACAGCGCCTGCCAGCCCAATAGCCATGTCTAGTGTAAGATATCGCGTGCTGTTAAATCCCACCAGGGCTACTCTATTGCCTTTTTCAATTCCCATACTTTGAAGAGATTTTGCGGCAAAAATTATATTTTGGTAAATATCAGTTGCACTGGACTTTTTAATTTCACCTCTAACTATTTCACAATAGTTGACTGGTCTGCTGCTCTTTTGAAGCCTGAATAAAGCCTGTTCATGAACCGTTCTATCAGATCTATGTAAAAATCCATAGTAAACAGCAAATTCAATGATTTTAGGCATTAAATCCTGCCATTTATGTTTATATGGACCTAATAACTCGTCTGTATTATCCCGTTGATAGTCTCGATTTTCATTGAAATAAGGAGAGAGAGTATTCATGGTTTCAAGTAATTTAGCTGTTCCTTTTCCAAATAAATGACTCATAGATGCAATTTTTTGAATAAAGGAAGTATTTAATGAAATATAAATAGGATCATTAAGTTTAACATCGTGATTTTCAAGACTCCACTTTTTAACAAAGTTAATAAGTTCTTTTATAGTGGGGAGAGATTCTTTGGGGGCTGTCAAGTGGAAAGTCTTATTTACTGCTCTTGAATCAAATGTAAGTTTTACAACTGCATCTGCAACATAATCTACAGGCACTAAATTTATTTTCATTGACTTAGAAACAGGGATTAGCTTTAATTGGCCATTTAAATAAAGTTTTAAGGGGACGTAGACGGTATTAAATGTTTTAATGTATCCTGTGGATGAATCACCTACAATCATGCTTGGACGGAAGATAGAAGTGTCAAATTCGGCTTTTTTTACCTCAATCTCGCTTTCAAACTTGGTTTTTTCATAATTACTTAAAAATCCATATTCTGATGTTAGAGAATTTTCTGATACAATTCCCATTTTCCCACCAGCAACGTAAGCTGTTGATAAATGGGAGAATCGTTTTAAACCATGGTCTTTATGAGCTAATTGAGCCAGTTTCAGCACGTTTTGAGTTCCCTGGACATTGGTTTTTTGAAGTTCTTCCAGGGAAGTTTTAAGCCTCCAATCTGCTGCGGTGTGGATTACGTGAGTAACTGTCAAAACAAGCTTTTCATATTCCTTTTTTTCTATTCCAAGTTCATTTTCGGAAATATCCCCATATAACACATGAATTCTGTTACCTATTTCTTCTAAAAGTTCTGGAAATTCCCACCATGCCCTGTAAAGCCCATTAATAGCATCTTCTTTATCTTTACTTCTTATAATGGCAATTATATCATGGTCATGATGTTTAATGAGGCGAGAGGTAATCTGTGTGCCTAAAAAACCATTGGCGCCAGTTAAAAGTACGGATTTTTTCATTTTCTCACTTTCCAACCTCATATTTTAGAAAATTTTTAAGTATGTCTGGGTTTTTGTTGGCACGATTAAGATGTTCCATAAACCCTTTTTTAAGTATTTCTTGCTGAATTTCAGGGCTTTTAAGCAGTTTATCAGTCTTTTCTTCTAATTTATGCCAGATTTCAGGTGACATGTAATCTAATAGGTAATTTTCCAATCCCAATTCCCCATAAAATCCCCTAAGACGCGTATCGTGTCCTACAGCTATTTGAGGAATTTGACCCTCAAGGGATAGGATTCCCGCATGATAACGGGAAGTTACAAGTAAATCAAGGCTTCTAAGGATGCTTGTCATTTGAGATGCATTATACTCCCTTGAAGAGAATACTTTAGCCATTTCCGGATTTTTCATTTTGCTTTGAATGCATCTGGCCATAGGTTCGTCCAGTTCTTCCATGCAAATTAATGCAATCCGTTTATGGTGCTTTTTAATTATTCTGTCAGCTTCTTGAGCCCATTTGAGGGCCAGTTGCTCGCTTCCTTGAACCCTTTCTTTGGAACGTGAGTAATAATACGGCCATTTATAGAGATTCTCCTTTTTGCCCCATGGGCGCATTACCACTGGCCATAAATAGAAGTCAATTGCTGCTAACCCCACTACTCCTGAATCTGACTCATGCCATCTTTCATTTAAAATATCAGCGTCTTCTTTTTCAGTTTTAAATGTAAATGCACAGTCAGCAGTTACTTCAATGGGAGCTTTAACTCCAATTTCTTTAAGTTCTTCTGCCGCTAATTCGGTTCTTGTTAAAATTAAATCAGTTTTACTGGCTTCTCCTTTAACTAAACGCCTGTTTAAAGATGATAAATGACCTGCATCAACTGCATAGGCAATACTCGGCTTTTTAAAATTTTTCGCGCATCTTGTAGCCCATAGAAATGCCCATAGCAATGCTGAAGTCCATGTATCCATGTAACAGCTTCCTTCAACTAAAACAAGAACATCGTGTTCTTTAACCAGCCTTCTTATATCTAAAAAGAATATGGAAGCTATTGGTGCGATTTTTAAAAACTCATCTTCTTCAAGATAACGCCTTAAATTCGCCTCATTTAATGTAGGAATAGTTATAATGGCATTATCCCCTAAAATTGTCCTTACATCATCTATTATTGACAGTAATCTTGCTTCAGAACCTGTATTATTGGCCCCATTATAACCAAATAAAAGAACTTTAAATTGAGGATGGTTTCTTTTAATCATAAGATCAAATCTTTATTATATTTTTTTTAAGCATAAGATAAAACATTATTCATATAACTTCTACTTTTTATCATTACCTGGACCCATGTCTCGCATCATGAAAAATATCACTTTTAACATTATTTCCGTTAGTATTTTTGTTGGGATACCTATCTTGGCTGGCTTGTAGTATTCCTTGTTTTTATAATACTTGTAATCAGCAGGCATATACTCTTCCACATTCCCAGATACAGTTTGAAAAATCCGGAAACTCATGTAATCTCTAAATTTTACCGCTGATTTTCCCTGTTTTATAAGAGAAACAGATTTCAGAGATTTATAAAATTCCGCTGCTGATTTTAAGAGTTTATCCCTATTTTTCTTTTTCATACCCTCTTTTTGAGGCCATGGAGGCGTTATCTGACCACATTTGGCTACCACATCATATCCCCATGATTCTACCACTAATTCCATGTATTTAAGGGTTTCCTTAACCCCTATGCCTCCTGTGGTGGATAAAACCAGGGCTTTCTTCCCGTGATAAGCGGGACGGTGGCAACGGTAGGCCAAACGGTCAATGAAGTTTTTCATGAGGGCAGTCACAGTCATGACATATACTGGAGAAACCAGTATTAACCCATCAGCCTCTCCCATCTTCTCTTCGATCATTTTTCTATCATCTTTTAGAGGACAAATCTCGTCTCCTTTGGACACGCAGTTAAAACAACCTTTACAACTTTCTAGATGAGCATCTTTAAGGAACAGGTATTCAAATTCATAATCTCCCTTATTTTTCATTTCTTCTTCCAGTTTTTTAGCTGCCTGGTAACTGTTGCCCTTCTTTCGAGGGCTTCCGATAATGGTCAAAACCCTCGAAAACTTTCGAAATTTCTTATTTCGGCGCATCGAAACTTTTAGTTTCGAATGCCGTACGAAGCCTCGCTTCGTGGCAGCGAATCGAAGATTCGCATGCTTTGTTTCCGGGGCATTAAAATCTCTCAAAATTCTTCGAATTTTGGAGTACGAAAAACAAAGTTTTTCGTAAGCTTCGATTTTAAAAGTTTTCATATTCTCACTCCTCTTTAACCTTAATAGCTTCTAGAAGGAATTCAGTATGGTTTGCTATCTTTTCCAGGGCTAAATCCATGAATGAATCAAAGTCATCATCATATCTCAGGACAAAATATTCAAAGAATAGGTATATGATAAATGAGAAGTATTCATAGGCCAGTGTTCGGGGGTTAAATGATTTGATCATCTTTTTTTCAATCATAATCTGGAAAGTATTTTCCCAAATAGTTATGGGCTCTTCTAATAGCTCTTTTTTGAAAAAATCTCGTATTTTTTCATTGTGATATGTTTCAATAGAAATTAAACGCCATATTTTTTCCATCTGAGGCGTGTTAATCTTTTCTATATACATCTTTGCCCCTACTTCAAAGAACACTTTTGGGCCCTGTTCTATTAATGCTTCTGCATCTTCTTCTGGCAGGCCGCTCTGGTTAAGTTCTGATTTAAAATAATCAATTATAGTATCGAGGATTGCTTCTTTGTTTTTGTAGTGGTTATAAATGGAGCTTTCCCTTATTCCTACTCCTCTGGCTATCTCACGGATAGAAACTGCGTCAAATCCCTTTTGTGAGAAAAGGTCGATGGATATGTCGAATATTTTTTCTTTGGTTGTTTTGCTTGTTTTTTGTGATATCATAATATTCACCTTATTAACTAACATTCGTTCGTATAGTTAAGTTGATGAAAGTAGTATATAAAACTAACGTTCGTTAGTATAATTTGTGTGTAAAAAATTAACATGAAAGTTAAAACTTGGAAAATATGGAAATAAAAAATAAATTAATATATTAATTCTTTTTCTCGACATTTATATTAATTAATAAATCCAAATATACATATCAGGAAACTTTTGTATCTTGATAACTTTTTATTGTCATTTTAAGGAGGTTTCATGAGCAAAAAAAATAAAGGCAAATTAAATGGTGAAAAAAAGGAGGAATCATTAAACAAATTTCCAGTAGTTGCTATCGGAGCATCGGCTGGAGGTTTTGATGCTCTTAAAAAGTTTTTCACTGCAATGCCTCCAAATACAGGTATGGCTTTTATCCTGGTACAGCATCTAGACCCCGCCCATGAAAGTACTCTGGTGGACCTTATGGGAAGGTACACTCCTCTAAAAGTGCTTCAGGCCACAGATGGAATGAAAGTAGAGCCTGAACATCTGTATATCATCCCTCCCAACCGAGATATGGGAATGATGAATGGAACTCTCCAGTTAATAGAACCCTCAGAACCACACGGGCTTCGATTGCCTATTAATTTCTTTTTTAATAATTTAGCTGAGGATCAAAAGGAAAATTCCATTGCCATAATCTTTTCTGGATATGGAAGTGATGGTACAATGGGTTTAAAATCCATAAAAGCTGTTTCAGGGATGGTTATGGTTCAAGATCCCCAAACCGCTGATTCAGATAGCATGCCTGTTAGTGCCATAGAAACTGGTCTGGTGGATTTTATTTTGCCCCCAGAGGAAATGCCTGAAAAACTGATTTCCTACACTAAATCTGCCCAAAAAAACATTGCAAAAATTTATACCCCTAAAGAAGAAACTAAAAAAACGTTGCAAAAAATCTTTATGCTCATTAGAAATAGAACAGGACATGATTTTTCTTACTACAAAGAAAATACAATTTACAGGCGAATTAATAGACGGATGAATGTCCATCAAATAGAAAACATGCCTCTTTACCTCCGTTATTTACATGAAAGTCCATATGAAATTGATATTTTGTTTAAAGAACTTTTAATTAATGTTACCAATTTTTTCAGGGATGATGCAGCATTTGATGCTCTTAAAAATAATATAAGGAAATTAATTGAACTAAAATCAGATGTAGATAATATTAGAGTATGGGTTCCCGGCTGTTCAAGTGGTGAGGAAGTTTATTCTATAGCTATTACTATTCAGGAGTTAATAGAAGAATCCGGGAAAAATCTGGATGTGCAAATTTTCGGTACGGATATTGATATGGATGCCATAACATTAGCCCGTTCAGGAACCTATTCTACCACAATAGCATCAGATATTAGCTCTAAACGTTTGCAAAAATATTTTATAAAAAAGGACAATCTTTTTGTTATTAGAAATGATATCCGGGAAATGGCAGTCTTTGCTCCCCACGATGTTATTAAAGACCCTCCCTTCACCAAACTGGATATTCTATCCTGCCGAAACCTTTTGATCTACCTTAACAGCGAGGCACAGCAAAAAGCACTTTCTAATTTCAATTATGCCATTAATAATGATGGAATTCTATTTTTAGGTCCTTCAGAAAGTGTAGGGGAATTTATTGATGCTTTTACCCTGTTAGACAAAAAGTGGAAAGTATTTAAATGTGTTAAATCCACAGAATTTGTGCGCAGATATGTAAATGTCCATCCTATAACTCGAACTATCCCTGTAACACATTTAGACACTGAAATGGCCCTTAAACCTACAAAAAATAGCAATGTAGCATTAAATATTTCCAGCTTAGTTGAAAAGGAGCTTTTAGATATCTATGTCCCTCCTTCTGCAATAATAACAGATTTAGGTGAAATTTTATATATACATGGTCGTTTAGGGAATTATCTGGAGCCTGCCCCTGGAAAGGCCATGCTAAATATTATGGATATGGCACGGGAAGGTTTGAAGTTTGAATTGAATTCAGCCATCCAAAAAGCAGTTTCCAAAAAAAGTGAAGTAATACTGGAAGGTTTGCGGGTGAAAAACAATGGAAGCCATGTTATCGTTAACCTCGAGGTAAAACCTTTGAAACATGAATCTACTAAAGGATTGTTAATTGTTTCTTTTGAGGATGTTCAACTGCAGGAAGATATTCTAGAAGATAAAATAGTATTGGATATGACTAGCAAGGGTGATGAAAGAATCAGGGAATTGGAGGGTGAGTTGAAGTTAACTAAGGAACGTTTGAACGTTACAATTGAAGAGATGAGAAGTTCAAATGAAGAGCTTAGATCAGCTAATGAAGAACTTCAATCCATGAATGAGGAAGCTCAAAGTAGTAATGAAGAATTAGAAACCTCTAAAGAGGAATTGCAGTCCATTAACGAGGAGATGGTCACGGTTAATAACGAGTTGCAGCTGAAAATTGATGAGTTGTCCCGGACCCAGGATGATATGAACAATCTCTTTAACAGTACTGAAATCGCCACTATATTTCTGGATAATGATCTAAATATCCGGCGCTTCACCAAAGAAGCCACTAAATTAATAAACATGATTGAATCTGATGTAGGACGCCCTATCTCAGATATTGTCTCCAATTTAAAATATGATAGATTGATTGATGACATCAAACAGGTTACAGATAGAGTAACCTCTAAAGAAATAGAATTGCAAACAAAAGATGGAGAATGGTTTAAAACCAGAATAATGCCTTATAAAACATCTAAAAATCTCATTGACGGAACAGTAATTACCTTTAACAATATTAGCCAGAGTAAAAGGCAGTTAAACGATGCCAAGGATGCACTGAAACTGGCAAATAGTGTGATTCAAACGGTGCGTGAATCATTATTGGTGTTGGATAATGAGATGAGAGTGGTTTCCGCCAACAGCTCATTCTATAAAACATTTGCTGTTACTCCTGAAGAAACCACCAATAAAATTTTTTACGATTTAGGGGGTAAACAATGGGATATACCTGCACTGCGGAGTCTGTTAGAGGATATACTCCCAAAGAAAAAAAAATTGCATGATTATGTGGTGGAACATGATTTTCCAAATATAGGGCGTAGAAAAATTGTTTTAAATGCCCGCCAAATTTATCAGGAAGGTAAAGGCACTGATATGATTTTACTGGCAATGGAAAATGTAACCGGCCAGGATAAGAAACACTTTTGAAAAAATAATAAATTATTTAATTTAAATTTTCTCATTTGTTGAGGTAGTGTTTTTATGAGGGAAAACAAGTACGGGGGAAAGTTTGAAGACCTCCGCATGAAAGCAGAAGAATCATTAACCGAAAAAAAGGGACCTTCAACTAATCTAGTGCTTGAAATTGATGAACTTATCCACGAATTAGAAGTTCACCAGATTGAGCTTGAGATGCAGAATGAAGACCTTATAAAAACTCAGATTGAGTTAGAAGCTTCAAGAAAGGATTATTATGAACTATATGATTTCGCCCCTGTAGGCTATTTGATTCTTGATAAAAAAGGGATTATAAAGAGAATAAACCTTGCTGGAGCTAAAATTCTGGGAAAACCCCGAAAATACCTGATTGATGAAGCTTTTATCCGTTTTATAGCACCTTCTTATCAAAAAACATTTCATGATCACATTCAAGAAATCAAAAAAACCCACCTTAAAAAACAATGCCAAATCGAGTTGATAACCGCAAATGAAATTCCTCTTTTTGTCTCCTTAGATACTGTTGTTGTTTTTAATGAAAAAGGAGATTATAAAGAATTTAGAATCATATTAACTGACATCAGTGAAAATAAAAAAATGGAGAGGGAGATGGAAAATTCCTTAAAAGAGAAGGAGTTACTCCTTAAAGAGATCCATCATCGAGTGAAAAACAATATGCAAATCATCTCCAGTCTTTTGAATCTTCAAAAAAATTATGTTGAAGGCGAAGAATCTTTAAATATACTACAAGAAAGCCAAAATCGAGTTAAATCCATGGCCATGATCCATGAAAAACTGTACAAATCAAAGAAATTAACCCATATTAATATTAAAGATTATATTCAAAGTTTAGTTTCAGATTTGTCCTACTTTTACGGCGCTATAGAAAACAATATCAACGCCATTACAGAAATTGATGACATTAAACTAAATCTTGAAACAGCAATTCCCTTTGGCCTAATCATCAATGAACTCGTCTCCAACAGCCTAAAATACGCATTCACCAACAAAAAACAGGGAGAAATCAAAGTATCCTTTAAAACTCACGGCCAAAAATATGAACTAATCATCAGCGATGATGGAATAGGAATCCCCAAAGACATTGACTTTAAAAACACAGATTCACTTGGTCTGCAACTGGTAAATAATTTAATTGATCAACTTGATGGGGAGATTGAAATTGAAAAAACCCATGGAACTAAATTTAAGATTAAATTTAAAGAATTAAAGTATGAAACACGGATCTAAAAAGATTTGTTTAAAAAATCATTTTTATTTAAAATACCATTTTAGAATCTTATTTTAGTAGAATATATGCCTCAACTTCATTAGTTTTAAATAAAAGTACAATTTAAATTATTTACGGTGCAAAATAATGAGGAGAAATGATAAAGAAATTAAAGACAAATCTACAATTGAAAGAATATTAAATGACGCTCAAGTATGTAGAATTGCCCTTTGTAATGATAATAAACCTTATATTGTTCCAATGAACTTCGGTTTTAAAGATAATTACATTTACATTCATTCAGCTTGTGAAGGGCGTAAAATAGACATTATAAAAGAAAACAACAACGTATGTTTCGAAGTAGATATTAAACATGAGTTAGTAAAATCAGATAAAACCTGTAATTGGGGAATGAAATATTATAGTGTCATTGGATTTGGAAAAGCAAGATTTATTAATGATAATAATAAAAAAAAGGAAATATTAAACATTATAATGCAAAAATATAGTGAAAATACCCAAAAAACATTTGAATATTCTGATTCTACGTTGAATAAAACAGCCCTAATCCAAATTAAAATAGAACATATTACTGGGAAAAAATCAGGATATTAACATTAAAAGAGCTGATTAAATGGACATACTCGTAATTTTAGGCCATCCAGATAAAGGAAGCTTTAATCATGCCATTGCAGAAACTGTCGTGGCCCAATTAGGAAAAAATGGACATGAAGTTATATTTCATGATTTATTCGCTGAAAATTTTGATCCAATCCTTTTAAGCAAAGAAATCCCTAAAAATGCAGAATTAACTCCATTAATTGAAAAACACTGTCAGGAAATTTCAAACGCTGAAGGAATAATCGTGATTCATCCCAACTGGTGGGGGCAGCCCCCTGCAATTTTAAAGGGATGGATAGACCGTGTAATACGTCCTGGAGTGGCTTATGAATTTTTAGAAGGAGATTCAGGAGAAGGCATTCCTAACGGTCTTTTAAAAGCCGAAACAGCTATTGTTTTTAACACTTCCAACACTTCAAAAGAAAGAGAAACAGATTTATTTAAAGACCCCTTAGAAACAATCTGGAAAAACTGTATCTTCGATCTTTGCGGTGTTAACAAGTTTTACAGGAAAATATACAGAATTGTGGTTACAAGCACTCCCCAAGAACGAGCATTATGGTTAGAAGACGTGGGAAAAACTGTTGATAAGTATTTCCCATATAAAATATAAGAGGTTTTTAAAATGGCAGAGCTTCCTGAAATAATGATTTTAAGCAGGCAAATGAACAACGAACTTAAATCCAAAGAATTTGAATCTGCAGACATAATTCAAGAAAAATGCTTGAATATGGGATCAAATGATTTTAAAAGACAAATTACAGGTAAAACCATTAAAAAAGTTTATAATAAAGGAAAATGGATCTTCTTCGATCTTTCAGATCATTATAATCTGCTTTTAAATCTTGGAATGGGTGCAGACATACTATATTATTCTGGAGGAGAATTTAGAAATGAATATCAATGTCGTTTCAATTTTAGTGATAATTCAGGATTTACATGTAAATTCTGGTGGTTTGGACACGTTGAATTAATTGAAGACCATGAATTAGGAGAACATAAACCAACAAAAGATATTGCAATCTCACCACTGGATCCAGAATTCACTCTCGAATATTTTAAAAGCATCTGCAAAGGTCGTTCTGGAATTAAAAATTTAATATTAAATCAAAAGAAAATTGGCGGTTGAAGGAAATTTGAAATTTTAGAAAATGCTTCGCATTTTCTAACCCCCAAAAACCGAAGTTTTTTGAGGATTTCCTGAACCCCAAAAATAAAAAATTTTTGGAAGTATTGGGAATGTTTATGTCCATGATATCCTATTTAAAGCAAAAATACATCCTCAAATACCTGTTAATACCTTGAATGATTCTCAAATTGATAATTTGTTTGAAATTATGATAGAAAATCTTCAAAAATCATTGAATATAGGCGGATTAATCTATGAAATGGATTTTTATGGAAAAAATGACGGATTTCCTCGGGAAGACTTTTTTGTAGCATACAAAGAAGGAGAAAAATGTCCAGATTGCGGCACTACAATTGAAAAGATTAAAACTGGCAGCACCTCATCTTATATTTGCCCGGACTGTCAAAAGCTCAATTAAATATATTATAAAAAGTAAATAGATAATCTATTAGATTGCACCAAATGTAATTATGTGATTTAAATGGGAAAAATTGCAATAACAATAAAATCAGAAAATAAACCAGGTGTTTTAAGAGATATTACTGATTTAATGGCAAAATGTGGGATGAACATCACTTACATTCATCTTTTCATTGAAAAAGACAGCTCAGCTTCAGTATATATGGAACTGGAAGGCGTAAGAAATGCAGAAGATCTAACAGCTAATATAAGGAAGTTTAAATCAGTAGAAAATATCGAAATTCACCCTTCATTAACTGAAATATATGGAAAAAGAATTATAATAATTGGAGGCGGCGCACAAGTCGCCCAAGTAGCACATGGAGCAATAGTGGAAGCAGACAGACACAATATAAGAGGAGAACGTATTAGTATTGACACCATCCCTCTTGTAGGTGAAACTGAACTTTCAGATGCAGTATCTGCTGCAGGAAGACTTCCACGTATAGAAGCACTTGTTCTTGCAGGATCACTTATGGGGGGCAAAATCTCTAAAGCTGTAAAAGAAATTAAAAAAGAACACGGCGTTACAGTAATAAGCCTTAATATGCCTGGAAGTGTTACAGAATATGCAGATTTGGTAGTTACCGACCCTGTTCAAGCAGGAGTAATGGCCGTTATGGCTGTAGCTGATACAGCTAACTTTAATATTAAAAAAATTAAAGGAAAAAGATTTTAAAGCGAGTAAAAATCGGGATTTTTGAGTGAATTAACTCATTTCTATTGCTCGAATTAATATACTCGCAGCATTTTTTATTTCTGGGTCTTTGATTTCGCCGCTTTCTCTGACTTTAAGGGCCATTTGCAGAACTTTCCGTACATCTTCAGGTTTAAGGTTCTCTGCCATTTGCAGATATGTTTGATCCTCATCAACATCTACTTTTATTTCCTCTTTTTCCATTAATACCAGCATTACTTTACAAGCGCCCATTATATCACCGTTTCCAGCGCTTTCTTGACATTTTCTTATCAATTCCTTAGATTGTGCATCCATTTTAACACCAAATATTATTATGAGCTCCAATGGATTTATAACTGATTATTACTTAAACTTATTTATGTGGTATAGGGCAATTTCTACAATTAACCCTCTCCCCAAATCTAATTTTCAAAATTTTGTTCTACAATATACGAAAATTATTTTTATCACTTGTTTGAAATATTTAATCAAACTTTAAAGAGGATTTTAGATGAACAAAGATGATGAAATTGATAAAGAGTTTGAAGCTCAATTAAAAGGTAAGATGGGTTGGAAATGTTCCTGTTCACTTGATATTATTGATAAAGAATCTTCACTTAAGTCCGTTACATGTAAAAAGTGTGGTAAAACTTTTAAAACAAATAGAAATACTGAATACTGCTTTAAATGTGAAAAAAAGTAAAAATTACTAGGAATTTAAGGAGAATTATACACATATTCATAATAGGAGGGCGAAAATATGGCACCACATTGTGATACGATGGATGGACCCGTAGTTAGTGCTGCAGAAATGGCTTTAGAAATGGAAGATGTTAACTATGTACTCCCATTTGTACCTCAAACTGCCGAAAATGAACTGATAGATGCTTTCGATAAAACTATCGCTGTAAGAGAGCTAAGTGAAGATGTGGGCGAACTTGCAGACTACTGGTTTTTTGAAACTACAGTGCGTCTGCACAGAAAAGGAGAAGGAAAACCTTACGAAGGGCTTAAACCTGGTGGACTTGATTGGGGCCCCGTAATATCAAAAGCTGAAAAAGCAATTGAAGAAGAAGATCCTAAGAAAGTTATTGACTTTTTGAATGAAGCTCTGTATGATGAGATTCAAAAAAGATTTCAAATAGCTGTTTCATTGAAGGATTACAATGTAAATGATGTTTATAGTGCCAGAAAATACGTAAATGCAATGCTTGACTTTGTTCTGTATTCCCATCACCTTTACAAATATATGAAACAAGATGATCATAAATAAAACATGAAAACTCCATTATTAGTAGGATAATTGAATCTGGTGTGAATATGGCAAAAGTAGAAATTGAACGTGTAATGTGTATATCTTGTGGAAACTGTATTGATAACTGCCCTGAAATCTTTGAATATGGAGATGATGGACTTTCAACACTTAAAGACGGAGAAATAGTGGGAGATAATGTTGAAAAAGAATTAGAAAATCCCGGATGCGCAAAAGAGGCAGAAGAAAGCTGTCCAGTATCCATCATACATGTTTATGAATAA
The DNA here is from genome assembly GCA_016222945.1 of Methanobacterium sp. Lineage (NCBI taxonomy): Archaea > Methanobacteriati > Methanobacteriota > Methanobacteria > Methanobacteriales > Methanobacteriaceae > Methanobacterium > Methanobacterium sp. The sequence continues at coordinate 426,407 of JACRPY010000002.1, read as the reverse complement.
TTGGAGGTAAACCCATGGAAGATATTAAATCTAAAGTTTTAGAAGTAGAGGGATTGATAGATTATCAGGAAGGCTCTGTTGTAAGCCGTGAAATCATAAGAAAAGAAACAGGAACTGTTACCATATTTGCATTTGATAAAGGAGAAGGTTTAAGCGAACATACTGCTCCTTTCGATGCAATGGTTCAAATTGTTGATGGTGTAGCAAAAATCACCATTTCAGGCAAAGATAACATCTTAAATAAAGGAGATATGATTATAATGCCTGCAAATGAGCCACATGCACTTAAGGCCCTTGAAAAATATAAAATGGTTCTTACAATGATAAGGTCATAATTAACCTTAATCCCTTCCTTTTTTAAAGGTAAATACTTTAAAATTGATTTTTACTCTAAATATATCCTAAAATAGATTTATTTTCAAATATTATTTTTAACTAAGCATATTTAGGTGCGTAATCGCAGATTTCATTGTATTCACATTTTTTGCATTTATTTTTATATATTTTAAATTCTGGAATTTTACCTTTCTCTAACATTTCATTTATAGAATCAAGCATTTCAAAGAGTTTATTATGTAAAATAGAGTTAATTACAACTGGTCTTCTCTCTGCAATTTTATTATAATCCACAAATCCAACAAGAACCTCTTTATTTAATTCATAGTCTATTAAAGCAGCGTAAGCAGCAATTTGTAAGGCATCAGCGAGCCAAACACCGTTACCTGGAGGTATACCTGTTTTTGTCTCAATTGGATAATATATTCCATTGATTATATCTACTTTATCAATAATGCCTCTCAAATTAAGTTCTTCACTTTCAAGAGGAAATTCTAAAAGAGATTGTGGAAAAAAAAGTTCTGAAATCTCAATTCCTCTCTTATTGGTGTTATTTAAAACCCCTTTAATCTTTAAAGCCATTAATTGAGATTGTAATCTTAGATCCTCTTCTAAATTATTGCAAAGATCATTTAAAATCTCGAAATCAATTTTATTCGCTCGGGAGTGCTTATTTGAAATATTTTCTATAAATTGGGGGACTTCATCAAATAAAATATTAAAAATACCATCAACATCAATATTTTCTTTTATATTCCACATATTTCGTTTTGTTATTTCCTCGTAACTCCTTCTTATTTCTTGAGTAATTTTTCCAGCGATCATTTCCTGTGTTTGTGCATTATCATCTTTTGTATGCTTTAAATACATTTTTGCTGGACAATAAATAAATTCTGAGATTGATGAAACCCTTATCATTTTCAAGCACCATTATTAATCATTTAAACTATTGATATTACCATAATAAGTAATATAATATTAAGTTCATATATAATTTTATAAATCTCCTATAAATAATGTATGATCAAATAAATCCTCCAAAATGAAATCATGGAAAAGAATACAATTATAAAATAATAGAAAAATAAGTGGATGAAAAATAAAAAAATTATAGGTTCTAATTAAAGAACTCGGATAAATAGAGTGTCTTTTTTGACAAAATCAAGATTTGCTATCTCTTTTAGAGATTTCCGGATATTTTTCTCAAGAGCTTCATGTGTTACCATGAAAATAGGAACTTCTTGACCTTCATCTTTCTTCTTTTGGCTTACAGACTCTATACTAATATCATAATTACTTAATATGCCAGATATAGTATGTAAAACTCCAGGTTTATCAATTACATTGAGACGTAAGTAATATTTTGAATTTATATCTTCAATATCCTTTATTTTCTTAACTTCTGTATTATTTGGGCCGTAAATATTTTTTCTTTCTGTATTTCCCATTATATCCAGACAATCTCCCACTACAGCGCTTGCTGTTGGCATCATACCTGCACCTTGTCCATACATCATTACAGGACCTACAATATCTCCTACAAGGTAAACTCCATTGAATACATCGTTAACAGATGCAAGGAGATGGTCTTGAGATATTAAAGTCGGATGAACCCTTACTTCAAGTTTTTCACCTTCAATTTTTGAAATTGCAAGTAATTTTATAGAATAACCCATCTCATTTTTGATAAATTCAATATCTTCCTGTTTAATTTTGCTTATTCCTTCAACATGGAATTTATCCTGTTTTACATAAATTCCAAAGCCTAAAATAGTGAGTATAATGAGTTTTTGAGCCGTATCATGACCTTCAATGTCAAATGTTGGGTCTTGTTCTGCATAACCTTTCTCTTGAGCTTCACGCAATACATATTCAAAATCAAGGCCTTCATCAGTCATTTTAGTCAAAATATAGTTTGCAGTTCCATTGATTATCCCATAAATTGACTGAATGTTGTTAGCACCTAAACTTTCGTTTAATGGTCCCAGTAACGGAATTCCTCCACCTACACTTGCTTCAAAACAGATTCTCACATGGTTTTTGTTTGCAGTTTCCAGGATTTCTTCCCAGTGTTTAGCAAGTAACGCTTTATTAGCAGTTACTACATGCTTTTTATTTTCCATAGCCTTTAAAATAAAACTTTTAGCAGGTTCATAACCTCCAATAAGCTCTATTACTATATCAATTTCTGGATCATCGAGAATATCATTAACATCTGTTGATAAAATGTTTTTATCTACTTCAACACCCCTATCTGTTTTAATATCCAGATCAACAACTTTTTTAAGCCTAATTTTAGTTCCTACTTTCTGTTCCATGAGATCTAAATTTCGATTAAAGGTCTCTACAACCCCTGCGCCTATTGTTCCAAAGCCTATAAGCCCGATATTGTAAATATTTTTCATAAAACGCCTCCTTAAGTAAAAGTTAATTCAATTAAAAAAATTATTTTCAAAATTATATCCATTGTTAATTATTTATTTTTATTAAAACCTTTCTTTCAGCCGGCAAAATCGTTGATTTTGCAAGCTATGATTTTTAACGAGACAAAATTGAAAATTTTGTCAGTTTGATATATTCATCAATAGATTCCCTTGTTGTTCCCACAACAAGTCTGTATCTCGTATCTGGACCAATAACTTTTTCTAATCTACCTTTTGCAATTATTTCTTCGTTATCTTTTGCCTGTCCAGAGTAAGTATGTGTAAATGATGCAATTTCCGTTATTGGAACTTTTAAACCTTCTAAAATATTAAGATCTTCTATTTTATAAACTGCAGGGTTGTCAAATGCCCCTATTGCATCAGATACCGTGCATTCAATTAATGCCTGGCCTAAATGCTCAAATTCCTCTTCTCCATATTTTCCCTTAATTTCATCCCAATCACGCGTTGCAAGAATATCAAAAAGAACCCCATCAATTACTCCACGGTTATTTTTACGTTGTTCATACCATTGGAATTCTTCATAGCTTAAAGATGAATCTTTTATTCGCTTTTGGTATAATCTCACCCAATATTCATCACTTATACTTTTTAAATCACTTTTATCTTTAATTTCTCCAAATGTATCCATTGCTTTCTTGTGATTTTTAAGCCCATAAATCACGAAATCGATATCAGAAACGTTTTGATCATATAATCCTGGTAAAATTGAGCCAGAAACTCCCATCTTGGAATAAGGAATATCTGCATGATTATGGAAAATATCTGCTAATTTTACAGCTTTTTTAAATAATTCATTGTTATTAAAATCTTCCATAATCTCTTTAAGACGTTCTTCAGGTTTTAATATTTTTTCGACCTTATTAAAGGGTACACCCATCATTTTGAGATCTTTTTTATCAAGATCAAAAAGATATTCAGTATATTTACTACTTAAAAAATCATAAGCCTGGTTAGAATCAACTTTAGAGTATCTTTTACCATTTTTAGACCGTTCACCATTTTGATCAGGTATATACCTTAAAAAAGCCAGAATTTTGCCTTCTGGATGTAGATAAGATGTTGTAGCGAAGAATAAATCATCCTTTGTATATATGAAATCTCTTGTTCTTGCTCTCATAAATTGTATTTAATTTTGAATAGTATAAATAGATACAGCTTATAAAAATGTAAAATGGGATCAATTAAACAAGAGTTTAAAAATGATAATCTTTAGATTAAAACCTAAAAAAGACCTTAAACAGGGAATTATTGATATATTAAATGAAAAACAGATTAAATCCGGGATAATAATCTGTATTGTAGGTAGTTTAAATTCAGCCACCCTAAGAATGGCTGACAGCACTATAAAGACATTCAAAGGGCCTTTTGAAATTGTATCCTCCCAAGGAACAGTATCTGAAAACGGAATTCACATCCACATCGCTGTTTCAGATACAGAAGGCCATACAGTTGGTGGACATTTACGTAAAGGATGCATAATTAACACTACTGCAGAAATATGCATGTTAAAGTCTGATTTACATTTAAAAAGAGTTTTTGATCCAGATACTGGTTACAAAGAGCTTGTAGTTGAAGATTAAATTAGAAGTGAAATAATTAATTTAGAAAATCAGTTATATTAGATTATTACAATTTATCTTTGGGAGATTCAATTGAATGATTTAAACATCTTTTTTGAAAAGACATATAAACCTAAAGGAATCTTTTTAATATCAATCATTGTTCTTATTTTAGTATTTTTATTATTTTCTACGAATTTAGACCCATTAAATCTTTATAGTACTATTTTACAAAGTTTAGCTGCATTATTAGCCATTATAACAGCATTTACCCTAATTGCAGTGCAATTATCTTCCCAAACTTATAGTCCTCGAATCTTAAAAATGTTTATAAGCCTTAAAAATAAAACATTTTGGAGATTAATAACCCTATACCTTTTTTCAATGTTTTATTGCTTAATACTATTAATTATTCAGCCAAAAGATGCTATTTTAGAATTAAAAGATATAATTTTTGTTAATATTGGATTTTTATTAGCTTTTTGGTGTTATATGGCAATTCCTTATTATATTGTCGCTACAATTGATAGACTCAAACCAGAAGAAGTAATTAAGGATTTAAATACTGAAATTAATCCCTCTTTAATTAAAAAAATTTCAGAATATGGGAATAACAAATTTATTCCACAAAATTTCACCGATATTGATCATATACCTCCAGAAGATGACCCGCTTATTCCTTTAATCGATATTATAATCGGAGCTATCAAAGAAGGGCATATGCACACCGCTGAAAATGGTTTAAGAGATTTAGGCAATTCTTTTTACAAATTAATTAATGAAGGCGTGATAACTGAAAATAACGGCAAATATACTTATAAATATTTATTAGAGCATTTAGAGAGAGTTAAGGTAACAGCCATAAAAAATAATGATTCTAAAACTGTTAGATTATTAATTCAAATAATTGACAAAATCGGATCTTCTATTTCTAAAAAAGTTCCGGAATGCCACACTTTTTCATTGGAATTTTTAGGAGAAATATCATCAGATATCATTGGAATAGGATTTGAAAATGAAGCCTTATACTTGATAAAGATATACGAGTCCTTAATAATTAAATATTTAAATAAAATAAATGTAAAAGACCGTGCACCCTGGCATTTATACATTTACATGGTAATAACCGATTTAAACAGCATATGGATTAGCTCTACAGAAAAAAACGAAATCAATATTAAAAAAACGTTAGAATTTACTTTAACTAATATTTTTGAAAAAATGATTAAAACTAAATTTATTGAACCTCTTGATAATGAAATATTCTTTATTATGGATTTTGGGATTCAATCTTTAGAAATAAACCCAAATATGCTTGATATTATTTTTAAAAAATTAAAATACATTTATATCCTCCTATTTACTAATTATATTTTAAAATATGACTCTGATAACAATTTAGCACATTCTAATGCTTTAATAATTAATATTGTAGAATCTTTGAAAAATATAGGTCAAGAATCTTTAGATAAGAATAAACAAGACCTTCAAATTGGCCCTTATATCCCTATTGAAGAGATAATTGTCTTAAAAAATTCCATTATAACAAAAGTAATTATTATTTTAAAAGATATTGCATTATCATACTTAAATGAAGACATTTATACAAAAACTGCCGTAAAATACCATGGAAAATATCAAGAGATTATAATGAGAATTATAAATTATATTAGCGTGTTTTCCTTTGAATTAATAGATAAAAAATCCAATTCTGTCAGTGATGCCATGGAATTACTATATTCTTTTATTGAACCTTTATCATCAAATAATAAATTAAAAAAACTAGAAATTGCATCAGAAATACTTGAAACGTTTAACGAAATGTGTTTTAGACTAATAAACAATAAATCAATAAATAAAATTTCTGAATGTGCAGAATACCTTAAAAAAATTAGCCAATGGGCAGATAAACACCAAATGCCCATTATAAAAATGAATGCGATAAGATATTTAGGAATTATAGGTTTAAACTTAGTTAAATCAGAAATATTTATTAATGATTTAAGAAAAGTTATCATACATTTAGAAGAAATAACATTCGAAAATATAGGGAATAACTCTACCAAATGCGTTGAACTTTCTTTAAACCTACTAAAAAAAATAGGCAATGAAATGGTTAAAGAAAAAGTTAATAAATCAGAACTCAGGAGTTTTCATGAATTTTACATTACAATTCAACAAGAACTTAAGAAAGCTAAAATGCATCAACTCTTGGAAGACTACAGGAAATGGGTAGAATTACTTAATAAAAAATTAGATGACAATGAGTTTTATGGATAAAAATAATTAGAAGATACTACATACAAATAATTAAGTGAAACTATGGAATATAAAAAAATTGAAGAACCATTACTTTACGATGGAAGCCAAATCCAACCATTTTGGGCTTTTAAAGAATTTAAAGTTAAGGGATCAAGTATTTTAGCATGGCACGGCCCTATGGAAATTGAAGCTGAAAAAATAATTGATTACGAGGATATTGGACTTGAAATAAAATCAAGTGAAATGGTACATTTTATAATTGAACATTTTGATATTCAGCCTGCAGATATAAGAACATGTTACCACCGCCAAAGATTATTTGTAACGATTGTTAAGGATGTTTTAGGAGAATTAGGAATTGGAACTAACCGTGAAGGTGACGATCTCTATTTTGAAGGTAATAAACTCAGTGTTTCAATAGCTACATGCTCAAATAGCAGTATGAAAATACATTTTGGCATGAATATCACAAATAAAGGCACACCAATTGATGTAGATACAATAGGGCTTTTAGAATGCAAAAAAGATTTGGATAATAGCCAGATAAATGAGTTAACCAATAAAATATCCCAAAATTATATTAATGAAATTGAGTCTATTGAAGAAGATATTACTAAAACCAAAGTTTTTTAAAATTAATAATATGTTATGAAGGTCATCAAAATGAAAATAGAAATTAATGGAATTCACGCTAACTTAAGATTCTCATCAGCACACATGATACCCCTCCACGAATCATGCGGAGGAATACATGGACATTCTTACATTGTTGATCTGGTTATTGAAGGAGAAAGAAGTGGAGAGTTTGGCTTTGTTGTTGATTTTAAAAAAGCCAAAACCATCGTCCGCGATATGTGTTCAAAACTGGATCATAAAGTTTTAATCCCATGTAATAGCGATGTTGTTGAATTTACGCATAAAGACAATGACTCATTAGAATTTACTGTAGGAAAAAAGGATTATAAACTCCCTTTAGAAGATTGCTGTCTTTTACCACTTAAATCCACCTCTGCAGAGGATCTGGCGGAATACTTTGCCGAGGAAATATTTAAATACTTAGAAAAGATATATAATAACCTCTCAAGTGTTCAAATTTGTGTTAATGAAGGTATTGGACAAGGTGCCTACTTTCAAAAGTCCGCATAACAATCGATGGTCAAACAAATGAAAGCTCACATAAATGAGATTTTTTCAAGTATTCAAGGCGAAGGGAAATTAATTGGAAGAAGACAAGTCTTTGTAAGATTTTCTGGATGCAATCTCGACTGCAACTACTGCGACACTCCACAAAGCCAAAATCCTGAATTTGGACCTGTTTACAGCGAAGAAGAACTTTTTAATTCTGTAGATAAATTAATAACTCCTGATTTTCATTCTATTTCAATTACTGGCGGTGAACCATTATTACACGCCGATTTTATTAAATCTTTTTTAGAAAAATATGATTTTAACTGTTTATTAGAGACTAACGGCTCATTACCTGCTAATTTAGGTAAAATAGCCAGTTTAATTAATTATGCATCGGTAGATATTAAATTACCAGAACATCAATCCACTTCTAACTGGGATAAGCTATTTAAAAACGAATTGAAATCACTAAATCTATTAATAGATGAGGAGATAAATACATATTGTAAGATAGTTATAATGCCCTCCACAAAAGTGGGTATAATAGAGTCAATAGCTTCAAAAATACATGATGAAATTTCAGATGTTTCCAACCTATCAATGGTTATCCAGCCGTCAGCCCCGCTGGATAAATGGGTAAATGAAAGTAAGAAACTATTTGAAATTTCTCAAACGGCAGGAGAATATTTAGACGTTTTAACAATACCTCAAGTTCATAAAATTCTTAGAATTAGATAGGAGGTTTAAAATGGGAATGGATCCAAATGTAACCGTAAATGATGCAATGACCACCAATGTAATTACTGTAAGTCCCCAATCCAGCGTTGCAGATGCTGCCTATTTGATGGCCCAAAAGGAAGTGGGTTGTTTAATAGTAAAACAAAACGACAAACCTGAAGGAATAATCACAGAAAGTGATATTATAAACAAAGTCGTTGCCAATGACATCAAGGCCAGTGCAATAAAGATCGATGATGTAATGACTAAAAACCTCATAAAAATCGATCCAGGAAGAGAATTGAACGAAGCCGCAAGATTCATGTCAAAAATGAATATAAGAAGGCTTGCAGTAGTACAAAAAGGAAAACTTAGAGGAATATTAACTGCAAAAGATATTATGGTAGTTTCTCCAGAACTGACCGAAATTCTGGTTGAAAATGCAAGGATGGAAACCCAAACTGATTTTAATGGCGAAGAACCACCTGTCCCTGGTGTTTGTGAAACATGTGGGAACTTTATGGAGTATTTAGACGAAATAGATGGAAAATTTGTCTGTGAGGAATGTAAAGAAGATTTAGAAGGTGATTTAACTTGAACAATGTTGTGGATGTTATGACACCTAATCCAGTAACCGTTTCTATAAATACATATGCAACTAAAGTAAGGTCTATTTTAAGGGATGAAAGCTTCAGATGTGTTCCAGTAGTATCAGGAAGTCATCTTGAAGGTCTGATAACCCGTGGAGATATGATGAACATCTCTGCAACAAAATCAAATATAGAAGCTCGGGGGATAATGGAAACACCTAAAGTAATTGCAACACCAGACATGGAAGTTAAAGAAATTGGAAAAAAAATACTGGATGCAGAAATTGTCCAAGCCCCTGTTATCAAGGCTGAAGAAGATATGACACTTGTAGGGATAATAAGTGTTGCAGACATTCTTGAAAATTTGCTAAATCAAGATTTAAAACCTCAAAATAAGAATATAAATGAAATAACAACAAAAAATGTTGTTACATGTAATTACGACGATCCATTATCAAAAGTATGGACTAAAATGGACGATAGTGGATTTTCAGGGCTTCCTGTGATAAAAAATAATAAAATAATGGGTATGATTACCCGTAAAGATATTATAAACTCAGGAAATGTGAGAATATCTAAAGATGGAGCAAATAAACAATCTCCCAAAGTAGAAAGCATTATGCGAACTCCTCCTGTTGTTATAACTGGAGATAAGGATATTAAGGAAGCCGCAAAACTAATGATTAAGTATAATATTGGACGGTTACCCGTGGTTAACAATCCAATATATATAAAAAAGGAACCCGAAAGAGTAAAAGAAGCTGATCTTGTTGGTATAATTACAAGAGAAGATATTCTAGGGTCGTATGTAAATTGATTTTTAAAACCCACTTGCTAAATTTATTTAATTCAGATTTATTTTTTAGAGATAACTTTAGTTTTTCACTTTCATGTGAGGTGTACTGATGAGAAGAAAAGAACTAATAAATGTAGTAAAATCTAGAGAAAGAGCTCCACTGGAGTTTGAAACCCATATAGCAGAACACGACGGCGATATCATGAGTATCGCCAAAAAAGAAGTAGTTACAGTACCTCAAAGCGCTACCATCAAAGAATCCGCCGAAATAATGGTAAAAAACAAATTCAGAAGGCTCCCAGTAACAGACCCTGGGACTGGAAAAATTCTGGGAATAGTAACATCCATGGATATACTTGACTTTTTAGGGGGTGCAGATAAATACCAAATTTTAGAAAAAAAACACGAAGGTAACTTCTTATCTGCAATAAACGAACCTGTAAAAGAGATTATGGCCCGGGAAGTAGAAGTATTAAGTTATAAAAGTTCCATGGGAGATGCAGTCTCAAAAATGCTTGAAAAAAAAGTTGGTGCACTGCCCATAGTTGATTCAGATGAAAAGATTGTAGGTATAGTTTCAGAAAGAGATTTTGCGCTGCTTCTTTCAGGAGTTTTGACAGATGCCGTGGTTGAAGATTTCATGACCAAAAAAGTTATAAAAACAACCCCTGGAACAAGAATAGAAGGCGCAACTAAAATAATGGTTAGAAACAGGTTAAGAAGAATTCCGGTAGTTGGAAAAGAACTCAAAACACCCAAACCTGAAAATAACAAACTTGTGGGGATAATAACCTCAACAGACATTGTAAAATTCTTTGGAAACAACTCTGCATTTGATAAAATTAAAACAAACCATGAAAATGAAGTTTTAAACACCCAAATTACAGACATAATGGAGAAAAGCGTAATTACAACAGACATATATGCCAAATTAGGTGATGTAGCCAATATAATGGAAAAAAAAGGTATTGGAGGGCTTCCAGTAGTTAGAAATGATGAATTACTTGGTATAATTACAGAAAGTGATATTCTAAAGGCAATAGGTAAATAAAAATCAATTATCAGATTTAAAATTAAGTAAAAAATCAATAACACCGTGGTGATAATGATGAAAGTTAAAGATATAATGAATGAAGAAGTATTTTTAATTCAAGAAAATGAACAAGTAAATCACGCCAGGAATTTAATGCTCAAACACGGGCTTAGCAGAGTTATTGTAGTAAATAAAGATGATAAACCAATTGGAATTGTTACAGAAAAAGATCTGATAAGAAAATTAAGAGGAAAAGGCCCAGCATGGAAAAGACGGCCATTAGATACAATCGCCATTAGAAGAGTCATGAGCAGCGATCTTACAACAATTAATGCTGAAAGCGATCTAAAAGAAGCGGTTGAAACTATGCTGCAAAATAAAATAAGCTCTGTCCCTGTTATTGACAATGAAGGATTAGCAGGAATAATAACAAAAACAAACCTCATGAAATACTACACATCAAAATTACCAAAAAGATGGAAAGTTTCAGACCTAATGACCACAGATGTAGTAACTGTAAACGAAAATCACACCATAAGTCATGTAATAAGTCTCATGGACGAACATAGCATAGATGGACTTGTTGTAATGTTTGATAATGAGATTGCAGGCATTATAACACCAGCGAACATTTCATTTGCCCAATTAGATGATCCTGAAACCGGCGTAAGTGTTGAAAGAATATACTTTGTAAAACAGGAAGAAAATGGGTCAGAAAAAAGAAAAGCAAGAGAAATATCCATGTTAACAGCAGGAGACATAATGACAGAAGATGTTGTAAAAATCAATGGAAACGATGATGCAGCAGAAGCAGCCCAATTAATGTGTAATAACGACCTCAGCCACTTACCTGTTGTTGAAGGAGATAATCTTGTTGGAATAATCACCAAAACCGATATAATTAAAGGAATTCAGTAGATTAGATGAATAACCTACAAATTTTTATATTTTTTGGAAATAAGAAAATGAGGGATAAAATATGCATGTAAAAGATATAATGAGCGGAGAAGTTGTTGTAATAGATAAAGACCAGAACATCCACGATGCATTAAAACTCATGAAAAAACATAAAATTTCCAGGTTACCCGTTGTAAATGGACACGGAAGAAATAATAAAGAGCTTGTTGGAATTATAACAGAAAAAGATATTGCTTTAAGATTAGGCTCATCAAAATATGGTAATTTACCCCCTTCACATTTCCATGTGTCCACAGTAATGACTCCAGAGCCAATTACAATAGAAAGCAATAAAAACCTTGGAAACGCCGCACAATTAATAGTTAAAAATAAAATTGGCGGAATTCCCGTTGTAGATGATGGAGAATTAGTGGGCATTATAACCAAAACTGATTTTGTCAAAACTTGCCAGGGAGTGCCCTACAATAAAACTCTAATAAAAGAGAGAATGACAACAGACCTAATGACCATTAGCCCTCAAGAAAGACTTGTTCACGCAAGAAGAATGATAATAGATGAAGACGTGGGAAGACTTCTTGTAATGGATGAAAATCGTCTGGAAGGAATTATAACTGCAAAAGACATTGCTCACACCATGATATCATTTAGAAAAGTTGTTCCAGACAAATATCAACCTGCAAGGATAAGAAATCTTATAATAGAAGACATAATGCCCCAAAATGTGAGGACAATTGAAGAGAATGTAACAATAGCCGACGCATCAATGCTAATGATAGATGAAGAATTCAGCGGAATTCCAGTTACTGGCGAAAACAGCAAAATTACAGGTATAATCACCAAAACAGACATCATGAAATTTATTGTGGAATTGGAGGAGGTTCACTGAATTTTACCCAAAATTGACTGTCCAAATTGTAAATCAAAGATGGATATAGATTGGAGGAGGAATAACTCCCTCAATAACTTTTTTTTTAACTGTCCCTCCTGCAATTTAGATTCCCATGTTATTGTTGAAGATTTTTTAGATAAAAAACTGCAAAAAATCCTCAATGTAAAAGCTGAAAAGCTAAATCATGCCATAAACAAAGGAATTATAAAATTTTTCCAATTCCATGGCACTCCTGCCCTGCAATTTAAAAAAGATGTAATTAAGATTGAAGCAGGGACTGTAATCTATTTTAAGGAGAAAATAGAAGTGATAAGAGGTTTTCCAAAGATTCGAAGAACATTAATGCTATCACCCACGCTTAAAAATCATTTTAAGGATAAAATCATTGCTGAAGAGAAAATGAATGGATATAATGTCCGTATAGCGTTAGTTGGAGATGAAATTGTAGCATTAACAAGACGGGGCTATATGTGCCCTTACACAACCAAAAAAGCTGTTGAAATTATGGATCTTGAAGATTTCTTTAATGATAATCCTGATCTTGTAATTTGCGGAGAAATGGTAGGTACAGACAATCCATATGTGTCCCATTATTATGAAGAAATCGGTAGTCTTGGATTTAGAATCTTTGATATTAGAAAAAAACTTTCAAACGACCCATTATCCATTAAAGACAAACAAGAAATCCTTGAAAAATATGGACTACCTGCTGTAAGAGTTCTGGGAATATACAGTGTTGATGAAGCACCTGATAAAATAAAAAAGGAAATTAAAGAAATTGGAAAAGCCGGAAGAGAAGGTATGGTCTTAAAAGACCCTGAAATGATTATTCATCCCTTAAAATACACTTCATCTGAGGCCCATGCTGACGAACTCAAATATGCGTTTACCTATCCATTTGACTTTGGAAGAGATTTCCTATTTAGTAGAGTCATAAGGGAAGGTTTCCAGGCATTTGAAAATGAAGAAAATGAAAAAGAGCTTCAAAAAAGAGCCCATCAACTTGGAGAATCCATTTTATATCCCATGATAGATACAATTAAAAACGTGGATTCAGGGAACCCTGCAAGCGAAGATATGATAATTGACATTGAAAAAGAAGAGGACACAGAAGCATTTATGCGCCATTTACATGACCTTGGAGTTTACGCTGTTCTTCTTAAAATCAAAGGTAAAAAAGCAGTTGTAAGGAGAATACACCAATCTACAACCGATAAAATTAACAATTTCCTAAAAGGTGGACTATACTAAATACTCATAAATTATAACTTTTTTAAATTAAGAATAATAATTGTCTTTTAAATATAATGACCATATAACATATTATTCCATCAATTTTTAGTCTAATAATTAATTAACAAATATTATTCACGGAAATTAAAATATGTCAAATTTAGAGAAAAGATGTAAAATAGGGTTTTTAGGTCCTCCAGGCACGTATGCTGAAGAAGCAGCATCAAAAATCTCTGGTGATCTCCTGGCATTTGATTCTATAATGGAAGTATTAGATGCAGTTTCAAATGGAATTGTAAATATAGGAGTAGTTCCAATTGAAAATTCAATAGAAGGCCCCGTAGGAGTAACACTTGATCTTCTTGCCCATGATTATAATTTAAAGATTAAAAATGAGATAATTCTACCTATAAGACACAATCTTCTTTTAAATGAAGGATCATCTATAATGGATATAGATTTAGTTTATTCTCATGCTCAGGCGCTTTCACAGTGCCGTAAGTTTATAGAAAACATGGGTGCAAAGCCCGTGGCAACACCCAGCACTTCCCAAGCAGCTGAAATTGTAAAGGATAAAAAAAACGCTGCTGCAATCGGAACACGTCGAGCAGCAGAGTTATACGACTTAAAAATTGCAGCTTCTAATGTTCAAGATTATAGTAACAATTCAACACGTTTCGTTGTTATAAGTAAACACGATCATGTTCCTACTAGTCATGATAAAACTTCGGCAGTTTTTTCATTAATTGAAGATAGGCCCGGTGGACTTTATGATGTTCTGGGTGAGTTTGCAAAACAGAATATCAATTTAACCAAAATTGAGTCACGGCCTTCAAAGAAGAAGCTTGGAAATTATATCTTTTTTATTGATTTTAAGGGACACCACGAGGATAATGAAGTAAAAAACATTTTAAATACCATTAAAACAAAAATATCATATGTAAAGATACTGGGTTCCTATCCTATAGAAGGGGATGATTAAGATAAGCATGGACAGAGAAAAGGTTATAAAAAGCCTTAAAGAGCTTGAAAACGAGTATAACAAAGGCAATATATCTAAGAATCATTATACTATTCAAAAAAGTCAGTTAAATCAGCAGCTTGATGCATTCAACGTTGCAGATCG
Organism: Methanobacterium sp.; assembly: GCA_016222945.1. Lineage (NCBI taxonomy): Archaea > Methanobacteriati > Methanobacteriota > Methanobacteria > Methanobacteriales > Methanobacteriaceae > Methanobacterium > Methanobacterium sp. The sequence continues at coordinate 411,373 of JACRPY010000002.1, read as the reverse complement.
TGTGCGGAAATTACAAGGTAAAGAAGTAGCTGAAAAGCCCATTGAAACTCCTACTGATGAAGAAGAGAATCAGGAATTATTTAAAAAATATATCACATCTCCTGGACTTAAAGAAAAAAATATAAACACGGAAAAAGTATCTCCGACCACAATGATTGCAGCAGCAGTATTGATTGCAGCATTTGTTATTGGTATTGGATTTGGGATTTACGCATTAAATATACCAGAAAACATTTCAGGCATATCTTTATTTACAAATGACAGTGCATTTCCACCTTTTGTTGTTAACAACACCACAAATATGACCAACACCACAAATACCACTAAAAAAATAAACATAACCACGACCCCTAAACCAGTTACCCCTACCCCAATTACTCCTACCCCCACTCCTACGCCAACCCCTAACGGAACCTGCTCCACCGCAGTTTAATCTGAATTTACAAACTATAAACATGTTAAACCCTAAAAAAACTAATATCTGTAAAAAGAATATGAAATTATAACCAATCATACCTTCAAAGTTTCAAAAACCACCTTAAATTTTCATATTTTAATTAAATGAAATAGAAAATTATATATCTGTTTTTCAGTTGATATTACATAGAAGAGGTTGATAGATTGAAAAAATATTTACTTGCAATATTCATTATATCCGCAGTAATTACGGCATCAGGATGTACAAATAGCGGGAATCAAACATCCAGTGTTAATAAGACCCAAATTTACAGTGGATCTGAATTCACCTTTGAATATCCTTCAAACTGGAAGCAGGCTACAAGTCAGGCTATAAACAGTACAGTATCATTTGGAGACCCCAGTTCTGCTGATGCAAATGGAAACACTCAGGTTAATGTTGTAATCCAAAAAGCAGTGAAACCAACAGGCACTACATTACAGAACTATTACAACGCCACATATGCACAATTTATGGCCCAAAATCTTGGTTTTAAACCAGTGAGTGAAGGGAGTATTGTAATAAATGGTCAAAGTGGTTTAGAAATTGTTTATAAAATAAATTCAACTGCTCCAAAGCAGCAAAGAGCCATATGGCTTCAAAAAAAGAATTTAATATATATAATACTTTGCAGTGCACCAGCATCCAGTTATGGCAGTCAACAACAAAATTTTGACACCATAGTAAACAGTTTCAAACTATTATAAATCATTCCTTTTTTTCAGAATCATTATTTACTAAATTTCAATTAAGTTAAAGAATTCCTGGTGATAAATTGAAGAAATACATAATTATAACAGCAATAATCCTTATATTTTCAGTTATTTTATCATACGGCTATTTAAATAATATTAGTCCTGTATTTAACAATAATTCTACATCTAAATTAACAAAAACATATAATGCAAATGGTATTTCATTTAATTACACTTCCAATTGGGAACAAGTTAATAAAACAGGTAAATATGTAATTGCATACATTATAGACCCCCAAGCTAATAAAACTGATGGTAAACCAGGAGCAGTTGTTGAAATCTCAAAAAAAGCTTCAAACGGCATTCCCTTAGAAAAATTTTTTGATGAAGTTAAAGCAGGTGCATCAGGGGTTCCCGGCTATAAACAACTGTCTGATGGGAAAATAACAGTAGATAATGAAACTGCTTATGAATTTGTGGCCAGTGGCATAGATAATGGCGTTGAAGAACAGTTTAAAACTATTTTATTTGAAAAAAATGGATATATATACATGATAGCCTGCGGAACACGAGCTCCCACCTATCTAAGTGATGAAGATAAAAATTTCAACATGGTAATTGAAAGTTTCAAAGTAACAGCCTGAACATTTTTCATTATAAATTAACATATTAGCCCATAAATCCCACTAAAAAAAAGAAAAGTATATTAATCTGTTTTTTAGATGATCTAATAGAATAAAAAGGGATAGTCACTTAAATGCCACTTAGAAAAGAAAGCAACAAAAGAGAAGTCCGGTTGAAGGACCCATTAAGAAGGGATAATAGCAAAAAGAGCAAGAAAGGCCCCTTAGATATCCCTCATAGAAAGGAAATACTTGCAATAGCTATCGCAGTTTTAATAGCGCTTTTAATAATTATAATAACTTCTAGTTCAACTCCATTTCAGCCTCAAGGAAATAATACATCAAATCAGGGAAACTTAACAATACCTACAAAGATCTACGCTGCAGGAGGCATATCCCTTGAATATCCTGCCCTATGGAACGTTACTGCTGATGCAATTATCGGATCCAATATGCAAATTATGATTCAAGACCCAGGATCTACAAATAACCCTAATGCTACTCAAATTGCAGCTTTTAATTTAATTAAAGTTCAAAAAGATCCAGCTAAAACATTAGAACAACGTAAAGACGAGTTTATCCAAAGTTTTAAAGATTCAGGGGCAAACATAGCACCTGTAAGCTCTACAAACACTACAATAAATGGAATAAATGCCACTGAAACCATATATGACGGTAATGACCCTAAATATCAAAAAATACACCTTAGAATAGTATATTTTGAGCAAAACAACATTTTTTACATAATGGCATTCTTTACCAAAGGATTAGACCTTGAAAGCCAAAAACCATACTTTGATATTATCCAAAACAGTTTTAAGGTTCAATAAGTCTATTTTTTATTATTTAAGCGTATTAATAGCTTAAAACGTTGGATTAATCTTAAATCATGTCCTTTACCTTTGAGTATGTCTTTAAATCATTTTGTATATTTAATATAAAAGGAAAAATATTTATTTAGTTTCCAAATAAAGTAAATATATATTAATAAACAGAATACAATATATTTGTTATACTATATTTGAAAGACAGAGTAGAAACCTAAAAGCTACCATAAAATCTACTTTTTATTTAAGCTAATTAAATGTAGAAAATAAAAAATTGCGTTTATACCCTGAAAGTAATATAATTACATTGAAACGTTTTGGGGACTTAATGAAGCTAAATATCAGGAAATAACAGGGTAGCATTATTATTAATTAAATATGACCAATTATGGGTCTTTTTGGAGGTTAAATGTCTGTAAAAGTATATAATTTTTAAATATAAGTTTTAAAAATTATCTATAACTAATTAGGAGGAATGAAGAATGGTATTGCCAGTATGCGATGTCTGTTTAAAAAGTGGAATGTTATGTCAAGGGTGTGAAAACAAATTAAAGAGTGGTGAAATCACCCAGCTAGACTTAGACATTGCTACATTACTTTTCAAACTTGGCGAAGGAAAAATAGGGTTTAAAAAGACGATTGAAATAGGGGACGTCGTTATAATAGTAACCGATAAAGACCAGGTTGGAAAGCTTATAGGGAAAAGTGGAAAGATAGTAAGAGCAATATCAAAAAAGGTTGGAAAGAAAGTAAGAGTAGTAGGGGAAGAATCTGACTTTAAAGAAATTGCAAGAGATATTTTAGCTCCTGCAAGAATTTCAGGGATTAACATAGTCTATGGAACAGATGGAGATGAAAAATACAAAATCAGAGTCATGAGAGAAGATTCAAGAAGACTTCCAGCAAGAATAGATGTTTTAAATGATATTGTAAATCAATTATCATCTGAAAAAACCGTTATTGTTATTGATGACCTTTAAATATTGAAATTTTACTTTTTTACTTAACCTTTTTTTAGAGGGACCTTAAATGGAAATTGTTCTTTGTGTTACAGGAAGTATAGCTGCAATAGAATCCATTAAGCTTGCAAGAGAATTTGCAAGGCATGGAATCTCTGTTAAATGCTTTATGAGCGATGATGCCTGTAAAATCATCCATCCACATACAATGGAGTTTGCAACAGGCCAGAAAGTGGTAACAGAACTTACAGGCAAAATTGAACATGTTAAATATGCAGATACCGATTTGATTTTGGTTGCACCAGCTACTGCTAATGTAATAAGTAAATTAGCTTATAAAATTGCAGATAATCCTATCAGCACTCTTTTAATTACAGCTTTTGGTTATAAAACCCCTATTTTAATGGTTCCATCAATGCACAATTCCATGTATAAAGCCATAAAAGGGAATATAGAAACCCTTAAAAATGAGGATATTAGTTTCATAAAGCCTAAAATTGAAGAAAAGAAAGCTAAATTCCCTGATATTGATGAGATTGTTTTACATGCCCTACGTGAATTAGGAAATAAAGAATTAAAGGGTAAAAAAGTTCTTGTAAGTGCCGGGGCAACTTATGAGGCCATTGATGAAATCCGGGGAATTACAAATAAAAGTTCCGGTAAAATGGGTGTTGAAATTGCCAAAGAAGCATTTATACGCGGTGCGGATGTTACCATGATTTGCGGGAACATGTCAGTAGATGTTCCCAAGGCATTTGATGTTGTGAATGTTGAATCTGTAGCCCAAATGCAGGATTCAGTTAGGAAATTAGTTCCTGATTACGATATTTTTATTTCAGCTGCTGCTGTTTCTGATTTCATCCCCAAAACAGATATTCAAACTAATAAAATCTCATCAAGCCAAGATTTAACCTTAAAACTTGAAAAAGCACCTAAAATAATAGGTGAAGTTAAAAAAATAAATCCTGAAATTTTCCTTGTAGGATTTAAAGCCGAATACGGCCTTTCACATGATGAGTTAATTAAATCAGCTTCTAAAAGAATTGAAGAACATGGTATTGACCTTATGGTTGCAAACGATGTTGCAGTTGAAGGTGCGGGCTTTGGATCAGATGAAAATCAGGTTATTTTAATTGATAAAGAGCTTATTGATGTTCCTTTAAGCTCTAAAAAAGATGTTGCAGCTCGAATTGTTGATAGAATTGTTTTAAAGATTTAATTAGCTTTTTATTTTGTTATTATATTTGAACTTGTTTTATTTTGTACTATTTTTAGGTATTACGAAGTTAAAATAAAAAAGGAAAATGATAAATATTACCTCAATACCAGTCATTATGTAAAAAAAATGAAAATAATGAAATCTAAATCATTCATTTTCTCCTTCATCTTCTTCAATCACCACTGCTCCCGCATAACCACAATCAAAACACTCCCATAAAGACCACATCTGGGGAATAACCCATTTAATATTGGTTGAACCACATTTAGGGCATCTTTTAATTTTAACCATTATTTTTTTCACCTCAAACCCATACTATTTAGGATTTAAACCAAGTTAAGTATTATTACCCTTTAATTGTCTTAATAAGTTTTTCTATTTGATTGTAATCATAAATAATAAACATATAAATCAACTGATATAAAATTAGATTAAAATATATTATTCGGTGGTTCCATTGATTTTTTGTCCTAAATGCGGCTTAAGAAATGAAGATGATGATGAAATATGCACAGCATGCGGCAGTAAACTTAGGAAAAGACCTAGATTTGCTGGCCAAGAAGAAAGAAAAGTAGAAGAACAAAAAAGTGAAGGAATTGCTACACCCACTAAATTACTGATAATTGCAGTCATTGTTCTGATTGCAGGTATAGGGCTTACCTATGGATTTATACTAAAATCAGGAGATATGACAAACCCATCACAGGCCTCAACACCAGCCACAGGAAATACACCCTCACAAACAAATTCCCAGGCAACATGGCATAAAATCGCATCTTTCACTGGGACTGGCGAAGAAACACGTACAGTGGATATAAAAGGAGACCATTTTAAAGTTATAATGTCTGCTGTGCCCCAAGTTAGCTATGATATCAATGCTTTTAGTATTGATGTTTTAAAGGGTGATGCAGGGGTTGCTACAGGCACAATAAACTGGGGTGCAACTGAAAAACCCGTTAGAAAAGAGCATGTGATTCAAGTTAAGGAAGGTAAAGGGCCGTACAACCTTTACATTCAGCCATCAGATATAGCAAGTTGGAGCGTTACTGTTTGGGATTATTATTAAGTTAATTAGAATAATGTTGTCTGAATAAGATTTTAGAGATTAATAACCCTCTAAAAACTGAATTCACAAACAAAAGCCATATGATCCTTTTCATAAGGCTCTAACTTTATTTTCTCAACTATTTTAAAGCCATTCGCCTTCAATTTTGATTCTTCCTCTTTAAAAATCTTTTTAGGAGCTTTAGTTACATCAATACTCCTTGCTTTAATCATTAAAATTCCTATTCCATCTTCTTTTAAATATAATCTCATGTTATCCATGAAAAGCTCGGATTGCTTGGGTTGGGCTACATCTGAATAAATTATATCCACTTTCTCCACCATGTTCATGTAGTTACGTGGTTTTGTAGCATCATCAAGTATTGGAATCATATTTTTACGTTGATTACATAATTCAGCCAGTTTTCGCATCATTTTTGGCGAAAATTCCACACAATAAATCAAGCCATCTTTGGATATATCTGAGATGTGAGAAGGCGTTGTTCCTGCTGATGCACCTAAATAAAGTATTTTAGAATCTTCCCTAAATGCCCATGTTTTTAAACCGTTTAAAATTGCTGCTCCAAGTTTTGAACGCCTGGGATCCCATATTCTGTATTCTTTATCCTTAATTTCAATTAATTTTTCGCCATATACCCTTATTCCTGGATTTAGGTTTTCTGTGGCTATACTTTCGTTGATCTTATAAACGCCTTGAAGTTCTTGAGTGATTTCCATTTATATTCCTCTAATTTTTATTTTATTAATTTAATAAGTGTTATAATATTTATTTACCTAAATTATGCCCTATATTTTGTTTTTATGCTTAAAATACTGTTTAATTATATCTTTTTTTGACTATAAAATATCTAGTATTCTTCATCATATTTTCTAAAATAGGGCGACACCCAGTACTTTCTAGGCCAGTTTCTGTAGATATAATACCCGATTATAACGCCTGAAAATATCATTAAAAATATTGCTAATTCCAGATTAGGAATATGCGTAACAGTGCCTGCTTTAGAGACTTTTGGGGCAAATGTGCCCAGCATTTGAGTTCCATATGCAATTAAATTATTTAACATATGACAAATAATTGGTACAATGATTGTTCCTGTCCTAATGTAGAGAATACACATTACAACACCAAAAAGAAACGCTCCCAGAATGTCTGCATGTAAAATTCCGAATATAAATGATGATACTAAAACTGCAGTTCTAATTCCCCATTTTACAGTGAATCTATGCAACATAACTCCCCTAAATAGGAATTCTTCTACAATGGGAGCTATTAACACTCCAATAATAAATTCCATGAAGTTTAGAAATGGAGCCATAGGGCTGTCTTTTAACGAGTAAAATGTGCTTGAACCTGGAACATAAGAAAGTATATCAGGGTTTATTGTGGATAAAATGTATATTCGAAGCTCTGTAAACCCTAAAGAAAGTATAATTATTGCAAATACGACTGCAATCACTTCTAACCAGTTGATATCATAAGGAATTGTTCCTACAAACTTTTTATAATTTACATCATATTTATTGAAGTTTAAAGTGATCCATAATGCGATTAAAGCGTAAAAAAACAATCCAGCGATAACAGCCTTTTCAGGACCGCCAAGAGATGGACATATCGCCCCTATAAACATGAAAAAGAGTATCATTCCCACTATAATCAATAATGCAATATATCTTACTTTTATTTTGTAGAATGCTGCTTCACTATCCATATAATTCACCCTTATTTAAAAGAAGATATTATTTATTATAATAAGTTTTCTTAATTTTTATATTAACTAAAAGAATTTAATAAAATAAAATAAAAAGTTTTTAGAGGTTATTTCCCCTATTTCTTGTCGTTATTATTAATACAGCTATCTTCTAAGCTTTCAACTGATTCTAATATTTCATCCCTTATTTTATGAACATTTTCTATGGATTCCAGAAGTTCCATCCGTGTTTCATGAACCTTTGCTTTTATTTCCTCAGATTCAGATTCAATACTGGCTAGAAGACCTTCAGTTTTATCGTGCTGTATCTTCATATATTTCTGTATACGGGTGAAATTTCTTTTAAGTCGTTCCTCTGTTCTTCTTGAAAATTGAATTGCAAAAAGGGCTAAAATTGCAGACATAATGCTTGAAATTATTGACAAAATATATAACGGTAACAAAACATCCAAAATTGGACCCTCCCTATCTTCAATAATAATCTTTAATATTCTTTTTATATTTATCCCGTTTTTTCTTCTTTTTAACACTTTTATCGTTCTTTCCACCTTTTTTAGATCGACTTGGTCTTGGTGGGAACGGATATTTCTTTTTAAGTTCCTCTAATCTTTCTTGAAGTTGTTCCTTTAAATTAGGGTCAAAATCGCCTGAATAAAAATCCTTTCTAACAGCAATAGCAATTTTACCCGCCAATACTCTTGCAATTTTGCCTTTAAGCCACCATTTAGCGCCTCTTATTTCCGGATATTGATATATAATCCCATGTTTAGGAGGACGCTCTCCGGTTTTTTTATGCCTAAATAGGGCTTTTTCAGCACCCATAATTTGTATTGTGCTTGATGGAAGCATGGATAGTTTTTGAATACTTCCAATATGCGCTATTAATTTAGCACCAAGCGAAGGGCCAATTAAATCACTTAAATTCGGCGCGACCTCATTCATTTTCCCTTCAACATAATCTGTAAGTGAATTTTTAGTATCTTGAAGTGATTTTAGAGAATTTGCAAAATTTTGGAGTATTTCAAGGTCCTCTCCCCCAATATCTGCACCAATACTCCCCTCTTTAATCTTTAACTCTTCTAAAAGCCCACTTTCTATTATAGCATTTCTATCCCCATACTCTGCAATGAGTTCCACATATTTTTCATTGCTTCTTATTTTAATTAGTTCAGGGAAGTGGATCATGTGCCATTCTCTGATTCTTTCAATTAATTTGCCTGTTGCTTCATCAATTTCATCTATTGTATTTATAGCCTGAATTAAATACATATCCTCTGCTTTTGAAGCTTCTTTAAGCTTGTAATTTACAATTTCTAAAGAAAGATTGTGTAAAATTTCTCTTAATTCATTTTCTGATTCTATAAATCCTACCTCTTCCAGCACACTTACCATGTTAGACCTTAAATAATTACCCGCATCGTTTGAAGTTTTAAATTCAAATTTAGATGCTCCTTTAATGTTTTTATACTTAGAAATGGCTAAATTTGTCTCTATTATTAGTGAATCACATTTTTTAGCATTTCTTTTCAATATATTTTCTTCCTCACGCGTTAAATCTCCTTTATTCATCTCATTCATTCGATCTTGGAGATTTTCTTTTTGGAAAAGTTCATAATCTATAAGGGCAAAATCTTCATCAAAGATTATAAAACCTGCAAAACAATTAGTAAGATAATATTTCATGGAATTTAATTTGTATTTACATGACTTTAAAGTTTATTTATTAAGGAGATAATTATGTTAGAAATTGAAATCAACCTTTAAAAAAAAGCCTTCGAAACTTATGTTTCGGGGCGCCAAAAATTCTATGAATTTTTTTGCGGTTGATCAAAATATCTAAGACCAATGTATCAAGGAGACAATTATGTTAGAAGTTGAAATCTGTAACATAAAAATGAGAAATCCCACCATGCTTGCAGCAGGCATACTTGGAAGCACTGCATCTTCACTTAATTGGGTTTTAAGGAGTGGTGCAGGATCTGTTGTAACTAAATCATTTGGATTAGAGCCAAATAAAGGTTATGCAAATCCTACAACAGTTGAAGTTACTGGTGGTGTTATAAATGCAATTGGACTTTCAAATCCCGGAGTAGATGCATTTATTGGAGAATTAGAAAAAATTGAAGAATCAAATAATGTTATTGCTTCTATTTATGGTTCATCAGCAAGTGAATTTTCCGAGATAGCTTCTAAAATTGAAAATCTTGTTGATGCTGTTGAATTAAATGTTTCATGTCCCCATGCACAAAAAGGTTGCGGAGCATCCATAGGAGAAGACCCTAAATTTACAGGAGAAATTGTAAAAGCAGTTAAAAAAACTGTTGACACCCCTGTTATTGTTAAATTAACCCCTAATGTAACAGATATCGTTGAAATTGCGTTAAGTGCTGAAAAAGCTGGTTGTGACGCCTTAACTTTAATAAATTCAGTAGGTCCCGGCATGAGAATAGATATAGACTCTGGAAATCCCATTCTCTCTAATAAATTTGGAGGATTATCTGGTCCTGCAGTAAAGCCCATTGCACTTAGATGTGTGTTTGATGTATATGATGCAGTTCATGTCCCCCTAATTGGGGTGGGCGGCATAACAGATTACAGGGACGCCATAGAATTTATGTTCGCTGGAGCAAGATGTGTTCAAATTGGCACCGCAATTATGTATAAAGGACCATCTATTTTTAAGGAAGTTAATGATGGAATTAATAAATTCATGAATAAAAATAAATACCAATCAATTGAAGAAATGGTGGGAATAGCCCATAAACAATAAAAATAATCAATATAAGGCTGATAAAATGCATGTTCCAAAAACCATTGAAATAAAAAGAATAATTAATGAAACTAAAACCATTAAAACATTTATATTTGATTGGGATACTGAAAATATATTGCCCGGCCAATTCATGATGGTATGGAATTTTAAAGATGAAAAACCCATGTCCATATCCCTAATTGATCCAATAAACAATGAAATAGGAATCTCAATAAAAAATGTAGGCCCATTTACAGAAGCAGTTCATTCCCTCCAAAATGGAGATAAATTAGGATTAAGAGGACCCTACGGACGTGGCTTTGAAATAGTAGGCTCAAAAATCCTTGCAATTGGTGGAGGAGTGGGAATGGCACCAATTTCAGCATTTGTTAGTGAAGCCCGACGCATGGACGTAGATATAGATGTAATAACCGCAGCCACAACTAAAGATGAACTATTATTTATGGATAAACTTAAATCAACTGATATAACCCCCTATGCATGCACAGATGATGGAAGCTTCGGATTTTGCGGATTCGCCACAGAATATATGGAAAAAATAATTGAAGATAAAGATTATGATATGGTGGTGACCTGTGGTCCTGAAGTAATGATGAAAGGCATCTTCGATATCGTAGAAAGGCTCAAAATCCCTGCCCAGTTTTCATTGGAACGATACATGAAATGCGGAATGGGAATCTGTGGACAATGCTGCGTCGATGACATTGGTTGGAGAGTTTGTGTTGAAGGTCCTGTGTTTTGGAGTGATGAAATCAGGTTAATTTCAGAATTTGGAAAATATAAAAGAGATGCTTCAGGTATAAAACATAAAATTTAATTTCTGTTTATAAAAAACTAAATAAAATTGTAATAAGGATAAAAAGTGAATACAATGATTTATAAACTAAGAGGAACTGTTACTTCAGCTGTTTTTATTATTTCAGCCCTGCTCATCATCTCATTTTTTGTATTAACTCCCATGATAAGTATGATTATTCTTGGCGCCGTATTTGCCTATGTAATTCGCCCCATATCCAATAAAATGTTGCCCCACATAAAATTTGAAACCATATCCATAATACTTGCAATGATAATAGTTATTCTCCCCTTAATCTTGATTATGGTAATAATAATAAACTCCCTTATAGAATCTACCCCTGCAATTGTTGCCATTGCAAAAAATGCTAATTTAAGTAGTGTAAATTCAGGTACAGTTCAATATTATCTGCCTACAGGGTTTAAAACATATGCTGATTCCCTCATAAGCAGCTTTAAATTAGGTTTAGAAGAAGTTTTAAAATATACCTTAAACTATATAGTTACCTATTTAAGTTCTATTCCCACCATTGCCTTCCAACTGTTCATATTCTTTGCATCTACGTTCTATTTTGCAAAAGATGGAGATAAACTATGGGAATACATTAATTTCACCATTCCCCAAAACAGAACACATTACTTTGATGCTCTTTTTAGCGAAACAGAAAAAGTTTTAAAGAGCATATTTTTCGGGCATTTCTTTACAGCTCTTTTAACCGGAATATTGGGTGGTGTCGGGTTCTGGCTCATAGGCTATCCTTTCGCCTCATTTTTAGGAATATTAACCGGATTCTTCCAGCTTATACCATTTATTGGACACTGGCCACTTCCAATTATCCTTGCAGCCTACAGTATTCTAACTGGAAACTATTTACAGGCATTTGCAGTTATAATATTAGGATTCTTGATGAGTGCAATTGATATTTATATAAGGCCTAAAATATCCAGCAAATATGCAGATATCCATCCCTTGATATTTATGTTAGGATTCCTCTGTGGACCTCTTGTATTTGGATTATCTGGTTTTATTATAGGCCCTTTAATTTTAGGGGTTACATATGCTGCAGTTAAAGCATATAAAAAAGATAAAGAAGCTGTTAATTCACAGTAATCATAATATTAAAAATTTAAAATAAAAAAAATAAGTTTTCCTGTTTTTTGCAGGAAGTTATACTAATTTTATTTCTATTGAATTAGAAGTTTTTGTATGTTTAGCGCCGTTAGCACCATTGAATTTAACGCTGAATCCACCTATGAAGAACGGGTTAGATACTGTGGCGTCAGGCCCAAAATCTGCTTGAACTTCTGCATCTGTGGGTATATATATACTAGCACTGCCTTTCTTGGTTTCTCCAGGTTTTATTGTTCCCAGATTCTGTTCAAAGTCCTGACTGTCAATTTGAACATTGTAAACAGTTTCAGAGCCTTTATTTGAAACTTCATATTGAATAGTTACATTCATACCTTTTTTGGCTGTTTCTGGTCCTTTTTGAATGGCTACTACATCAATAGCCTTAGCAGAAGTTGTATTATGCTGGACAGTGGTATTATTTTGCTGGGAAGTCTGATTTCCCTGTTGTGTGCATCCAGATGCAAAAACAACAATTGCCATAATTGCAATTATAAACACAATTCCTATCTTTTTATCCGTTTTAATCCCTCCTTAAACCCTAATTATGGTCATACTCCAATATAAAATGATCAGTTTATAGTTTAAAACATAGAAAATAAGAAATTTTAAGTGTTTAAAAATATAAAAATAATCATTGGTTTGTTAAAATTTAACCTGTTTATCTCTTCCAATTAATTCATCGAATTCTAAACCTTTAGAAAATGCTAAATCCACATCAACTTTGAAATTTTCTCCCCTAGTTTTACTTAGATCATCTATACGTACAAAACGCCATTTTTTATTTTTAAATTTAGCTCCAAGGAATGGTTCAGCCCCAAAAATCTTTGAAAATTCTATTAATCCACTAATTTTTTCAGAATCAATATATATTTGATCTGCAGAGCTTGATTTAACTTCAATTGCCAGATAAATCTTCCCATTACCTGCAATAATATCTGGAAGAGGTTTTTTAGTTGCTCCACCAGACGCTGGCGCCCTCATAGCAGCGCAATCAGCATCCCATAACATTTTAACCAATTCACGTTCTACGCGTGACCCTTTTTTATTCATAATATCAAGAATATCCATTTAGTTTCTGTAAATATCGGTAATTTAAAACAAGTATAATTTAATTTTAAGAGTATATAACCTTTGATCCTAATTAGAAAAAAGTTTTTTTTATTTAAGATCACAATACTCAATTCTTAAAGCTTGAAATGTACCATTTGAACCAAATGCATTTATCCATTCTATTCTTGCATCTTTAGCCATTAAGTTTAGATCTAAAAAAATAATATCCACTGTAATTCCCACACGTGTATCTTCATGATTTTCAGTCACAAAATTTGAAAATGAGCCTTTATAACTATATCTATTCTTTAAAAACCACTGCGTAACACTTACTCCGTCCATGTAGCCTATTAACTTGCCTTCATGTAAAACATTACATTTAATTGAATTACATGTCCTTTCCATTTTTAACATAAAAACCTCATCTTACGATATTTTTAGGTCATTGAACAATTTTATAATTAACATTATTACCTATAATAAATTTTTCTAATTATTCTGGTTTTTTGTAAGTTGAATAGATATAAATTTAAAAATAATGAATGTAAAATCATTTAAAACAAGGATTAAAAGAAAATGAACGTTATAATGGGGCCGGGGCCGAGATTCGAACCCGAGTCGCGGGATCCACAGTCCCGTAGGATAACCACCTACCCCACCCCGGCACTGAATGATTTATAATCTTAATTTGAAATGTGTTTAATGCGGGAGCAGGGATTCGAACCCTGGTAGGCCTACGCCAACGGGTCCTAAGCCCGTCCCCTTTGGCCAGCTCGGGCACCCCCGCTAGCTGTAAGTTTATTAGTTAAGAAGAATGCTCCGGCCGGGATTCGAACCCGAGTCTTCGGCTCGAAAGGCCGAAATGATTGGCCGGACTACACCACCGGAGCTTATGAATTTTTTATTCATAGCCAGAAATCATAGATTTCTATGGCTTACAAATATTCTATTTGTGCTTTCAAAATCCAAGATTTTGACAGCATGCAAAGTTTTATTTTTGCTGCATGAAAATATATAATTTTCGTTAGCTTACGAATATACGATTGTTTTTGGAAATGGGCCCAATGGGATTCGAACCCATGGCCGCCCGGTTATGAGCCGGGCGCTCTACCTGGCTAAGCTATGGGCCCACAGCGCCGCCGGCAGGACTCGAACCTGCGACCAATCGGTTAACAGCCGAACGCTCTACCTACTGAGCTACGGCGGCCATGCCTAGCATAGCTGCAAACTACAAGCTAGCGGTTTGCAAATCACAAATCAAGGATTTTCAAACTTGAAACTCATTGTTTCAAGAGTTTAAAATATAAGCACATTTATGACGTATTTTTTAAGTTAGTGATTATAGTATATAAACGTTTTGGATATGTAAATCCACAGTATAACCAAGCATTGCATGCTTATATCATATAAATATTGTTATTAACAGGCAATATAACTTTATTTTTTTTATTTAAATAAGAGCAAAGATAAATAAAATTCAATACAACATTTAAAATATTTAGATTTTACAAAATTAAGCAAATTAACCGTGCCCCAAAACTCATTATAATATTAATTAGGTGAATTATGAATCTCATAAACAAAATTAAAAACTTTGAAATCCTTGATTTAATGCAAAAAGCCAATAAAATCACTTTAGCTGAGCATGGAAATCAAATTACATTAGAAAGGGCCATATTCCTTTCATGGTGGTGTGATAAAGGCGATTGCCTATTCTGCTATATGTCCTCACAAAAACCAAAGATTAAAGAGCCTGCTAAAGCCCGACGTAACATAAACTCTATTTTAGCTGAAGCAGAGCTTTGCAGGAGAACTGATTGGAAAATTGAATTCCTTTCTGGAGGATACGGGTCTTTTAAAACAGAAGAAATAAGAGATATTTCCCAGAAGATTTATGGAATTACTGGAGAGCCTGTTTGGCTTAATATTGGAATTACAAAGGATCTTGAAGCTTATGGAGATGAGATTGCAGGTGTTACAGGTGCTGTTGAGGTTGCTAATCCTGATTTACATGACAAAATCTGTCCAAGTAAATCTTTAGAGGATATAACTGAAATGCTTGAATTTGCTGGCGAACTTGGATTTCAAAAGGCCATAACTATTATTTTAGGGCTTGGTGAGACCCCTGAAGATATAAAGTACCTACATGAAATGATACAAAAGATTGGAATTGATAGAGTTACGTTTTATTCCTTAAATCCCCATAAAGAAACTGTTTATGAAAATTCACCTCAGCCTGCTTCTCTTTATTATGCGGGAGTTGTTGCTGCAACCAGGATCAAATTTCCACAGCTTAAAATAATTACTGGAACTTGGATTGATAATCTTGCAAATATTGGGCCTCTTCTTTTAAGTGGAGCTAATGGACTTACCAAATTCCCTTTATTTAAAATGTTTGGAACACGTTTCGGAAAAAGGGTTGAAGAAGAAGTTTTTTGGGCTGGAAGAGAATTAATGGGGACTTTTACAGATTTTGATATGTTAACAAAGGGTGAAACCCATAGCTTAGAAATTGAACCATATATAAAACGATATATTGATAAGTGTCTTAACAACAAGATTAGTAATGAATAAAATTGAAACATATTTTTAGTGTTATATTCATCTAAAAAGTTAGTGAGTAATTTTTTAATTAAATTATAAAATAATGTTACTTTGCTTATTGTTTAAATTAGAGATTTTCAGGAGGAATTATTATTAAGATGAAATGCGGACTTGAAATTCACGTTCAGCTTGAAACTGATTCTAAACTTTTCTGTGATTGCCATACAAATTATCAGGAGGCTGCAGCTAACTCCAACATCTGTTATGTGTGTTTAAACCAGCCTGGTGCAAAGCCATATCCACCAAATGAATCAGCAATGAATGGTGCAATTAAAATAGCTTTAATGCTTGGATGTAAGATAGCAGAAAATGAAACCTACTTCATGAGGAAGCATTATGATTATCCTGATCTTTCATCTGGTTATCAGCGAACATCCATCCCCATAGGATATGAAGGTAATCTTAATGGTGTGAGAATTCGTGAAGTTCACATTGAAGAAGATCCGGGCCAATACAAACCAGATACAGGAGTAGTGGATTTTAACCGGTCTGGAATTCCTCTTATTGAAATTGTAACCGAACCTGATATGAAATCACCAGAAGAAGCTAGGAATTTCCTAAGAGAGCTTATAAGAGTCCTGGAATATAGTGGCAGTGCTCGTGGTGAGGGAACCATGCGTGCAGATGTCAACATATCCCTTGAAGGCGGTAAAAGAGCCGAAATCAAGAATGTAAACTCTATAAGGGGTGCGTATAAGGCTCTTAAATATGAAATTGTAAGACAAAAGAATCTCATTAGAAGAGGAGTAGAAATAAAACAGGAAACAAGAGCATTTCTTGAATCCCAGATGATTACAGTTTCTATGCGTCTTAAAGAAGAAGCTGACGATTATAGATATATACCTGATCCTGATCTCCCGCCAATGATGGCAGAAGATGAGCAAATTGAAGGTATAAGAGAAGCTATGCCTGAACCACCTCATATTAAGGCAGAAAGGTTCATTGACGAATATAAAATTGAAGAAGAATATGCAAAAGTTATGACTTCTGAATTAGCACTGGCAGATGCATTTGAAGAAATTGTAAAGAAAGTTGAACCTTCATTTGCAGCCGTATGGATGAGAGATGAGCTTAAAAGAGTACTTAATTACAATAAAATAAGTTTTGATGAAAGCCACATAAAAACAGAAGATATTGTAGAGCTTCTACAAATGATAAAGGATAAAAAAATCACTCCTAAGGCTGCTAAGAAGATAATTGAGAAAATGCCTGAAAATAATGAGCATCCATCCAAAATAGCTGAAAATATGGGTTTAATTGGAGTAAGTGATGAAGAAAGTGTTATGAATGCTGTAAAACAGGCCATTGATGAAAATCCTCAAGCAGTCTCTGATTATCATGAAGGTAAAAAAAGCGCCATGAATTTCTTGATAGGGCAAGTTATGAGACTTACACGTGGGAAAGCTGATCCTGGTGAAACTTCTAAGTTTTTAAGAGACGCTTTAGCTAAATAAGACTTAATACATTCCCTTTTTTTATTTAATCATAAATTAAGCATAAATTTTTTAATAACTTCAAACAAATTAATATAAAACAATTTTATTGAAAATTAGGGCTTTAAATGGCAAAAAATGTTTTAGACATGATTTTATGGCATCCCCCAATGGAAATAAAAAATTGTAAAATAACTTATGTACATAGGGGAGCTAATGGAAACCTCAAAACTATTTCAGGAAACCAAATAAGTCATTTAGAACGTGGATTTTTAATATTAAACGATTATACACAAATTCCATGCCATAGAATAATAAAAATTGAATGTAATAACCAATTAACATGGCATAAATAATTAAATTATAAAATAAACAAAAAATTTGATGGAATATTATTTAGGAGATTTTAAATGAGTAGTTCAGCTCTTGTAAAACATTATATGACAAAAGAGGTTATAACGGTAACTCCCGAAACCCCCAATGAAGAAATTATTAATTTAATGAAAAGCACTGGTCACGACGGATTTCCAGTTAAAATAAACGGCGAAGTAATGGGTATGGTAACCGCCTTCGATTTACTCTTAAAACCATGGGATCATGCAGTTAAAGACATTATGTCCACTGATGTTGTGGTTGCAGACCAGGACATGTCCATAAACGATGCCGCACGAGTAATGTTTAGAATGGGAATATCAAGACTCCCCGTTATAGATAAAGAAGGTAAATTAGTAGGCATTATAACTAATACTGATATTGTAAGGTCCCATATTGAAAGATCCACGCCAATGAAAGTGAATTACTTTAAAAAGACATTAGAACAGCTTTATGGCGTTGAAACAAAGCTTTTAAGGATGAAAGTTCCCACAGAACAGCTCAGGCCAACCCAAAACAAAATATATGCCGATGAACTTCAAGGCAGGACTTATGAACTTGAAAGAGGGCTTGCAGAACCCACAATCACCGTTAAAAGTGGAAATAGGCACATTTTGGTGGATGGTCACCACAGAACTGTTGCCGCCTCTAAGCTGGGTTATAAAGAAATAGATTCCTATGTAATCGAGTTAGAGAAAGATATTAAGCTGGGTTTGGAAAAAACAGCAGACAAAGAAGGAATTTACACTCTTAACGATATCGAAATAATTGATGATGCTCAACATCCACTTATAGCCATAACTGGAAGTTTAAGGAAGAATAAACAAAAATAAACAAATTATAACATATTAAACTGTTTTAAGGAGATTAAAAGTGAAAGATAAAATCATAAGAGAGGTTTATACTGTTTTAGAGGATAGACGTGATAATCCTATTGATTCTTACACTTCTAAACTCATGAGCAACGATGAAAAGCAAGCAGAGGACAAAATACTTGAAAAAATCGGTGAAGAAGCTGCAGAAGTTATAATCGCTTCTAAAAATGACGAAAATCTCGTATCTGAATCTGCTGACCTTATTTTTCACACATTATTGCTTCTGGCATATAAAGGCATTGATATTGACGATTTATTTGATGAATTTGAAAGAAGAGTGAAATAAAAATTAATTAGGACCTTTTTTACTTTCATATAAAATAATCTTAATTTTTTCTTCGGTTATAAGGCCGCCCTGTATTATTCCTTCTAATTTAGTTTTAATCATTTCTATTTTGTTTTTTCTATCAACAACTTCAATTACTATGGGCAAATCTGTTGAAAGCTGTAGTATTGCAGTTGAATGGATGTAGCTTGTTTTTCCAAATCCTCCAATTGCCCTTAATACAGTTGCGCCAGCCAATCCTTCATTTTTAAACATTTCAAGAAGATATCTGTAAAGAGGTTTTCCTTCATACCTATCAGATTCTCCTATGAATATCCTAAGCAAAATAGCTTCTGACTCTTTTTTCATTTTAAACCTTCCATAAGTTTAATGCAGCAATTTTACCCAAATATATGGCAAATATTGTAAGTAAAACCGCCCCTACAACATTTATACTTAATAATAGTAATTCATTCTGTTCTAATAACTTAAAAGATTCGTAGCTGAATGCTGACATTGTTGTAAACGATCCAAGTATCCCTATTGTTAAAAATACCCTTGTTTCTTCACTAAAAAGCCCTCCAAATTCTGATGAGTACATTACAAAACCCATAAGAAAGCTTCCAATAAAATTAACACCAAAAGTACCTAATGGAAACACTGCCGCTTTAGACTGAAGTAATCCGCTGATTAAAAACCTTAAAATAGCCCCAATAAATCCCCCAAGTCCAATCCATAGCCATAAGTTAATTAATTCTGTTTTTAGCATTTAATCATCCTTAAAAATGAATATAAATATAATTTTTAATTAATCTTGTATTTTTTTAATTTCTTGCATAAATCTTTCTTTAATTTCTTCTGGTTCCATATCAATTACAGGAACATCTGCATTTCCGGGTTTAACTTTCATATGCACGAAACCCGGTCCCTTTGCATCTAAAACCTGTTTAAAATCTATTTTTTCTTCAAAAATAAATGTGTTTTTAAATCCAACAGATTTTGCGATTTTGGCAAGGTCTACTTTTGTTGTATATGTGCATTGTGACCCTGTTGAACCGTAGCACTGGTTATCAAATACCACAAGTATCATATTTTCTGGGTTTTGGCTGAAAATGGTTACAAGAGTTCCCATGTTCATAAGAACAGATCCATCACCGTCGAATACTACTACTTTTTGTTTTGTGGATAATGCAAGTCCAAGTCCAATTGATGATGCCATTCCCATTGAGCCAAGCATATAAAATTGTTTAGAAGAGTCTTTAACATGATACAATTCTCTGGATGGAAATCCAATGTTACATATGACTAATTCATCTTTAAGATTTTCTGTTATTATTTTGATGGCTTCAATACGTTCCATAATTTCACCATTATTTCCAGAATGGAATTTCTAAAAGTATTCCTACAGGTGTTTCGCCCATTTCAGACAGTTTCCATGCTTGAGGGATAAGTTCTAATGCTTCTTCAGCTGTTTTAGGGTTGAAGTAGGCAATGTTCAGTGCGTCTAAAACAAGAGGTGTTGCTCTTCCCATCGGGACTTGGGCGCCCATAAATTCTCCTTCAGTACCCCTATGGCTCATTATCATGAGCATTGGAATTTTATAAAGTTCATATAGAGATGCTAGTACATTAACTGAGTTTCCAAGCCCTGAATTTTGCATAAGTATTGCAGGTTTCTTCCCACCGAGAAATGCTCCTGCACAAATTCCAAATCCTTCTTCTTCACGCGTTACAGGAACATGAATAATATCAGGGTCACAGTCAACCATTTCCATGACTTTTCCAAGATTTACACAAGGTAAACTCACTACAAAGTCTATTCCTGCTTCTTTTAATGATTTATAAACAGCTTCACTACTTTCCACTTAACACACCTAAATTAACAGTATTATTCAATAAATTAAATATTAAAATATCTTTTTCTATGTATGTATAAGTCTTAATTGGTATTTAATCTTGAGGATAATTGGCCTTATTAAGAAAATAAAAATTAAAATATATATTTAAAGTTCCCTATGCCTTAAAATAGACAATACAAGATTTAATCCAAGTATCATGCTAATTATAAACCCAATTATACCTAAAAATGGAAATCCAAGTATTAATATTCCCTTATCTGTTTGCATTATTAATGATGAGCCAATTAAAAGCGCTGCTATGATTAAAGCTGTTGAAACTTTGTTACTTATCCGTTCCAAGTCCTTATGCTCTATTTCTATGCTTATTTTTCCTTCTTCTAATCTGTAAAGAGTTTTACTGACACTTCGAGGGAGTGTTTTTATAAGATGCTCTACCTCAAATAAATTATCTTTTACAAAATCCATGAACCCTAACGGGCTTATTCTTTTTTGAATAACTTTAAGAGCCATTGGTTTAAATGTTTCCACAGGATTAAAGCTTGGATCTAAGTTTAAGCCTGTATCTTCAAGCATTCCAATACCTCGAGCCAAAAGCACAAATTCTCTAGGTAGGTGAATCTTATATTTCCTCATCAGAGAAATTAAATCATTCATACCCCCATGCATCTCATTTAACCCAATTCCATAGTATCTGTACATTAAATCTGTAAGTTCGTATTTGAATGATTTAATGTCTATTGATTCATTGATTATCCCCATGTAAATTAGCTGGTTTATCATACCTTTAACACTGTTTTCCATGAAGTAAATAATCAATTCAGCCAGATTTTCCCTGAATTCTTTATCCAAAATACCCATCATACCATAATCTAAAAAACATATGATATTATCATCTAAAACGTAAATATTAGCAGGGTGCGGGTCTGCATGAAAAAATCCATGGATTAATACTTGTTTAAAAAATGATTCTACCCCTCTTTTTGCAATTAACGGCTTATCAAAGCCTTCATCTGTATTTATAACATCTGCAACCTTTTTTCCTTCAATAAGTTCCATTGTAAGAACTTTAGAAGTGGAATACTCTTTATATACTGCTGGAACATAAACTGTTTCATCTTCTTTAAAATTATAGTCAAATCGTGTGATGTTCATTGCTTCTTGATTGTAATCAATTTCTTTTAATATTGAACGTTCAAATTCATCTACAATACCTGGAAAATTATAGTTTCTAAATTGAGGAATGTAATTATCAATTCTTTTAGCTAAAAACCGCATAATAGAAATATCTTCTTTTATAAGAACATCAACGCCGGGTTTCTGGATTTTAACAGCTACTTTATTCCTATTTTTTAAAACTGCACTGTGAACTTGGCCTATAGAAGCTGAACCCAATGGTTCCTTATTAAATTCCAAAAAAATATTATCTAGAGAATCTCCTAATTCCGTTTCTAAAACTGACTTAATGGTTTCATATGCTACTGGAGGATTATCATCCTGCATTTTTGAAAATTCATTGGAAATATCGTCCCCAATCAAATCAGGCCTTGTACTTAAAGCTTGACCTAATTTTATGTAAGTAGTTCCTAACTCCTGTAAAACAAGTCTTAATCTTAAGGGTATTGTAGCATCTAACTCTTCAATTGATTCATATTGATATGAATGGCTCTTAAATGGAATTTTATTTTTAAGATTTATCTTTTCAGTTATATAACCAAATTCGTATTTACTTAAAACTTTGATTATTTCATTCAACCTTCTAAGGTTGGAATTACCATCTAATTTCCCCAGTTTCATATATTTTCTTAGACTTTTGAGTTATATTAATACTATGCATTGAATGAAAATAAAATCAGCTTTAAAAAGAATAAAACAATTAAATTAAAAAAAAATGAGATTTAATCACTTATTAACGCATCAAGATCAAAGGATAAATCATCAGCAATCTCTTTAAGCTGCATGTATAACGTATCATCCAATGAAATACCTTCTTCTTTAGCTTTATGGACATTTCTAACTTCCATGTCTCCAGGAATAAAAATGTTCTCGCCAGAATCCTTAATTTCCCCAATAAATTCATCAACCTCTTCTTTAAATTCATTAAGATCAACAAATTTTGAAGGGTCTATTGCAATCATAAGGTCTCCCTTGGTACACATTTCCTCAGGATTAGCTGTTCCTGTTACTGCTTTACCAGATGCAGCTCTTACGAGAGGTCCTGCAAGTATTTCAATCATAAATGCTAATGCATAACCTTTATGCGCCCCAAATGGTAAGATTGAACCTCTTAAAGCACATTCCGGATCTAAAGTTTTCCTCTTGCAGATGCAGATGTTGCCATGTCCACAGAAACATAGTTTTTATTGGAGGGAATACCAATTGCTATTGGGTTTGTTCCAAGTATAGGTTCTTTACCGCCGATTGGAGCTACTGCAGGCTCGGTATTTGCAATTACAATCCCGATCAAGTCTTCCATAACTGCCATATCCGAATAGTATCCTGCAACTCCAAAATGATTGGAATCATGAATTCCTACAATTCCAATTCCTGTCTCTTTTGCTTTTTGAATGGCAATTTCCATTCCTTTATATGCAACAACATGCCCAAATTTGTGGTTACCGTTTATAAGTGCCATTGCAGGCGTTTCTTTTTCTACAATTATTTCATTTGGATATTCAATTGTTCCAGCTTTAAGTCCCTTTACATATTGGGGAAATCTACCCAGGCCATGAGATGAAAAACCCTTTAAATTAGCATCTAAAGTCACGTCAGCGACTATCTCTGCATCTTCTGTAGGAACGTTCATCTTTGTTAAAATTTCCATGATTATAGCTTTCTCTTGTTCTGCTGTAATATTCATTTTAGCACCTCACAAATTAAGAACACTGCCATCAAATGCCTTAATTTTAACTTTTTCATGGACATCTTCCCTTGCATGTCCTATTTTAAAGGCCCGATTGTGTTTTTTAATAATTTCTATTGTTTTATCTGCATCATTCTTATTTACAATTGCCACAAATCCGATGTTCATATTGAATACTCGATACATTTCCTCTAATGGAACATCTGATTCATATATTGATTTAAAAACAGGGTGTGGCTCCGGTAAATTTTCAATATCGTATCCAATACCTTTTTTAAGCCGTTTAAGGTTTAAAAATCCTCCGCCAGTTATATGGGCAAGTCCATGAATATCAATATTCTCATTCAATAGATCAATTACCGGTTTAACATAAATTTCGGTAGGTTTTAAAAGTTCTTGGCCAACTGTTGTGTTTGAATCAGAGGGTAGAGGATCATCTACATTTAAACCAAGTTTATCGAAAAATACTTTTCTTGCAAGGCTTAAACCATTACTGTGGATTCCACTACTTTCTATTCCAATAAGCACATCTCCATCCTTGATATTTTCGCCAGTTATGATTTTATCAGCATCTACTATTCCAATTCCAGTTCCTGCAAGGTCAAAGTCCTTTATGATCTCGGGAAGTGATGCTGTTTCGCCTCCAATCATTGCAATTTTGGATTCTTCAGCCCCTTTGGCCAGTCCTTTTCCAATTTCTCCTGCAATTTCAGGATCTGCCTTCTCTACAGCAAGATAATCCACCATTGCTATTGGTTCTGCTCCAACACAGAGAATATCGTTTACTACCATAGCAATGCAGTCTATTCCAACTGTATCGTATTTATTCATCATTTTTGCAACTAATATTTTGCTTCCAACACCATCTGTACTCATGGCTATTGCTTTATTTCCTAATTTTACAAGTGCTGCAAAATGACCGCTTTCTGTAATTACATCTCTAAAAGAAAGTGTTTTTTTAATTTCTGAGACTAATGCCGAAACTGTAGCCTCTTCAAGATTAATATCAACGCCTGATTCTGAATATGTTACCATGTAATTCACCAAAATAGATTTTTAAAAACCCTCAAAAATATTTATTTTTGGGGTTCGGAAATTCTCAAACACTTCGTGTTTTGAACGCAAAAATCATTGATTTTTGCAAGTTTTTAATTTCCTCAATTTTTAAAATAAAGGTAATTATAATATCTATTTGATTGATCTAAATAAAAAGCTTTAGATTAAATTAATATAAAAAATAGGAAAAATAAAAAAATCAAAATTTAATTAAAAAAAATGAAACTTCAAAATATTCTTTTTGGCTTAAAAAAAGATATTATTGGATCCGAACTGTTTCTAAGTTCATGGGAGTCTTTGTTTCAATTTTAAAGGACCTATATATACTTGATGCAAGATCAAGTGTTTTATAGTTATCTCCATGACATATAAGAATCTTTTCTGGTTTTGGAGATAGTTTTCTTACATAATCCATTAGTTGTTTTCTGTCGGAGTGTCCACTAAATCCTTCAATGGTTTTTATTCCCATTTTTACATTGTAAACATTGGTTTTCCCATCTTCTTTTAATGGAATTTCCTTCCATCCCTTCTGTAATCTTCTTCCAAGGGATCCTTCTGCTTGATAACCAACAAATACAAGTGAACTCTTCTCATCTCCACATAACCATTTGAAATATTCTACAGAATTTCCTCCTGTAAGCATTCCAGAGGTTGAAAGAATTATTGCAGGTTCTTCTCCTTCAACTATCTTCCTTCGCTCTTCTAACCCATTTACTTTGTGGAATACGTCAGATATGAATGGATTTCTGCCCATGTGGAATATTTGATCACGAAGATCTTTGCTTAAATATTCTGGTCTTGCTGTATGGATTGCGTTTGCTTCCCATATCATCCCATCTATATAAACAGGGACCTCATCAATAATACCGTGCCTAATATACTCTTCTAATACTATCATAAGCTCTTGAGCCCTTCCTACAGCAAATACAGGTATTAATATTTTTCCTTTTCGCTCAAGTGTTCTGTAAATAGTTTTTATTAACTCTTTTTCAGCGTCATTTCTTGTTGGCTGTACATCGCCATGTCCACCATATGTACTTTCCATTACAATTGATTCTATACGTGGGAATTTTGATACTGCAGGTTCAAGAAGTCTGCTTCTTTCAAATTTAAAGTCTCCAGTGTATACAAAGTTATGCTGGCCGTCTCCTATATGCATGTGAACAATTGCAGATCCAAGTATGTGTCCTGCATTGTGGAGTGTTAAACGGATGTCTGGAGCTATATCTGTCACTTCACCATAATCCAGAGTTATTGTGTGTTTAATAGATTTTTTAACGTGTTTCACGTTGAATGGTAATGGCTGGTCTTCACGATGAGCTATATCAATATGATCCAATTGTAAAAGTGTCATTAAATCTCTTGTTGGTGTTGTACAGTATACTGGGCCTTCATATCCATAATGGAATAAGTAAGGTAAGAATCCAGAGTGATCAAGGTGTGCGTGAGTTATTATAACTGCATCCAGGTTATCTAAAATAAATTCAGGAACATTAAGATAAGGATAAGAACTTTTATCATCAGCTCCGGCTACATTTACTCCACAGTCAAGTAAAATTTTACTGTTGGGTGTTTGCAAAAATAGGGATGATCTTCCAACTTCTCTAAACCCTCCAAGAGAAGTTAAACGTGTCCATTCATTTTCTAATTCCACGTTTCGATGAATTTTATTTCCAAGGGTTTGTAAGATTTTTTTACGTTCCTTACTGTTTTTTCGTAGTGTTCTTCTTATTCTTTGTATAATTTCAGAAGAAATTGGGGGCGTTCTAAGTATCTTTGGAGCCCATCCAGTTCCTTTAACTATTTCCCTGGATGTTGCACCATATTTACCGATTACAAGTCCCGGTTTTCTCGCCTCTATTATAACTTCACATGTAACCTCGTCAAAAGAGATATTAGTTATTTTAGCTTCTTCCGGAACTATTTCATGAATCTTTTCAATTGATTTTTCCGGTTCTGTAAGAACAGAACGATCAGAACGAATAATAATTCTTTTTCGTATATCCTTTGCAAGATCTCTAATAAGCGCTCCGTTTTCGGTTATAATCTCCGGGTTTTTTGTGTATATAACAACCTCGGGACCTTCAAATTCCACCTTCGCTACTTGTACTCTTGATGGAAGTCTTTGTACTATTGTATTTTTAATTTCTTGAATCTCTGAACCCATAAAATCACTTCTAAAAATAGAAAGATACTGTAAAATTTGTTTTACAGATTTTAATAAACTTAATAATAGACATATTCACTTTAATGTAATTGGAGGGTTAAAAAAAGTTAATTTACTTTCTTAATCTACTTTTTACCTCGTCTTCAGGGAGTATTTTATATCCGTCTTTGGTTATTGTTGCTACCAGAATACCGTTACCTGAAAATGCATCTCTTTCCATTGCAGATTGTATTGCTCTAATTGCAACATCTATTCCTTCTTCAACATCCATATCATCATTGTAGCGGTCTTCAAGAACCCCATATGCTACTGGTGAACCTGAACCTGTGGAAATCATTTTATCTCCGATTACTCCTCCTGTAGGGTCTAATGAGAATACTGCAGGTCCTTTATCATCCATTCCTCCCAGTAATGTTTGAACATAGTATGGATAAAACCTTGATGAATGTAATATATTTGCTGTTAGTGTTGCTGCAGATTCTACACTTATTCTCTCACCATTTCTTAGCCTGTAAAGAGCTACTTCCGCGCTTATATATTTCATAAGACTTTGGGCGTCACCTACTCCACCGGCAATTGTCGCCCCTATATGATCATCAATTTTAAAAATCTTATCAGTGGCCTTGTGAGCTATTAAATTACCCATAGTTGCCCTTCTTTCTGTAGCAAAAACAACTCCGTTTCTACATTTTAAACCAACAGTTGTAGTGCCTTTTAATCTGTTTTCATCATTCATGAATACACCTCAAAAAAACATAAATAAAGTAAAAATAGTTCTCTATGCCTATTATTAAATTTCATATTATATAAACATTGCTTCTTTACTTCGTGCTAATTTTAAATTTTAACGTGCTATATGTGTCTTATTAATCAATTAAACCAATTTCTTTGATTTTATCTTTCAAATATACTCTATTAAATTATATAAATAGAAATTAAAGATTATTTGAAAAATCTTAAAGAGAAATTTAGACACGTTTTATTATTTTTTAATAATTTGTGTATAATTTTTAATTATAAATTGAACTTTTAAGAAAATAACATTAATTTTATTATATACAACTTATATTTTCATGGTTTTTAAAGTTTTCTAATTATAAAATTAGCTGATGTAACTTTTTTTTGATATTAATAATTTTCAAAAAATAAAATAAAAAAAAATGTGGAGAAATATGGTTTATTCCTCTATTCTTTATGCTAATAAAAACCATAGTAGCCCGCTGGCTATTAAAAGCAGTATTATTGCTATTATCCACCAGTAGGATAGTAGTCCATTTCCTTGTGTTCCTGCAGATGTTTCATTTGAATTTGAAGTAGTGTTATTTGTTGTTGGTGCTGGGGTCGTTGTTTGTTTTGTGTTTGCTGCATTTCCTGTTGTTTTATGTCGTGTTAACGTATTGCTTGTTGCTGCATTCACAATTGGTGCTGATTTTATGGTAATATGAGTAGTTACTGTAGCTAGTGGATTAGCACTGTCTGCTGCTGAAACTGTTGTAATAATTGGACCGGATATTGGGCCGCCGTTTGCTGTGAAAGTAGCTGTTGCAGTACCGTATTTCATCAATACCTGTGTAATGCATCCCCAAGTTGTGGCGAAAGTTACTGGAATCTCAGATGGATATTTAGCAAACTCACTGCTGTGGCTTATACCGTTTGAATCTGTGTATAAATCCGCAGTAACCTGAGAAGTCATAGTATTAATTACTTCAGTCGGATTAGCAACTATAGAAAGCTTAAGCCACGGATTATCATCCACATCTTCACTAATAAGGTTAGTAACAGTTTTTGGGTCTACATTAGAACCCCACCAGTTATACTCTGCATTCATAAGACCATCGAAATTGTAGATAGCACTAATGTTAGTTGCTGTGTTTCCAACAATCCTGCTGAAATTAACAGTTACAATTCCATGTTGATTCATGATAGCACCACCATAATCTGCAGTGTTACCAGTGAAAACACAATCATTAGCAGTTAAAATTCCCCCATTGAAGATAGCACCACCATCCCATTCTGCAGTGTTACCAGTGAAAACACAGCCATTTGCAGTTAAAGTTCCCATATTGTCGATAGCACCACCATACCATTCTGCAGTGTTACCAGTGAAAACACAGCCATTTGCAGTTAAAGTTCCATGTTCATTTATGATAGCACCACCATAATCTGCAGTGTTACCAGTGAAAACACAGCCATTTGCATTTACAGTTCCCATATTGTCGATAGCACCACCAAAAAAATTTGCTGTGTTACCAGTGAAAACACAGCCATTTGCATTTACAGTTCCCCCATTGAAGATAGCACCACCAAAAGCAATTGCAGTGTTACCAGTGAAAACACAATCATTAGCAGTTAAAGTTCCACCATTGAAGATAGCACCACTATTACTTGCAGTGTTACCAGTGAAAGCACAATCATTAGCAGTTAAAATTCCCCCATTGAAGATAGCACCACCTTCTAATGCAGTATGTCCGTTTGTAATGGTTAAATTGGATAGGGTTACTATGCAATTTGGATTGATATTGAAAACTCTATCATGACCTCCAGCATCGATTTTGGTTAGGTCTTTGCCTGCTCCTTTAATATTCACGTTTTTATTGATGCTAATTCCGTAATCTCCAGGAGCGCTGAAAGTTTCTGGAGCAAGAATTACAGTATCTGTACTTGTACCGCTTGCTTGAGTAATCCCATAACTAATTGTTTTGTAGGGATTATCTATTGTTCCGCCCCCTGGAGCATCAACACCTGTTGTGTCATTAACATAAATATCTGCTGCTGAAACAGCTCCAATAAGTAAACAGGTTAAAATAATAACGAATGTGAGTAAAATTAATGGTCTTCCTAATTTTTTTTTCAATTTTTCACCTCCTTTTACAATTATTATCGAAAATTTCTCTTTTTTTAAATCCATTTGTACAATTTATTAACTATAGTATATTATAAGATGCTATAATTAATAGAGTATTAGTTTTTATTTCATATATAAAAGTTATTAATTTATGAAAAGAGAAAATAGCAAATCACTCGAAAATCAAAGATTTTGAGGGATTTTCGGTGTTGAAAGAAATTTTCAATTTCCTAAACCACAAAATCGAAGATTTTGAAGGCCCCAAACACTTGGTGTTTGAGGGATTAATAAATAATTTTTAAAAGCCAAATTTAAAAAAAAACATTTACAAATTTAAGGATTATTTGGGGATTATTGGATACAAAGCGTAAGATTATAAATGAATTTATCTAAAATCTCTTCAATACTTGTATCCTGGCGGTCATGGTACTTTCCTAGATTGAACATGTATACAAATGAGAATATGGTAAGTGCAAATGCCATATAATCTATTTTCTGATTGGGAATATTCTTTTCAATAAATTTACTGAAAACATATGAACCCTCCATCAAAAACTGTTCAAGTATTTTCCGATCTTGATTAAACCCTAATCGGAAAAATTCAAGATTATTCCAGACATACTTCACCAAATTTTTAACATAAGCTTCTAAAAAATCCCGAGGATCTTCAAACTCCTCATCAATAAATAACATAGAAGCTGCATCTTCATTCAATTTTTTCATACCATAAACCATAACCTGATCAAAAAGATTCTGTTTAGTTTTAAACTTTGTGTACAAAGTCATCTCAGTAAAACCAGCTTCAGCTGCTATAACTCTAGTAGTAGCGCCACCATATCCCTTTTCACTAAATAATTTTAGCGCTGCCTCTAAAATTTTCTGTTCAGTCACATCAGTCATATAAACCAACTATAATACTAAATTTTTAGCCCTTTAGATTTTTTCTCACTAGAAAAATTATCTTCCTTTTATTTTTATACGTTTAGATGTATTAATTTGGTAAAAAAATGAAACACCATCTAAATATCAGTAAAGAAGGCTTAACTTACATTTTGTCGAAGAAAATATTTAAGAGTATCTGTTCGGGAAATTCAAAAACTATAATGGCTTCAAAAGCCGTCGAAATCTATGATTTTATGGACCTCTCCAAAAAAAAACCTCCGATTTTTGAAGGGTATGAAAAACATTAATATGATGTTATTAGTCCATTAAAATAATTTCACATCTATGTTTTTGATACAACTTTGAATTTGTTGTTCGGGAGTTAAAAAAAGTAAAAATAAGGTAGATATTTAAGTGATTATGATATCTAACTTATCTTCAGCAACTGCATTTTTAATTTCACGTGCTATTCTGCGGCCCATGCTCATAAATTCACCAAACATAATGTAACTGTAGGCTGATGCGTGCATGAATGTGTTTGTTCCACCATCTATCCTTGCACTCATCTCAAATACAACAATTTCTAGATCATCATTACATAATGTTTGTAAACAGAATGGTCCGTTCATTCCAGGTTTTACTAATTTTTTAGCAGCTTCAACAAGGTTATCTCCAATATCAAACACCTGTGGAAGTAATGATTCCCTCATAACTACAGGATGGTTACCTGTTATCACATATGACGGGTCCATGGAAAGATCTAACTGATCCTTTGCCGGTATTCTGACAATTCCATCAATATTTGATTCATATCTGCTGTCCATACCCATTATTTCTACTTCTTCTTTTAATGCGGAATAGAAGAAGTGTATGCAATAATTAGTACCTGAAACATATTCTTCAATGTGTGCATGTTCAATGTCTGCATCTGTAATCCATTCCCTGTTTATCATGTCTGAAATTTTTTTATCAAATTCCTCTGGTGAAGAACATACGAAATACCCTTTTCCACCTCTTGCGCCAGGGAATTTGACCATTACTGTTCTGTCAATATCTGCACTG
This sequence comes from Methanobacterium sp., assembly GCA_016222945.1. NCBI lineage: Archaea > Methanobacteriati > Methanobacteriota > Methanobacteria > Methanobacteriales > Methanobacteriaceae > Methanobacterium > Methanobacterium sp. The sequence continues at coordinate 379,789 of JACRPY010000002.1, read as the reverse complement.
CTTTCGTACTTATTAGGTATCCTTATGTTCGATTCAATCATCAATTTTCTTTCAAGGTCCCTTTCAGCTTCCCATCTTAAAATTGACCTATTTCCAAACATTGGAACATTAAAGTCTGCTTCAACACGATCAAGCCCTGCATAAGCTATAAATGATCCATGAGGAACAACAATTGCATTCATATCACGTAATTTTTGTTGAACATCTTCATTTATTATATCGCTGAATTTATCCACCATAATATACTCATCAGCGACTCCAAATCGCTGGTATGGAACTTCACGACCTTTTTCGCAGACTACTGCAGTCTTAAAGCCCTCTTCTTTTGCTCCTTTTAATATATGTAAAGATGTATGACTTCCCAAGGTTGCAATGGTAATATCTTTCTTATCATAGCCCTCAAGGATGTCGAGAATTTTCTGTTTTTCTACTATACTCATCTTGAATCTCCTCTTGTTATAATTTGAACTTATATTGTTTATTTTAATAATTATCTTTTTTGGCTTGTGATTTTGTAAGAACTATTAAATAAAAAATAATAAAAAATTTAAAATGTTCAATAATCATATCCATTATCATGAAAGGTAAAGTCATTGGAGATATCCTTGTTTTAAAAAACGAACCTAATAACTTAGATGAACTTCTAAAACTACCAGAAGTAAATCGTATAGTTAAATTAGGACGTATTAGTGGCTCTAAAAGAGAGCCTGATGTTAAAATACTTGTTGGCGATAATACAGAAACTATTCACCGTGAAAATCATTGTTTTTTCAAGTTAGATGTTGCAAAAATCATGTGGTCAAAGGGTAACACCACAGAGCGTAAAAGAATTGCAGAACTAGTAGAAGATGGCGAAATAATAGTGGACATGTTTGCTGGAATCGGTTACTTCTCAATACCAATAGCTGTGCATTCAAATCCCCAGAAAATCTATTCAATAGAAATAAATCCAATTTCATATTGTTATTTAAAGGAAAACATTGTACTTAACAAAGTTGAAGGAATAATAAACCCATTATTTGGAGATTGTAGAAAATTAGCTCCTAAAGGAATTGCAGACCGGGTTTTAATGGGATATATAGGAAATACACACGAATATCTTGATGTTGCTATGGAAATTGTTAAACCGGGAGGTATCATCCATTACCATGAATCAGTCCCTGACAAATTAAAATTTGAAAGACCACCCCAGAGGATAATTGAAGCTGCAAATGGGCGTGATGTGGAGATATTAAATAAAAGAATTATAAAAAAGTACTCTCCAGGTGTTTATCACGTTGTAATAGATGCGTTAATTGAATAAATAAATATTAAAATTAAAAGAAGGTGTTAGTACGGATTTAAATGATGCAATAATGAATAGGCGTAGTATAAGAAAATTTAAAGACGATGAAGTAGATGATGATTTAATTAATAAAATAGTTGAAGCAGGTATTTGGGCTCCTTCTGCAGGAGATTTACAGGCCTGGGAAGTTATAATAGTAAAAAATAAGGAAACTAAGGTAAATCTTTGTATTTGTGGTTATTTAAGAGATTTTATTGCTGAAGCACCAGTTATATTAGTAATATGTGCCCATACACAAAAATCAGGAGCAATCTACGGAGAAAGAGGAAGAGAACTCTACTGCATACAGGATGCTACGTGTGCTGCTCAAAATATGCTTCTTAAAATCCATGAACTGGGTTTAGGCGCCTGCTGGATTGGATCATTTGAAGAAGAATCTGTTTTAGAAAAATTGGAAATTCCAGATGGGGTTATACCTATCGCAATGATACCTATGGGTTATCCTGATGAAAAACCTGCTCCACCGCCAAGAAGGGAAATTGAAGAATGTATTCATTATGAAAAATATTAATTTAAAAGTTTAGGGGGTTAATTACTATTTAGTAGCAACTCCCTTAAAAAAATTGTAAAAGAAAACACCATCAGATTCTGTAGTTTTATATAAATCATTTATTCCCTTAGACCATGATTCACTGTCCATCAACCCTAAATCAAGAGATTGATCTTTAACTCCTTCAACCATTGCAATTATTGTTTTTTTATTAAATCCTTCCACTAAATCCGGCTTACTCGAATCAACATAGACTATTTTGGGCTGTACTTTTATATTTTTAAATCCAGAATTCTGCAATAGAGGATAAACTTCTCTTCCAATCATAGGATTGCAATCAAAACTTTTTTGACATTCAATTAAACATTCCCATGCTTTAATAGCTTCTTTTGATTCAGGGTAAAAATAGCAAGACCCATGATCACCTTCAATTACTGTAATTGAGCCGTCTTTTTTAAGAACCCTCTTTAAATGTTTAAGTGCTGCTACTGGATCTTGAAGATGTTCAAGTACAAAGCAAACAAAGATATGATCAAAACTTTCATCTTCAAAAGGTAAATTAAACAGGTCTGCTGTCTGAAATTCAACATTCAAAAATCCATTTTTATCAATTAAATCTTTTGCATGTTTTATTGAATCTTCAGAAATGTCTATTGATGTAATTTGTGCTTTTGGACTATTTTTTGCAAGCATTATTGTTTGAGCACCTACTCCACACCCTGCCTCTAAAACTTTTGATCCTGCAGGATATTTTGTGTCTTCATGCATTAAATTAGCAAGTGTATTTGCTTGATCTAACAGTCTATTGGCTTCTTCTTTTGAATATCCATGAACGTAATCGTCTCTCATAAAATCGCCTTATACTGCTTTTAATATTCAAATTAGCATGATTTTTTTAATATTTTACTGGTTTAATTATATCCAGTCAATTGTAGGTTATCGTACTATTTAAAACTTCATAGCCCATATATGTGCATTTATTTTTTTATATGGCCATTGAATTCTAAAAAAAATCAGTATTCACTATTAAATCAAATGCTTCATCTAAATTTGTGCTATTTCTCAATATTTCAATAACTTTCGTATTTGGCGAAGCATATATGGTTGGATAATCAATTTCACCACTTTTTTTTATTGGAGAATATGCAAGAACTTCCTTATCAGTGGTAAACTGTGCATTAATTCCGTTTTTATTCCCACGAGCATCTAATCTTACCCATTTATCCATACTTTTAATAAAAACTGCATTTAGTCCATGCAATCCCATTCCTATGTCAAATTCAAGTTTCTGGTAACAAAATCCTGTTGGAATTTCTAAAAACCTTAAAATAGCTGCCAGCAAATTAGATTTAGCAAAGCAAAGTCCATGTTTATATTTCAAAACATCAGTAGCATTGCATGTGACCTCATCACTATAAATATCCATAGAATGATCTATATCGTCCCTTACAAATTCATAAACTGTTTTTATAAGTTCAGTTTCATCTTTGATGTCTTTGGATAAATTTAGGGCAGTTTTTTGAATATTTTCATCTTCAAAGTCTATAATTTCAGATGAAAGGAGATAATATTTCATATCATCTGTTTCTGGCATTAATATCAATTTATTCACCAATTTAAAGCTTAAATTACAGTTTAATCTTGTAAATGTTAAATTATTTCATTTTCTATATTTTTAATTGATGGATATTTTCAGTTTAATTATGAATTAAATTAATCTTTGATGAGTTTAATATTAATAATCATAATATTTTAAACTCCAATGCTCATTCATTTATAAAAACTAAAATTTGTGATTAAAATGGATAAAAATGAGGATGTAAAAATGACATCATCTCCAGATAAAGAAGTTAAACTTTCTTATTTTGATTTACAGGGATACTGGGGATTTACAAAACACATGGGCGGATTAAACGCGACAAATAAGCTATTAAAGATGTGTTATGTAACTAAAGATAGATATGTGCTTGTTGTTGGATGCGGGGCAGGAATAACTCCCATTTATATAGCAAAAGAATATGGTTGCAAAGTTGTTGGTGTAGATATATCCCAAAAAATGATTGAATGGTCCAAAAAAAGAGTAAAAAGAGAGAATTTAGAATCAAATGTTGACTTTAAAGTTGCTGATGCTCAAAAACTCCCCTTTAATGATGAAACATTCGATGCTGTTATTTGCGAATCAGTAAATGCATTTATAGAAGATAAATCAGGAGTAATGAATGAATATTATCGTGTTACAAAACCTGGAGGATATATTGGCTTTAATGAATGTACATGGATAAAAACACCCCCTCCAAAAGATTTAGTTCATTATTTAAATCGTACTATGTCCGGCGCTAATTTTTTAACTCCATCAGGTTGGATTGAACTATTTAAAAACGTAGGTTTAGGGCAAATAACTCCTAAAACATGTGAAATAACTGCTTTCGGTCAATGGCGAGATGAAATGAATCAGTTAGGTTCTAAAGATATTAATGACTTTATGAAGTCATGGAGTAAATTCTTCGATCTTTTAATAAAAAACAGAGAGTTTAGGAGCTATACTAAAGAAATATGGCCTTCAATGTCAGTTGTAAGGAATTTATTCAATTATTTAGGATATGGACTGTATGTAGGACAAAAAGTAGATAAATAAACTTTTTCGTAGATTATCCATTAATAGGACGTATCCATCAATTTTAATATTTCATCCTGTTTTTTTAGATCTAAATTTATCATTCCCTTTTTAATTATCCATTTAGCGTTTTTATCATCAGATTTTGCCCATTTTTTCATAAATTCAAATGTCTCTTCCATCCTATATTTACTTGTAACTTTTAAAGTCCATGCCACCTTCTTTTTAACGTTTAAGTCATGATCATGTATTACAAGAACAAGAACTTCTAAAGCTTTTTTAAATTCATCGTCAGCTAAGATATTTTTCTCTGTAGGAGCATGAATAGCAAAAGCGGCAGTATTTCTAAGCCATTTATTTTCATCTACAGCCCAACATTTTAAAATGTTCAGTATCCATTCAAAACGTTCTTCAAACATTTTATTGAAGGTCTTATCAGCAAATGTATCTGATGAAGACCAGTGAGCGCTTTCAATAATGTATTTACGGGTTCTTTTCACTACTTCTTTATAATATTTGTGACTCATTTCATTAAAAGCCGTTCCTACAATCCCTGCCCTCCAACCGTAGACACGGGACTTTTGAACCTCTTCTTCGCTCATTTTCATGCGTGATGTGTTAATGATTCCTTTTTTGTAGCCATAATCCAATTCTTTTTTGAAAAATTTGTCTAAAATATTGAAATATAATTCTGGTTTTTCTAAACCTCTTTTACCTATTACTTCTGCAAGAGGATATAATGTGCCAAATGGTATTTTTTGAACTAAAACTGTCTCTAAACTCTCAAAAAATTTGTCTTCATTCCCATTTTCAAGCTGATCACAAATATTTTGAGCTATTTCTATTATTTCCGATTTCCTATATTTTACTGGCATATCACCGCCATCCTATTTAACTAATGGAGATTTGATTTAGATTGCATCAATTTCATCTAAAAAATTAAGCTGCAGGATTCCTAATAAACCTCAAAATCCTGCATAATCCTAATTAAACTATTCATATTTCCAGCCATTAGAATTGGCTAATTTAATCTATTATAAGATTATACTCCATATTTTCCAGTGATTTGAGCTTCACCTAATATATGGCCTTGAATTGCACTATTTACCTGATTTTTTGTTGCACCTACATCTAAATTGAGTGTAGTATCCAGTGCATAGATTTTAAATGCATATCTATGTGTTCCACTGGGCGGAGCTGGTCCTGAGTACCCTATTTTGTTGAAATCATTAGTTCCCTGTTTTGCACCATTATCCAATGTTCCTTGATTGGTAATTCCTTCTGCTAACTGGTTAACATTTCCAGGTATGTTGAATATTATCCAGTGGAAGAATGCTCCGCCTCCAGATCCAGATGCATCAGGATCTTCACAGGTTATGGTAAAACTTTTTGTATTAACCGGAGCCGATGCCCATGAAAGAGGTGGAGATATATTCTGGCCATTAGCTGTGTATTTTTGAGGTATTTGACCTCCCTGTACAAATGCATTGCTTTTAATCTCAAAATTACCTGAATTTACTGTGGTTTGGTTAGTACCAGTGGTTTGATTTGTGTTTTGCGAAGTGCATCCAGAGACAAAAATCACCAGCACTAAAACAAACAGCCCCCATATCATATATTTTTTCAAATTATCCCTCCATTTAACTTTTTAAACATATTACATATTTAAAAGACTTTTTAAATCTTCTAAAGAATATAATAATTTGTTTTCAAGCATTTCAGATAAATTATCTTCCCTAATATGTTCAAGTGAGTTATTAATTGCATGAAGACTTGAATATATAAGCAATGTAGGCAAACTAACCCTTTTAACTCCACATTTCCTCAAATCAGCAATTGATAAGTTCATTATATTGTAAGGCATTCCTACAGCAATACTAACTGGTCCTTTAACTTCTTTTACAGCTTTTTTTACTTCATCCAAAGTTTCTATATATGTTATAAATGCTAAATCTGCTCCAGATTCAAGATACTGGTTTGCACGATCAATTGCAATTTCTAATCCTTCATTTCTGTCCTTTGTAGATCTAAGTGCATCTGTACGGCCATTAATAATAAAATCAGCGTTATCTTCAACTTCAGCTGTTTCTCTGGCAACCATGATTTTTTGAGCCATTAAATCTGCATCTACAATAGATAACTTACCGTTTCCATTTAGAATCTGGTCTTCAATGTTAAGGCCAGCTACTCCCGCTTCCACGAATCTTTCAACTGTGTCAATAACTTCTTCAGGACCGCCATATCCATCTTCAGCATCAGCCATAACTGGAATATCCACTGATTGCGCTATTCTGCCTGTCCATTCAACGTTTTCATCTAAAGAAACATCACTTTCTTTTTTATAACCTGCAGCAATTGAAAAACTGTATCCTGAGCATTGTACTGCTTTAAATCCTGCTTTTTCAATTAATTTAGCACTTATAGAGTCATATGCATCAGGCATGACCAGTGTTTCTTTGGAATTTAAGATTTTTTTAAGCCTTTTGCTTTTATTCATGGAAATTCCCCCTTAAATATCAAATTAATGAATTATAGATTTTAAAATTCAGCTATAACAAGCATTTCATAATCTTCAGTAGTTAAAATATCATTTCTGCTGAAATTTCCAAGTTTACAGCTGTAAATATCAATTTTTCTGAAATTAAGAGACTTGAGAAGCCATGTGATTTCTGAAGGCACGTAATATCGCTCATTGCACTCTAAAACTTTTAAATTACCATTATCATCTTCTAATTCAAAATTAGATTTATCACGGAATGTCATAAGATCAAATGAATTATCAGAACTCGTCCCATCCACCATGTTAGTATCCATAAACTCTTTTACAGAATGATATAATGGATATAAGCCATTTAAAGTTGTAAATATCAATTTTCCATTCTTTTTTAATGCTTTAGCCGCGTTTTTTAATATTTCAAAGTTCATTTCATCTGTTTCCATAAGAGGAAATGCCCCTTCGCATAGCATAATTACCAGATCAAATTTATTTTCAAAAGACAGATTTCTAGCATCCCCTACCTTAAAATCAACATTTATCTGGGCATTTTTGGCTTTTTCTCTTGCCTTATTTATCATTGACTCTGAAAGATCCACACCTGTGACATTATAGCCTCGTTTAGCAAGTTCTATGGCATGCCTACCTGTTCCACAGCCAATGTCCAGAATTTTAAAATTTTTATCGTTATTTATCTCTTTTACTATGAAATCAACTTCTCCTATAGTTCCCTGTGTAAAAGTTTCATTTTCATATTTATCTGCGTAATCTGTAAAGAGTTCCTCATACCATTGCTCCATCTTATCTCCTCAATTAATTATTTATCTTCAAATATTAATAAATTTAAAGGAATCCAGTTAAAAACTACCTTTTTTAGGATAATATTAAAAAAAAGAGAATGGCAAAATTTATTATATCCAAAAAATATTTAAGAAAATATGGAAATATAATTGTTTTTAGTTCCTTGGGGTAGTGGTAATCCTGTAAGGCTCTGGACCTTTCGACGGCGGTTCGACTCCGCCAGGAACTATTTGATTTAAATGGAGACATTATGTTCTAATAGCAGTTAATTTTTTAATTAACGGCTCTATTATTTCGAAATCTTCGTCATCATTTACATTAAATCGAAGTGCATAACCTTCCCTATATTGTTTTGCTGATTTAATCATGTTATGAATCATTTTTAATTTATCATCTTTTAAGAAAGCTTTTCTTTCATTTTCACGTATTGCCATGCTGATTTTAAATTCATTTTTAAGCGGAACTATATAAAATAATGCTTTTTTCCGATCATGCACCTTTAACATCCAGCCACTGCTTTTAAAGAAATTCCAATCCTTGGAAAAGGAATCTGCAATATCCATTAACGTTTCATAATAGGCAAATGCATTCCCTAATACTGTTTTCAATGAATCTTCTGTAGGTTTAGAATTTTCATCTAAAAATGGTTTTTCTTCCATATTTTCACCCTCCTTATGATTTTTAATTGATAAATTTAATAAAACTGTTAACTAACTATGTTTTAAGATAAGTGACAAACATGGCGCTTTTATCTTCTCCAACCTCAAAGCCGCATTTTTTATAAAATTCAACCTCACTATCATATGCAATTACAACTTTCCTTGCGAAATCTTTGTATTTTTCAAGCATTAAATTGACCAGCTTCTTTCCAATTCCATTGCCATGATAATCAGGATTTACCAATAAATAATGGAAATAAACTGTCATTACACCGTCAGATAAAGAATTAATTAATCCAACCAATTTATCATTATCCCACGCAGAATAAACAGCGTGAGAATTCATTATTGCTCTTTTTAATTTATTCGGATAATTTCCAGAGTCCCATTCCACTGATAAAAACAGTTCTTGCAGTTCTCTTTCCTTAAAATCTTTTATTTTCTTATATTTAATTTCCATAATAGTCATTTCCCTTAATTTAAAAGATTTAAATCAATGCGATCATAAAAAACTATTTTATATAATTGTATTTAATCAAAACCCTAATATTTATTAATTTCTAAAATAAATCTGTAAATAGAGATGTATTATATGGCTAATAATTTCTTAAATAAAAGATGGTTTGCATGGGATCCTTCAAGTGATACGGTTATAGCTTTGATCACTGCCCTAATAATGATTGGTGGAGGCTACTATTTAATGGTACATTTACCTGAAGGTAGCGTGATTAAGACAGTTTATGAGTTTATTCTAACATTTTTACTAGTAGTATTCCCTGTATGGTGGCTTTTATGGCATGAAAATGGTTCTTTAAAGGATTTAGGTATTAAAAAAGAAGGCATAGTTCCCAGTTTAATTATTAGCATATTAATAGCTGCATATTTCCTTTATTATGCCCTAAGCACATATTCTTTCTATGGAACTAATTTAATACCACACTTTTTAACAAATGCATTGATTCTATGGGAACCTTTCTTTATATTCTGTTGGCTTCAACTTCGTTTTGATAAAGCTTTTGGAATAATTCCCGGTATTTTACTTGCAGGGATAAGTTTAGGTGCTTATCACATTGGAACATATCCTATGGCCGAAGTAGTGGTTTTAGCACTATTTGGTATATTATTTGCTGCAATCTTCCGTATAACTTCCAATCTGTTGATTATGTGGCCATTAACATGGAGTACATCCTCAGCTGTGGGCACGCTCAAAGGAGGCTTTTTATTAGGCTGGAATGACGTTATAATGACATCAATCCTCCTTCTGGCACAAATTGCAGTTATTATCTATACTTGGAAGAAAATTGAAAAAAAATCTAAATAAAAAAAGGATTCTGCAAAAAATAAGCTCAATAATATGTTTTATCCAGGGGAATTAAATTGAGTAAAAAGGGAAAATTATTGATTTTAATTATGGCTATTTTAATAGTTTTAAGTGTTGCTCTTGGAGTAATAGCCATCAAAAAATTTAATAAAACTAATAAATCAGATATTGGCATTCAAAGTTCTAACCCTGGATCTGGACAGTATAATAATCAAGAAAATCAGAAAAACAAACAGGAATCATCTGAAAATCAGCAAAATTCCGTAAACAGCGTAACATGCCCAGAATGTGGCGGTACCGGCAGTATTGTGTGTCCAACCTGCCATGGCCATGGACTATATTACATCTGTGGTGAGTGTCAAGCCAAATTTTATACATACCTCAATAGATGCTCGAGATGTGGAGAACGGAACACATTAATACAACATGTGTGCCCCACAAGAGTTAAATGTCCTCAATGCAGTGGATCAGGATAGGCACCTGCATAAAAAATGCCATTCCTTATTAACCCATTTACTTTGTTTTTCGTGAAATGATCTTTTCAATATTAATTCAAATCAAAACAATTCACTGAATTTTTGGGCTACTTCATCAATTTTTCCATCGCGCTGTTTATTCCAAACAATTATACCGGTTCCCATGATTATTCCGCCTTTAGATTGACATATCTTTTTCATCTGGCCAATTGCACGAGTTCCACCAGTCCATTCAAAACGTAGGCCCTTGGTGACAAAAAGTGCGATTTTCTTATCTTGAAGAGATGGAATTTGCTCCAAATAAATGTTCATTACCTTTGAAAGAGAAAATGCCTGCACTGGAGCACCGAAAATAAGCGCATCATATGCACTTACATCCGGAGGATTTTCAATCTTACTATTTTCATTAGAAACCTGTTGTCCACCTTCTAACCTTAGCTGTTGGATCTCTACTTCATCTAAAGCTGCTGAAAGCTTTTCTTGGAGCTTTTGAGCAACTTCATTAGTATGGCCCGTCTGGGAATGAACTATAATTCCTATTTTCATATTAACGTTTCCCCTCCCCTAAAATATTTCCTCTTTTAATATAATTTAATCCTTTTTATCCTAAATAATTATCACTTAACCAAATTTGGATTTTTTAAATGACGATACTTCTTGTAGCCATAAAACCATCTTATAGACCATAAAAAATGGAAAACCGTTAATAGCAAGAATGAAGAACCAAATATATAAAAAATCAGGCCTAAAACTACCTGAATAATGCCTATAATTAAAAAGGAAATTGGGTTTCGGATAAGAAAAGTCACTACTCCTGTTAAACCAATTGCTCCACCTGACAAAGATAAAACTGTTTGGGCTGAACCGCCTGCCAAAAACCATATGAAGGCCAATATAGCTATTATAATTTTAAGTATAGACCTAGCAGGAGATAACTGTTTTTCCATTTGGGAAGATAGCTTTTTTTCGTTATCTAACTCATTAACATCTGTTTTATTCTTTTTAGCATCTTCCATGGAAACCTACCGATAAATAATTTATATTATGATGTGAAAAAATCATTTAAATTGTTCTGTGCTTTTATTATTAACTTATCTAACCAAGATGACGAACTCCATTCGAAAAGATTTACCATGACCTGGATGAACTATATCAACATTTAAATCTTTCAATTTTTCAATACTTGCCTCTGCTGCCACTTTATCGTCCATAATCGAATTAATGGCCGGTTTTTTGGTGTTGGTAAACAGGTCTCCACAAAACAGATTTCCGCCCTTTGTTAGTACTCCAATAGATCCTAAAGAATGGCCAGGGATATGAATAATTTTAGCATTTAATCCATACTCAGATAGATCATAGCCTTCTTCCACATAAAAATCAGGTGTGAATCTATTAGATTTACCTAATCCCATGAACGGACTTATCATCTTAGAAAGAAGGTTTCCATTCCTATTCCAGAGCATGTCACCCTTTTGTACCATTCCAGAATCTCCTTGATGCATGGCTATTTTTGTATCGAACTTTTCACGAAGATAAGCTGCATTACCAGTGTGATCTGAATCTCCATGAGTTATCACGATTAGATTTAGATTTCCAGGTTCACAACCAGCATTATTAATCTCTTTTTCAAGTTCATGGCGTTTGCCAGAATCTCCTGTGTCTATAAGAATAAATCCATCATTTGTTTTTATAAGATAGCAATTAACACTTGCCAAACCGCCAAAAATTTTCAAAGTGATGGTTTTTATCTCTTTTGGCATCTTTTCTCCTATTTAAGATTCTAATCTTGATATTTTTTAATTCAAGTAAATAAATTAATGTTTTTTACTGTTTAAACTATTTTCGGTTCTTAAATTTTCATAGAATTCCATTTCTTATCTAATAAACTAAACATTGACCTTCATAATCACCTAAAATATTAATACTTTATAATTAAATAATTTAAATATGGAAAATCACTGCTATGAAAACTACCCCTTATGGATTGTCTTCTTGTCCAATATAGTTTCATTATCCATTTACATCATTGGCGCTTACATTCTCTCGGGCTTAGGATTAGTTTACGCTATTTCCTATCTTTTGTACTGTATTTTTTTAGAAATTAGGCTTTTAAAAAATGGTTGTGTCAATTGCTATTATTATGGTAAGATTTGCGGTTTTGGTAAAGGCCGTTTAAGTGCTTTGTTCTTTAAAAAAGGAGACTCTTCCAAATTTTCCCAAAAGAAATTAAGCTGGAAAGACATGATTCCGGACATGCTGGTCTTTATTTTCCCCTTAATTGGTGGAATTATCCTTTTAATATATACTTTCTCATGGATAATATTATTTTTGATTGCAGCATTGTTGATTCTTTCATTTACAGGTAATGCACTAGTTAGAGGCTTTTTAACTTGTGGGAACTGTAAACAGCGTGAATTAGGCTGTCCTGCAGAAGATTTATTTAATAAAAAATAGAATTGAAATAGAAAAATTGAATGTATTTTGTAAGTAATGAATTTGAAATTAAAAATTTTGTAAAAAATATTGCGATGCCTTTTAACAGCGCTCTCTGCATAGCATCCTTATTATCTAATTAATTTACTCTCTACAATCTGAACATAATACCCTACAATAAAAGAAATAGGAATTCCTGATAGAAAAATAAGATTTTGAAAGCCATTTAACTGGAATTTGATTATCATAACTGCGATTATTGCAAAGATTGTTACATGCAATAAATATATTGCATAAGAACCGTAAGAAATCTTTGTGATGATACTATAAGTCACTGAATTAAAGAAACCTCTATAGTCCTTAGTTAGATAAGATACAAGAAATTTTCCCATAGCATAAATTATCAACGTTATTAAAAGCAATATAATGATATAAATCCAGTTAATATTAGGTGATGTTTGTAATAGGAGAATTAAAAGAAGTAATGGCAAAACATGTTCAAATAACCTTTTAAATGTCATGTCCTTAAAATAAGTTTTTATGTTCTTGAAAGATTTGTAATTATCATTAAGCCAGCATATTGCTATCCCTGCAAAAAACATCCAATAAAAAAAGAATAATAATGTTATAATATTTAATTTGAAGCTCAATAAATACAGTGCAAAGAATAAGATTAAGCTAACTGAAAACATGTTAATTAAATTTTTAGGCTTCGTAAAGAAGGGATAGAGAAAATAATAAATTAGTATCACGCCAATGAACCAGAAAAGACTTAAATTTAAACCAGTATTGCCCTCTGTCAAACCTTGAAGCCCTAAAACACCTGATAATAATGTGCTGAAACTCAATATTGCTGTCGGCTGGTTTGTTGGAAATGAAATGAATCCATAAGCATAAATCAGTGAAGCAAATGTAACAATTAATGCAAACCAGTAAAGGGGATAAATACGAACAGCCCTTTTATAATAGAACGTTTTTAAACCGTTTTTAAAGTTTATATCTTTATAATTGTAGTACAAAAGAAATCCGGATATAAAAAGGAATAGACTAAGACCAATATCCGCGATATATCCTCCATAAATCAGCTCCTTATATGGGAATTGTAAATAAGTGAGTGAATGAAACCCCACTATAAGAATAATTGCAAATGTACGTAAAATTTCCATATCCTGCAATTTTTTAGTTTTTATAGTCATTAAATATCACTTATTCTCTTTAAAATCCTCGATTTGTTGAAAATCTCCAGCCTACAGTGCATCCGCACCTATAACTATTCATATGTTTATTATTAAAATGTTTTATGGTGAACTTCATTTTAAAGCCTAAATCATAACCTAAAGAAGTAATATTTTACCATGAATAGGATGAGCTGGAAGTTAAGATTGAATTTAAAAAAATAGCAAACCCTCTAATGTTCTTTCTTTTATCTAATTCACTTTCAAATAACCTAAAAGCTAATTGGTTCAACACCGTCTGGAATCTTTTCACCAGTAATCCATGCCCTTAAAACATTGTTAAAAAGCTCTGGATTTTCTATATTCCACATATGCCCTACTTTTAAAGCCATGGCTCCTCTGGAATTGGGAAGAATATTAAGAAGGTCTCTTGCCGATTCTTTTATTATTTTATAATCTTTTTCACCAGCCATCACAAGAACCGGCGCATTAGCTTTTTCAAGACCATTAGGCATTTTAAAAAGCATATTTTCTTTAAGAATTCTATTTAATGAATCAGGTTTTATAAGGCGTGTTGATTCTTTAAATTCACTGAAAAGACTTTTCGGCATATTATAAGTTCGCATATTGGCTTTTATGAAAAAATTAGTGTCTTTAACTGGTTCATATGCTTTAATCAAGTAATTTAGTAGTTTTAGGAATGTTTCAGTGTGTGGAATAGTGTGGACAAGCGTTCCACTTATTAATGCATGATCTACAATTTCAGGGGCCTTGCTTAAAATTTGGACAATGATTTGGCCACCGAGAGATATTCCCACAAGATGAGCTTTTCCATTATGGGCTTTATTTTTGATAATATCAATTATAATATCTGCAGCGCATCCCATAGTGAAAGGTTTAACTCCAACGCTTTTCCCATGTTCTGGAAGGTCTGGAACGATGCAGTGATAATCACTGAATGCTTCTATTTGTTTATCCCACATCCAGCCAGATATTCCCCCTCCATGGAGGAAGATTATGGTTTCATTGTTCTCCTGGCCAGTTTCTTTGATATATAAATCCATAATTAAGGCTTGTTTTTAATTAAATTTAAGCTTTATCTTCTACTATAGGCAGTCGAAGATACTTAATATCCAAATAAAATGAAAATTAAAATATTAGTCATGGATGAAAAAAATGAAATTAGGAAATATCCTAATTTAGCTTAAATAATTTAGTTGTTAGATCTTCCTAGTTTTTAAAACAAACCACTATCTTTTAATTTATCTTCCATCCACATTGCCCTCTTATCTACCTTTTCTTTAATTAGCAAAGTTAAAAGGAAGGCTGCAACTGGAAACAATGCCAAAATTGCAATATTATACCAGAAAATAGGCCATATGACTCCTGCAACCACCTCACGGAGAGCTCCAACAGCATAAGTTAATGGTAAATATGGATGTATTGACTGGAAAAATGGTGGAAGAATCTCCACAGGGAAAATTCCGCCTGTTGCAGTTATCTGCAAGACCAGTATTACAATTGCAACAGCTTTTCCAGCATTTCCAAAGGCTGATGTTAACGAATAAACCACTATCATGGCACATAAACCAATGTATAACGTGGTTACTGTAAATAGCAACGCTGATGACATTTGCACATGTAATAATATTGACCCTGCTGCAACCAGTAATGCCTGTATTGTTCCTATTATCAAAAATAGACCCATTCGTCCAATATAAACACTTTCGGCCGTATACTTTTTAGTACCTTTCTTTATCCTCATGGTAATCATTGCAATTGCTATAATACACCCAATCCATAATGATATGGCCATATAAAATGGTGAAAGTGCAGATCCATATGTATCTACCTGATAAATGTGTTTTTTATCCATTTTTACAGGGCTTTCAAAGTAATTTTGTACATCACCTTGATCCATGTTTGAATAGGAGATTAATTTATCGATATCTCCTTCATTAATTGAATTAAGCTTTAGTGCAGCTATTTGAATGGCACTTCTAACCGTAGGCCATTTAGAGTTAACTAAATTCAATTTTGATGAAGCTTCAATGATTTTTTGGTTTATATTATCTTTATTATTTGCTAAAAGATTAATTCCATTATCCATTTCATCAATTGAGCTTTTTAGTTCTGCTAATTTACCTTGTGGATTATTACCATCTTTTATAGCTGTCTCTACTTCCTTTAGAACCCCCAGCACTTTAGTGACTTTTGCAATATTTTCTTCA